>JAAUQO010000154.1 GCA_012032775.1 Oscillochloris sp. | reverse complement strand
GTTTGCCCTGCAGTGCCTGATCCATGCTGCCACCCCCGGGGCGCCGTTGCGGTTGGCGCCGCAGTTACGCTCGGCGTCGCCGTCGGCGGCACGACAACCGGCGCGGTTGTAACCTGTGGTTCCGGCGTCGGCGGTTCCGCAGTGGCTGTGGGCGCTTCCGGCGATGCAGTCGGTATCTCTGTTGCGACCGTCGCTGTCTCGTTTCTACTCGTCGGTACCGCCGGTTCCGCTGTGGCCGTGGCTGTGTCGATCACCCCGATCGGCGGATTCGCCGCAACATCGTCGCCCCGCGCCACCACAAATCCGAGTGCGACCGCCAGACCACCGGCGATCGTGGCGAGAATCAGCGTCAGGATCCAAAGCCCAGTATTGCGCCGGCCTTCGCCCCCGGCTCCTGCGTTCGGCGGCGGGAGACGACGACCGCCATTATCGCCGGCGCCAAGATCGGTTGGCGGTGCACCCGCTTGCAATGCCGGCGGGCGCCGACCGCAGTTGCCTGACTGTTTCGGGTGCTTCCGGCCTGTACCGCCGAAGCCGCGTTGACGGCTGTAGCGGTTGTTGCGACCGGAAGCGGCGCCTGGAGTGCCTGTTGCAAGGCCCGCACAAATCCGCCGGCGCTCGCATAACGATCGGCCGGATCTCGGGCCACTGCGCGCAATATCACGCTATCGACCATCAGCGGTAAGCTCGACCGAACGCTCGAAGGACGGGGCGGATCGTGGTAAAGATGGCTCAGCAGCACATCCTGGGTGCTGCCCTCGAAGGCCCGCCGGCCGGTCAGCGCGCGAAAGGCGAGCATGCCGAGTGCATAAATATCGGTACCAGCATCGATCGACCGACCGGCGATCTGCTCGGGCGCCATGTAGTCGGGTGTCCCGATCAAGGCTCCGGTGGTAGTCAGGCCGGGTGTGTCAAGTTGCCTGGCGATCCCGAAATCGGCAAGCATGGCCCGAATTCCACCCGATTCGGCACTGAGCATAATATTCGCCGGCTTGATATCGCGATGGATCACGCCGCGACTATGGGCGTAATCAAGTGCCGCCGCAATCGGTGTCAGTATCTGCACCAATTCCGCCGGTTCGATAAAACCCTCAGCTTGCAAATACGCGTGCAGTGTTTGCCCGCTGAGCAACTTCATCGCGATAAAGGTCATACCGTCGGCTTCACCAACGTCATAGACCGGCACAATATGCGGGTGTTCAAGTGCGGCTGCGGTGACGGCCTCACGCTGGAAGCGCGCCAACTGCTCGGCATCATCGCTGTAGTGCGGATACAGTATTTTCAACGCCACATCGCGCTGCAAGACGGTATCTGAGGCGCGATAGACTGCTGCCATGCCGCCGCGCCCCAATAGCTCCTTGATATAATAGCGTCCGAGGCGCCGGTTGATCAGCGAGTGTAGCATCCGAATCGCTGCGATCCAGTCGATTATCCGACCCTTATTTTAACATAATCCCCTTCGCTTTGTCTGAACGAGAATTGTAAGCACTTTCCGTTTGCATAACGAAGTAAACACTGAAGTCGTGCGGCGTAAAGGGGCGACATGCGGCGTGAGGTGAAACCCATGACGAATGGTGATGCGTTTGTTGTTCAGCCGGGCGTAGCTCTGGCGCCGGGATTGCTGGTTGATCGGGCTGAACGCAATCGGCTGGTGATTTTTGACCCCACGAGTGTGGCGTTGTTGCGACCGGTGATCGTCGCCGAGGATGTGTATGCGTGGTTTTGTGCGCCGGCCGACCGCTGGGCGATTGTGATTCGGCCCGATTACAGCCGCGATCTGAGTACGCTGAATGCACGCCATCCCGCGCTGGCCCGCCATATCAGTGCGGCAGGCCTCGCTGATCCAGCCCAGTGGGAAGTTGCGGCGCCCATCCTTCCGCCCGGCCCGCGGATCATTCTTGCGCCGCAAGGCGCGGCCGCCTGGGATGCAGGCACGGCGTTGGTTGCGGCACCCGCGCATGTGATCCCGGCCGCCGAACCGCACTGGTTGGCGTTTCTACGCAACAATCGGCGCGAGTTGGATCATAGCGGCGATGCAACGAAGCGCCCGGCGATCCCGCCATTGCCGGCGCCGACCCGGGCCAATCTCGATGGATTGGTGTTAAGTGTGAGCAATCTGGCCCGGCAGCGGGCCGAGTTGGAGCAGGCGGTATTGCGGCGCTTGCTGGCCGATTTTGCGCCGCCCGGCGTGGGGCCGAGCGGGCAACTGGCCCATTGGTGGGAGCTGGATTTCGATGCGCTGCGTGAAGAGGTGCTAACGGCGTTGCAAAACGATATTCCGCAGCGGTTTCGCGCTACCTGGCGCCAGATCCACCACGATCAACGGAATATTCACGCCGATGCGACAGCCCGGATTCAGGCTCTTGAGGCGGCGATCACGGCTCAGGTTGCGGCAGTCGTCGGCGGTGTGTAGTCGTAGGTGTCGGCGGGTTTGCCGGGAGGTAGGACGACGACAAAGGTTGAGCCGTGGCCGATCCGGCTTTTGACCGTCACATCGCCATGCATCATCTGGCAGAGCCGGCGGGTGATCGCCAGGCCCAGCCCGGTGCCGCCGTATTTGCGGGTGGTTGAACTGTCGGCTTGCACAAACGGTTGAAACAGTCGGGCCTGTTGTTCACGACTCATCCCGATGCCGGTATCGCTGATACTGAATTGAATCAGCGGTTTCGTGTCGTGATTCAGCAGGCGCACATCAAGTTCCACCCGGCCGTCCTGGGTGAATTTACAGGCATTGCCGAGCAGATTCAACAGGATCTGGCGCAGCCGCACCGGATCGGTCTGCATATACCCGATCTCGGGCGCGATCTGAACCTGGAGTTGATTGCGGTTCTGATCGGCTAACGAGCGGATGCTGTCGATCGTCACATAAACCAGATCCGCCACTGCTACCGGCTCCATATTCAATTCGACATACCCTGCTTCGATCTTAGAGAGATCGAGCACATCATTCACCAGACCAAGCAAATGTTTGCCGGACGTGTTGATCCGGTCGAGATCCGCGCGTACATCGGAATGCGCCATATCGGCGATTTCTTCGGCAAGTATTTCACTATAGCCGATGATCGCATTCAGCGGCGTACGCAACTCGTGGCTCATATTCGAGAGGAACGCGCTTTTGGCGGCATTCGCCGCTTCCGCATGATCGCGGGCCTCGACAAGAGCCTGGCGCGTCGCCGCCAACACATTCAGCAGGTCGTTGATAGCCCTGGCGAGGCCGGACAGTTCATCGTTGCCGTTCAGGCGTAGGCGCTGGCTAAGATCGCTGCTCTGTTCGATCCGGCGTACTCCGGCGCTCAGGGTGGCAAGGCGGGCCAGCACGGTGCGCTCAAGCATGAGCATAATTAAAACGCCGAACACCAGCCCGGCCAGCACCACCACCCAGACCAGCGAGCGGGCGCTGATCTCACCCTGAGCGAAGATACTGCGCGGGATCACGGCTTTGAAGACGATGCCGGGATTGCCGTTGAGATCCTTGATAATTGTCGAGCCTACCAGATGCCCCTTATCCTGGATGTGCAGCAGGACATAGGTGAAGCGGGTTGGATCAGCCGCGATGGCGGCGGCAAGTTCGCCGCGCTCCAGCGGGCTGAATTGCGCATCGGCAAAAGATGCAACCGTCAGATCGAGGCCGATCTGTGCGGCGATCCCGGCGCTACGTTGGGCATCGATCGGGCGAGCGAAGAGCAGCAAACCGGCGCTTGGGCCGTGGCGGTTGTTATCGAGAATATGCCGCACTGCGATCATCTGTGGGCCATTGGGTAGGATCATGATCCCGCGCAGATCGGAATCAAGATCGGCGATCGTGCTCAGGGCGCCGCCCGGTTGCAAGGCTTGAATCAATTCCGTGGGCGCTGCTTGAATAGTGCCGCTTGCGCTGTTGTAGCTGTTGGCGTAGATAACTTGTTCGCCGCTGATAAACACCGCCGCGCTGAGCCCTAACGAATCCACAACCTCGAGGGGGAAATTGGCCTCAAGGTAATCCGCCGATGCGCCGGAAGCGAAGGCATAGGTGTCGTCCCAGTAGGCATAATCGGCGACGGTGAGGCTAAGTGCGTCCAGATCGGAATCGAAGACAGCGCCGATGCGGGCCAATTGTTCGGTTGTCAGACGCTGTTCAAGATCGACGAAGCTGTTGAGCAGGGCGCGTGAGGCAAGCCCGGCAACTGCGGCAACCAGGGCGATAAAGGCAAGTGAGATCAGAAAGAGGGTTTTAAGCCGTAAACTCACCGGGTTGGCTCCCTTGGAAGATGCGGCATATGGCGTAGCCTCCCGATCCTAACGTGATGCTATTACGATCTCAGCACCGCCTGCGGCGCTGCACATGCAACCTGCAACCTGCAACAGTAATTTAAGCCCTGCCAATGGGCTAAACTCATGCTGCCCTACAAACACGTTCGGTATTCGAACAAAAACGGCCCGGCAGCATATGCCGCCGAACCGTTCTCGCCTCGTCCCGGGATTCTATTGCCTATATCTTCTGTCCGCTTGCCTAGAACGTCGGTAGCGTAATCGGATTTGTGGGCGTTTCGGGCCGCCGGCTCGTAAGGATTCTGTACAAATACTCTACCGACATTCTAGAGGAAGCCCTTGCCGCCGGTCTTCGAGATGCGCGAGTCGAGTTTGCCGGCGAATTCGGCCAGGCTCTGGGCGTCGAGGGCTTCGAGCGCCTCAAGTTCTTCAGTGGTCAGGTCATAGCCCTGACAGGCTTCATGGGCATTGTCGATCAAGCGTTGGCGGAAGGCGGCATCGGTAACGGCGCGACCGATCACGGCCTGGACTGCTTCCTGCGACATACTAGACGCTCCTTTCGTGGTGGGTGTGGAGCCGGTGGAGTTCACCGGCAGCCTCGATCTGAGTAAACGTCTCCTCAGCCTGCTTTAGATACGCAGCGGCGCGCGAATCGTTTCGCAGGCGCAACACTTGCCCCCATGCCGCCCATGTGCGGGCCTGTTCAAAGGCGCTGCCGACGGCGGCGAAGGCGTTTTCGGCCGCGCTGAAGTATGCATCGGCGGGTTGTTTCAGGCGGGCGGCGATGATCCCGCGCAGCCGGCGGGCCACGCCCATATCGAGCCGGCTGTCGAGCTGTTCGGCCAGTTCCTGGGTGATATGCAGATCGGCATCGAGTTCGAGTAATTGCGGCGCATTATCGGCGCTGCTAAGGCGGGCCTCGGCATTGATCAGGCGGGCCTCAAGCCGGAGTTGCGGTGCGTCGATCTGTTCGGCGATCGCCAGGGCCTGATTGGCGCATTCCAATGCTTCGGCGGTACGTTGGATCGCGATCAGGGCTGCGCCGCGCATCGCCAGGGTATTGCCTTGCTGGTAGGTGCTGCCCAGGGCAGTATGAATCTCGAGCGCCGTTGCGTAGTGGGCCAGGGCCTGCGCATAATCGCCGCGATTGTAGGCGATATTGCCGAGCAGATCTTCACTCTTGGCGATCCCATCGCGATCGCCCATGTCGGCGCAGATGGTTTTGACATCGATACATGCTTCGGCGGCCTCGCGATAGCGATCGAGGCAATAGTAGGCGTAGGCGGCGTTGAGTTGAATCCCGGCCAGCAGGTAGCGGGCGCTGACTTTGCGCGCCAGATCTTCGGCCTGTTCATAATGGCGGGCGGCGGCGGCGTAGCGGCTCTGGAGTTGGGCCAGGTAGCCGAGATTGTTCTGGATGCGGGCGCAGCCATAATAGTCGTCGATCGCTTCCAGGGCGCCGAGTGCATTCTCGAAGTGAAAGCGCGCCTGCTCGTAGTGGCCGCGCATACCGTGGATGCTCCCGATCTGCTGTTGCAGATCGGCCTCGATCCGCTCATCCTCGGCGCTGCGCCGGTCGGTGCGTACACGGGCCAGCCCGGCCTCGCAGATCGCCAGGGCTTGATCGTAGTTGCCGAGCAGCCGCAAGACGGTGGCGATGTCGGCGTTGATCGCCGAGAGCATCAGCGGCGGCACCTGATTCAAGTTGACCTCGACCAGATTTTCGGCGGCGTGCAACTTCTCCAACGCCTCCTGGTAGCGGCCCTGCTTTTCGAGCGCGTCGCCCCATGATCGCAGCACCTCGGCGGCGACGGCGGGCGGCAACTCGACCGGCAAAGCCAGCAGGGCGGCGTACTCTTGCTGGGCTTCGTCGTAGCGCCCGAGTGTGCAGAGCACGTCGCCGAGGGCCTCGCGGGCTTCCCAACCCTGAATATCGCTCGGATCGTCGATCTGTTCCAGCGCCCAGCGATAGTACTGCACCGCCTGTTCGTTGGCGTAGTCGTCGCGGGCGGTATGGCCGGCGAGCAGCAGGTAGGGTACGGCGGCGGTGGGATTGTCGCTCAGGCGGTAGTGATGGGCGAGCAAGAAGATCGCCGCATTGTCGCCGCGAGCAGCCTGGCTGAGCACAGAACCATTGCGGCCGATCTGCACCAGCGGCATTGTGCGAGTACGCTCGTATTCGGACTGTAGGCGCACTAATGTCTCGTGATGGCGGCGCTCCAGATACTCGCCGATCTTGCGGTGCAGTTCGCGGCGACGGGCGTAGAGCAGGCTCTGGTAGGCCACTTCTTGCAGCAAGGCGTGGCGGAACAGATGCACACGCTCGGGCGACTCGCGCTCGGTGCTGGTAAGGTCTTGGGCATCAAGGTGCAGGAGTTGTTGGATCAGGTGGTTGTACTCTTCGGGCCGTAACGACTGCAGGACATCGATCGGGAAGCGCTGGCCGATCACGGCGGCGATCCGCAGCAGCGAGCGCGAGCGTTCATCGAGGCGATCAAGGCGAGCGAGCAACAGCCCACTCAAGCTATCGGGCAGCGTATCGACAGCGGCGCCGGCATTGCCCACCGCGCGCAGCAACTCCTCCAGGAAAAGCGGATTGCCGGCGGCGCGATTGATGATTGCCGCGCGCAGATCGGCAGGCAGGTGGGGCTTGATCTGTTCGATCAGGGCCGCAGATGATTCGGAATCGAGTTCGCCCAGAAAGACGTGCTCGATTCGGGCGTCCGGTTCATTGTTCGGCGCGGGATCTGCGCGCAGCAAGCCGAGCAGCAGAATCGCATCATCGGCGATGTGGGCGGCGACATAGCGCCACAACTCACGCGAAACCTGATCGGCCCAATGGAGATTGTCGAACAACAGCACCAATCCGGCCGGGTAGCGGCGGGCGGCGGCGCGCAACAGCGTCAGCACCAATTCAAAGCGCCGCTCCTGGCGTTGTTGTGGATCGAGTCCGCGCACAATCACATTGTCATCGACGCGCACGCGCACCAGATCGGCCAGAATAGGCAGCCAGTCGTCGGCGTTGACCCCGGCGTCCTCCAGCGCGCTGCTGAGCCGCTCCTGGCGTTCGGCCTGCCCGGCGTTGGGCGGAATGGCGCATAATGCGCGCAGCAGATCGCCCCAGGGTGTGTAGGGGGTGCTGGTATTGAAGGAATGGCAGCGCACCGCATGCACAGCCGTGCCGGAAGCCTGCGCGTCATCGAGCAATGCGGCGGCCAGGCGGGTTTTGCCGATCCCGGCCTCGCCGATGATCGCCACGGAGCGACCGGAGCCTGCGGCGGCGGCATGAAGATAGTCGCGCAGCAGCGCCAATTCAGCACTGCGCCCAACGAGCGGCGCTTCAATCACGCCCATCACGGCGCCGGTGCGCTCGCCGTCGAGCCGTAACAGTGTCAGTTTCTCGCTCTTGCCTTTGACCGCCACCTCGATCGGCGCGCTCAGTTCCAGTGTATCGATCGCGGCCGCGCCGGCGGTAACGCGGATCTCACCCCAGGCGGCGCTCGACATTACTCGTGCGGCGACATTCACTGCGTCACCCATCACGGTGTACTCTTTGCGTTCGGCGGCGCCGACATTCCCGGCGAAGACATTGCCGGTATTCAGCCCGATCCGCATCTGAAGGCGGGCCAGATCTGCGTTGCCGTCGGATGTGATCAATTCGGCCAGGGCATGCTGCATGGCCAGGGCGGCGCGGGCGGCGCGTTCGGCGTGATCTTCGTAGGCCACCAGGGCGCCGAAGATCGCCAGCAGTTTGTCGCCTTCGTCGGCCAGATCGAGTTTATTGACAAAGCCGCCGAAGGCCTGGATCGCGCCCTGAAGCGCCTGCAAACAGCGATCGACGACGGCGGCGCCCGTTCGGGCGGCAGATCCTCCACCAGTTCGCTCAGGCCGACGATCTGGGCGAAGAGTACACTGACCGGGCGCAGATCGGCTTCGACACGGGGCCGCTGCGGGTCGGCCATGATCCGCTCCAGCAAGGTGTCGGGCAGATATGGTGCGATCCGGTCGAGTTGCGCGGCCAGTTCCACCAGGCCCTCGCGACTCATCGGCGGTTGCGGGTCGTCGGCTGGGCGCAGCGGCACGTGGGCCGGCGGTGCAGCCGTTGCAGGCGCACAAAACCGGCGGCTACCGCCGTGCCTTCCGCCACATCGGCGACTGCGGCCCAGGCATGTGGGCCGAGCACCAGTTCACCACTGCCGCCGTAACCCTCGGCCCGGGCCACGCTGTTGACGGTGTGGCCCATGGCACTATAGCGCAACGCACCGGGCATTCCGGCGCTCACCAGGGCCAACCGGCCGCTCTCAACACCAATATGCATACTGAGCGGAAACGTCCCGATTCCGGGGACATGGCGCTGAAAATCGCGCAACTCGTGGAGCAGATCAAGGGCTACGTGGGCCGCCACAAGGCTGTGATCGTCGCCGCTGAACAACACCAGCAACGCATCGCCGCCGAAGGTAAGCAGATCGCCGCCGGCCTGCTGAATAATCCGGATCATCGTGCCGAAATAATCGTTCAAGGTGGCGGTGACGATCTCAGTCCCCTCGCGGCCAAGGGCGCTCAGGCGCTCGGCCAGAGCGGTTGAACCACTCACATCGGCGAAGAGCAACGCACCTTGACCCATTCCAGCCAGGGGCCGCTCTGGTCGGATTGGCGGGCGGAAAGCCGGCGCGGCAGGTAGGTGGAGACGGCATAGCGAGCACTGGCAAGCTGGGCATACGCTGCGAAGAGATCGTAGGGTTCGGCCTGACCACGAAGGATAAGATCGGCCGATGTTGCGCCCAGATAGCGCATCAGCAGGTGGGTTGATCGGTCGGCCGATTGGTTGTGTGCGACGTTTGCCATGGGTCCTCGGGATGAAACGGTGCTTGTGTGATGATAGCAGATTTCTTGTGCTTTTGGCTTGTTTAGCGCAAGCCGGCCGATCGTTCTCCATGCAACAACCGATAGATTTCGCTCAATGCAGTATACTGAGAGAACGATGGACACTCCAGCCGAGAACCAGGACATCCCGCCGTCAGCGAGCGATTCGGCGCGCCGGAATGAGGTGATGCAGTGGTTGCTGGCGCAGTTGGTTGCCTGTGATGATCCGGCCGCAATTGTGCGGCTTACGACGCAGGCATGTACGCGCATCGATCCATCACTGCATGTCGAAATAAACCTCGCTAGCCATGCTCAGGTCGTAGGCCCGGCAACCGACGGTCGTAGCGGGCTTTATAGGCACCGCTTATCGCTGCCGATCCAATTCGGCGCGCATGTCTTCGGCAGCTTCGATCTGGCCGGCGCTGCTGCGTTCGATCCGGCGGAAACCGCATGCATGCAAGCGATCGCGCATCTGTTGGCGATCGCGTTGATGAATGCGCAACCTGGCCCCGCAGATCCGCATGGCGCGCTTCAGCACCGGCCCAATCTTGAAGATTTCCAGTATTTGTTTGAACATAACCCGCATCCAATGTGGGCTTACGATCTGGAAACATTGCGATTTCTGGTGGTGAATGACGCTGCGGTTCACAAATATGGCTACACGCGCGACGAGTTTTTGCGCATGACGATCGCCGATATTCGTCCGACGGAAGATGTGCCGCGCTTACTGAGTCATCTGACCTTTTTGCGCAACGATCTGCGACAATCCGGCGTCTGGCGGCATCGACTGCAAGACGGCAGCATGATCGAGGTCGAGATCGCGTCTCATATGATCGAGGTTGATGGGCGCAAGGCAGCGCTGGTCGTGGCGCAAGATGTGACTGCCGCCGGCGGGCCGAGGCGGAATTGCTTGAGTTAAACCGGACGTTGGAAGCGCGCGTGGCTCAGCGCACCGCCGAAGTGCAGGATCTGTACGATCATGCGCCGAACGGCTATCATTCGCTTGATGCCGACGGCAGGTATGTGTTGATCAACCAGACCGAGTTGGCTTGGCTTGGCTACACCCGTGAGGAGATGCTTGGCCGGCCCTTCGTCGAGATGCTTGCCGAGGCGAGTTGCGCGGTGTTTCGGGCGAACTATCCTCTTTTCAAGCAGCGCGGTTGGGTGCGCGATCTTGAGTTTGAGTTTGTGCGCAAGGATGGAACGACCTTTTTCGGATTGTTGAGCGCCACGGCGATCTATGATGAGCACGGCAATTTTGTGATGAGTCGCTCGACCATTTTCGACACCACCGCCCGCAAGCGGGTCGAGGCGGAATTGCGGGTGGCCAATGGCGAGTTGGAGCGGGCGCTGCGCACGAAAGATGCGTTTCTGGCCAACATGAGCCACGAGTTGCGCACACCGCTGAATGCGATTCTGGCCCTGAGCGAGGTGTTGCTGGAGGGGATTCGCGGGGCGCTCAACGAACGACAGCGCGAATCGATCAGAGATATTGAAGCCAGCGGCCGGCATTTGCTTGCCTTGATCAACGACATTCTCGATCTGACCAAGGTGGAGGCCGGTCAACTCGATCTGGATATCGAGCCGGTGCCGGTGTCGGCGATCTGTGAAATAAGCCTGCATTTTGTGCGCGAACTGGCCTTGAAGAAACAGTTGCGCCTGTCGTTCCGCATGAATGACGAGATGGCGCAAATCGGCGCCGATGCGAAACGCTTGAAGCAGATTCTGGTGAATCTGTTGTCCAATGCCGTCAAATTCACACCGCCCAGGGGACAGGTAAGTCTGGATGTGACGGTGCAGCCGGATGATGCGACGATCCGCTTTGATGTGTGTGATACCGGCATCGGGATCGCCGGCGAGGATCTGCCGCGCCTGTTCCAGCCCTTTACGCAACTGGATGCGCGGCTGAGCCGGCAGCACGAGGGAACGGGATTGGGCCTGGCGCTGGTGAAGCGGCTGGTTGATATGCACGGTGGAACGGTTGTTGTCGAGAGTGAGCCGGGTAAAGGAAGTTGTTTCCGGGTGATCCTGCCGTTTCAACCGCAAACATTGCGTGCGGCGCCGTTATCGGCGGAAGCCGGGGCGATACCGTTGCAGCCGGAAAGTTTCAGCGCCGTTGCGCCGAAGCGGAATCGGATTCTGCTGGCCGAAGATAACGAGGTCAATCTCACGGTGATCCGCGATTACCTGGAGCATAAGGGTTTTGCTGTTACTGTGGTACGAACCGGGCGGGCGGTGCTTGACATGATCGCTGCGGCCGCGCCCGATATTATTTTGATGGATATTCAGATGCCGGAGATGGATGGCCTGGAGACCATGCGGATTCTGCGCACGATCCCGGCCTATCGCGCCACGCCGATTATCGCCGTCACTGCTCTGGCTATGGTCGGCGACCGCGAGCGTTGCCTGGCCGCCGGTGCGAATGCGTATCTGGTGAAACCGATGCGCTTGCAGGAGTTGTTGGAGACGGTTCGGGATTTGTTGCTGTAGGGAATGAGTCGATTGCAGGATTGGGGGCGACGATTCGGTGCAACGGAATCGTCGCCCCCAATTTTTATGGCCGGCTCAATATCGGTAGATGGGTGTCGAACGGGAAGATCGTCTGCCGCAGATTAAGGATTCCGGCGCCGAGCGAGGTGTCGGCGGGCGGGAGTTGCGCCGGCAGGGCGCGATCATTCAGGCGCGCGGCGATCTCGTTCGGCAGCAGCGCACCGCTGGACTGTTCGAGCAGCAAGGCGACAGCGCCGCTTGTCAGGGGGGCGGCAAACGAGGTGCCGTTCCAGTAGGCGTACCCACTTGCGCCATTTGTTGTCGGCAGTATCGGGCCGATCAAGGCGTTGGTGCAATCGCCGTTGCAAAGCTCCAGAGCCGCTGTGCAGCCCGAAGCGCCGTTGCCGCCCGGCGCAGCCAGATCGCCGCGATTGGCGAAGCAACTGCGCCCGCGCGCGGCGTTGCTGCCGGCGATGCCGATCACATTGGGGTAGCCGGCCGGGAGTTGCGCCGGCTGAGCCGTCATCTCATCCGACTGATTGCCTGAAGCGGCTACCACATTGATATCGAACCCGAACGCGGCCAGCATCGCGGCCTCCAGCGCGACAACCCGATCGGTCGTATCGGGCAATAGCCCGGATGCTTCAGGGTTCGGCGGCAGATGCAGGCCAAGGCTCAGATTGATCACGGAACCGGTGAGCGCGGCGTCGTCGGCGACACTGCGCCGGATGAAGTGATGCAAGGCTTTGGTGAGGGTGTACAGGTCGCCGCGGCCGTAGGTATCGAGCACCGGAATAAGTTCGATGCTGCTTGCCGGCGCCACGACGTGGATCAGCCCGGCCGCGAACAGCCCGTGATCGCGAATATCGACATCGCCGGGTTGGCTGGGCAGTTGCGCCGCCGGATTGAGGAAGCCGGCTTGCAGGCTGAGTGTCGGCGAGATCCAATCGATCGTCTGTGGCTCAAAGAACACATCCTGTTCCGGCAGCGGCTTGGCGGTGCTGAACGGCGTGGTGTCGAACACGCCGATCCGCACACCTTTTGCCGGTCTGGGGGATGCTGCGCAGTTGCGCTTGCCCGGCGGGATAGAGTTCGATCCCGCGTGGACCAAGCGCCCACTGGGCGTGGAACAGGTTCGGGGCCGGAGTTGCGCCGCCGCCTGGAACGGGACTGCCGCCGATACTCCAGGGATTGCTGGCTTGCAGCGCCGGCGGCTTGCCGGTAGCATAGTTCGGATCGACGCGCACATTCACGCCGGCGTTATTGGCGGCGGCATTCAATTCGCGGAGCACCACGGCGATCGTGCCGCCGCCGGGATTGATGCGATACAGGTCGGAGACGAGGGTCTGGCGCTGGAATGCGGTGAAGGGGAATGGCGTGCGCCCAACCGGAAATCCGGCGGTATAGCTGAGATCGAGGCGCGTGAGTTGGCTCAGGCGCGACGTGCTGCCCGATACCGCACGCACAACTCGATTCACGTCGGTGGCTGCGCCGCTGACGATCACCTGATCCGGCACGAAATATACCGGCTGGGGTTGGGCCTGGGCAACCGGTTGGCCGAGCCCGGTGCAGATAATCGCCACGGCGATCAGCAACGCCGGAAGTGCGAGAAAGCGTGGATAAGTGGCTTTCAATCGGGTTCCCTTTCGCTCTTCAGAAACATGTGGTTCTTCCGGCGCCATTGGCCGCCGGCGATCAGATACGCGGGATGACAAGAACGCCGCACGCATCACTGGTCGCGGATCACGCCGAGCGGTGCGGGATCGCCGACAAGGAAAAACGGCGCCCAATAGTAAGGGTGAGCGTGGCCTGATTGGCCGGCGATCATGGTGCGCTGAGTGGCTTGCAAGGCCGTATCCTTGGCGGCGCCGCCGATCAGGTGGCGGTAAAAGGTACGCATAAGTTCAGCCGTGGCATGATCCTCAACCTGCCAGTGGCTGAGGAGCAACGCCGAAGCGCCGGCATGCAGCAGTGCGCGCATCAGGCCGATCAGTTCATCGCCGCCGCCGACAACATTACGCCCGGTTTCGCAGGCACTCAGCACCACCAGCGCCGCCTGAAGCTCCAGCCCGAAAGCGTCGAGGGTCGTCAGGCGACCGTCGGCGAGGCTGACGCCCGAGAAGAGCGGATTATCGGCGCGGAAGTCGCCGTGGGCGGCGAGATGGATAAGACTACTGCCGGCGGCCTCACGGCGCAGATTGGTCAGGGTTGCCTGCGATTCCAGATAGGCTTCACAGCCGAACAGATCGGCGACGGCGCGGGCTTCGATCGGAATATTCGGCAACCGTCCGGCAGCCGAATGGCCGAGTACAAGTGGTTTGATGCCGGCCGGCGCGTCTTTGCGCAGGTAGCACAGCACACTAGCCGCCGGTAAGTAACTGACGGCATGTTGTTCGAGCAGATAGCTTTCACCGCTATGCAGGGCGTGGAACGGCAGATAATGCAATGGCCCGGCGCTGACAATCTGGAGCCGCGGGTATGCTGCGAGCAAAGGGGCGAGCGGCGCGATCAGCAGTTGGTACAGCCGCTGCAGAACCTTCTGGGCATTGGCGGCCAGTGCCGCAGCGTGTGGATCGCCGGGGTTGGGTGCGGCGCGCAGATGAAACTGCACCTGACGGCCCAGGCGCTGCACAGTGTTCACGATTCCGGGTAGGCGCACCGCTTCGGTGTGACTGGCGGTTGCGATAAAGGCCACCAGATCGGCATCGAGTTGGACAAAGGCCAGCAGGACGCTGTCGCGGGCCAGATAGCCCTGAAACGGTTCGGCGCGGGCTTGCCAGAACGCGGCATCGCGGGCATAGTCGGCGTTGCGAATAAGCAACCGGTGCCAGATAGTTGTGATCTGCCCTTCAAGGGCGGCCAGGGTATCGCCGGCTTCGCCGAGATCTTCGAGAAGCAACAGACCTGCGTCGAGATCCTGTTCCAGGACTTCGGGAGCGGCAAAGCCGCGCTCGCGCAGCGCCTGTCCGATGGCCACGAAGGGACGCACATCCTCGGCCAGATGCACGAGCTGCGAATAGGGCTTGCCGTCCCGGATCGGCGGACCGTTCGGCCG
>JAAUQO010000153.1 GCA_012032775.1 Oscillochloris sp. | reverse complement strand
GAGAACCGAGAACCGAGAACCGAGAACCCGGAACCCCGGAACCCAGAACCCAAGAACCCAGAACCCAGAACTGAGAACCCAGCATCACGCATCACGCATCACGCATCATCGTTGGAGCTTTGCGCCCCTTCGGCTTCGCTCAGGACAAGCGTTGTGCGAGGGGTTCGCGATTAAGCATTATTATGCATACATGAAAGGGAACCCAATGACTCGTGTACTCCCCCCACTCATGTTTCTGGTGCTGATCATCAGTTCGTTTGCGATCACCCCGGTGCAGGCCCAAAGCGGCGAAAGCTGCTTTGCGGAAACCGGCTTTTGTATGAGCGGCGCTATTCGCAGCTACTGGGAAGGCAACGGCGGTCTTGCCGTATTCGGCTTTCCCATTACCGCCCAGAGTGTGGAGCAGGTCGAGGGACAGCCGTTACAGGTGCAGTGGTTTGAGCGTGATCGCCTGGAGATCCAGCCGAGTGGGCTTGTCACCGCCGGGCGGCTCGGTGTCGAGCGCCTGGAGCAACTTGGGACTCCCTGGCAGCAAGGCCCGAACTCCCCCGCAGGCGCCGGGTGCCGGGCCTTCCCCGAAACCGGGTATCAGGTTTGTGGGGCATTTGCCGCCTATTGGCAGGCAAACGGCGGTCTGGAGCGCTTCGGCTTCCCGGTTACCGGCGAGTTCACAACCGAACTTGAGGGGCGTCCGTACACGGTGCAGTACTTCGAGCGCCGTCGGTTTGAACTGCACCCTGAAATCGAACCCGATGCCGTGTTGCTCGGGTTGCTAGGGCGCGAAGTCTACTCCGCTCGGCAGGCGCAACCACAGCCGCAACTTGAGCCGCCGGCGCCGCCATCTCTGCCGCCGCCAAGTTTCAATGAATGTCAGGCCGATCCTAATGCAGCGCAGGCGGCCAACTACCCGGTGCGAATTGTCATCGTGGCCAAATCGGCAACCCCGGAAGTCGTGCGACTGCAAAATGTCAGCCCCGAGCCGGTCAACCTTGATGGCTGGATCATGTGCAGCATCAGAGGTAATCAGCGTCATGACGGCATCGGTGGGGTGTTGTCGCCAGGGGAAGTGCGCGACTTCCCCTACACCGGGAGCGGTACGATCTGGAATAACAACGATGATGACGATGGCGCGCTGTATAACGCCCAGGGTCAACTTGTGAGTTATTGGGATAATTAACCCAAAAGGCACAACTGCACAAACGCCCTGATGGGAGTTATCGGAGTGTCTGTTGGCGTGGCCAGGTTGCATATTTGTTCTTGCCGGAGACATCGTGCCAACGTGGGAACAAATATCTTGATCGTTCGGTTCTGGTGCGAACCGTCGAGTGTGAGGATCTGGCGTTTTCGTTTCTGGAACAGCCTGATCATTGGTCACTCCAGCTTGCTATCAACTCCTCTCTCGATAGCGTGCATTGAAAGAGTACTGTCACACAATTGGAACACAACTTTACCCTGATCGCACCGATGTCATCCAAGATATTACGTTGTGGGAGCGGTACGGCCAAACGCCTTGGCCGGATCGTAGGGGCTCTGATGCTTGATCACCCCGTAGCAGATATGCACCAACTTGCGCATCACGGCGCCGATAATCACCTTCTTTGCTTTGCCTTTGGCGGCCGGTCGCTCCGCAAACGCCTTCATTGCGGGGCAGCGGGTCATGGCGGTGATTGCCGGCCAGTACAGTGCGGCGCGTATCCCGGCCTTGCCCATTTTCGACAGCTTCGGACGGCGGCGTACCGAGGTTCCCGATTCATAGTGGCTCGGGGTCAGCCCAGCAGCAGCGGCCGCAGCCTTGGCCGACTCATACTGCTCCAGGTCCGCATATTCCGCGAGCAGCTTGGTGGCCGTGATAATGCCAATCCCGACAATCGAGGGCAGCAGCTTCAGATTCGTGTTCAAGCTCTCCTGAGCCGCCAGCTGTTCTTTGATCCGGCGCTCGACCGCCGCCATTTCGGTCGCAATCGCGTTGAGCAAGGCCTGGAGCGAGTTGCGCACCAGCGCGTCGGTCGCGTCGCGCAGCCGGTTCTCCGGCTGGAGTTGGGTTTGGAGCAGGTCGTCCCGCAGCCGCACCAGCGCCCGCAGACGCCGCTGTTCCTCGCTCTGGGGTTCCCACGCGGTCGGATGGTGTTTGGCGCAGAAGGACGCGATCACCGCGCTATCGAGTTTGTCGGCCTTGTGACGCTGCATCGTGGCTTGGGCGTAGCCTTTGATGCGGGCGGGGTTCACCGGTGCGAGCAACTACGGCCGTGCTGCATTCACTCGCTGCAATGGTTCACCGCTTCCTGCTCCAGGCCCTCCCAACACCCGGCGCGCAACGCATCCAGCATCCCGCTGACATCGCGGCCGCCCTTCACCGCCGCAGTCACCGCCGCAGCGTCCTGGGTTTAACCATCAGTTAACGCTAAATTTACGTAGCCAATGTAGACTGAGTGGGGAAAGGTAAGCGCTAGTACAGGTCGGCCTACGTCCGCCGCGGGTTTTTAACGGCCTTTAGGCCGTCACAGTGCGATGTGCGCCGTAAACGTACGTACGCTTTAGCTACCAGAGGACAAGGAGTATGATGCGACAGCATTTCCTCATCAAGCGGCGCGTGCTTGTGCTCGTTGGATTGCTGGCATATGTCGGGGCGGCATTGTTATGTACCGGTCGCGCTACGGGCCAGATTGGCGGCTTTCAAATCCAGGATTCGCTGCAATTGCTCGGCATAACCCGCAGCGATGAAGTGGCGCTGGTCGATCTCAATGGTGACGGCAATCTGGATGCCGTGGTGCAAGATAACGAATATGCTCCAAGTCAGATCTGGCTGAACAATGGGAATGGACTGTTGAATGACGGTGGGCGGATCGGCGCGCAGTACGAAGGGCTGCCGCTCTTTGGTGATGTGGATGGCGACGGCGATCCGGATGCCGTTTCACGCGTGATTCGGTTGAACGACGGGCGCGGCAATTTCAGCTTGCTGCGTACGAACGATGATGACTTCTTCCCGCTGGTTGCGAATCGACGGGCACGTACGCTTGGTGATTTGGACGGCGACGGCGATCTTGATTACGTCAGCGAGACAGCAGTCTGGCTCAATGACGGTAGCGGCACGTTTCGGCGCACAACTCAGGAATTCGACGGTGCTGCCGGGGCGCTTGCGCTCGGTGATCTGGACGGCGATGGCGATCGCGATCTGGTTGTGCTGAATGGGGTGGGTAACGAACTAGCCATCTGGTGGAATAACGGTAGCGCCGCGTTCGTCCGCCGTTCCAGCGTCGGAACAAGCAATTTCAGTAGCGACGTTGTGCTGGGCGATCTGGACGGCGACGGCAATCTGGATGCACTGACCAGCGGCTATTTCGGCAATTCGCTTATCCACTGGAACAACGGAGCGGGTGAGTTTAGCCGCAGCACGGTGCTGACGAATGGCCCACGGGTTAAACAAAGCGCCCTGGGTGATCTGGACGGCAATGGCGTGCTCGATATCGTGATGGCGGTGGAAGGCAGCGATCTGGCCTGGCGGAACCTGGGCAACCAGCGTTTCGAACTGGCCTGGAGCAGCACTCAGGCGGATAACAGTTGGGGCGTTGCGCTCGGTGATCTGAACGCTGATGGCTCGCTCGATGCGGTATTCGCCAATATGGGCAGTTTCTTTACCCCCGGCGGCGGTCCGATCGGGTCTATTTTAACAATACTCCCCGGGCCGCTCCGCCGCCGCCACGGGTGAATATCAGTGCCGCAATCGGCCGACCGGGCAGCAGTTTTGCCCTGACGGCAAGCAATCTGCCGCCCAACGCAGCGGCAAGCCTCACGATCAATGGCCAGACTGTGGTATCACAAAGCCCGGCCCAAAGCCTGGGCAGCGATGATCGGGGCATTCTGCGGTTTGCCCTGACAACATCTGCCGCCGATCCCGGTTTCTATGCCGTAGAGCTTCAGGTAGAAGGGGTAGACTCACCGCTGATACTTGGCCTTGTCCTCAAACCTGAAGCGCCGCTCCATAACAGCGAAATCGACAACGGGCTGGTGCTGAACCTTCCCGCCGGCACGGCGCGGACGCTCTACGAGCAGTTTTTACCCGTTGTTATAGAATAGGCTAAGGGAAACGTAATGCCGGGCGCCTCTTGCAAGGTCGCCCGGCGGCGGATCGTACCTCCGCAGCACGTTATAGCGCCCGCAGGGCTTGATCCAGGTCGGCGATCAGGTCTTCGGGGTGCTCGACGCCCACCGATAAGCGCACCATCGCCGGCGTAATGCCCATCTCCATGCGCTCCTCGGGGTCAACGTCGGAATGAGTCATCGAGGCCGGGTGTTCGGCCAGCGACTCGGTGCCGCCCAGGCTGACGGCCAGGTGAATGAGTTGCAGGCTGTTGAGCAGGCGAAATGCCTCGGCTTCGCCGCCGACGACTTCAAAGGCGATCATCCCGCCGGCGCCAGGCACTGGCGCTGATAGATCGCGTATTGCGGGTCGTGGGCGCTGAGATGGCCCAGGTAATGCACCCGCGCAACCTTGGGATGGTCGGCCAGGAAGTCGGCGACGTGGCGGGCCGTCTTCATCTGGGCGGTCATACGCAGCTTGAGTGTTTCGAGGCTGCGCAACAACAGCCAGCCGGTATGGGCGCCGGCCATTGTCCCCAGGATGGTGCGGAAGGCCTTGATCTGTGTGATCAGCGCGGTCGATCCCAACGCAACGCCGGCGATTACATCGCTGTGGCCGCCGATATACTTGGTGGCCGAGTAAAGCACCAGGTCGGCGCCGTGGGCCAACGGGTGCTGCCAGAGCGGGCCGAGAAAGGTGTTATCCACCGCGATGATCGGGCGGCGCTCGCGGCCGAGCCGGCCGGCCATTGCGGCGCAGGCGGCAATATCAACCAGGGCGTTGGTCGGGTTGGCCGGCGTCTCAAGAAAGATCATAGCCAGGTTTTCGGCCATGTGATTGTGGCGTAGGCGTTCCTCAACCTGCTCGATCGGCGTCCCGGCGGTAAAGCCGACCACGCGGATCCCAAAGAGCGGCAAAATATGCTTGAGCAGATAGTCGGTACCACCGTAAACCGGCTCGCTGTGCAGTATGAGGTCGCCGGGGCGCAGCACTGCCAGCAGGCTGGTGCTGATCGCGGCCATGCCACTGGCGAAAACCGCTGCTTCCTCGGCCCGATCCCAGAGCGTAAGTCGATCCTCAAGCACCTCAAGATCGGGGTTGTTCAGACGACTGTAGATCAGTCCGATCTGTTCGTTCGGGTTGGGGCGGCGCAAGCCGTAGGCCAGTTCGAAAAACGACTTGCCCTCCTCGGCGGTCTTGAATACAAAAGTTGAGGTTTGGAAGATCGGACACTTGATCGCGCCTTCGGAAAGCGCCGGATCGTAGCCATAGCTCATCATCAGGCTCTCAGGATGCAGCGGTCGCCCATCGATCATGCCCTCGGGTTTGCTGGCTGCCATAACGAACTCCTTGTAACTGGGGCGAGGCTCCGTTGCCTCACGATGCCTCCATGGTGCCGCATTGGTCGAGTCCGCGTAAAGGGAAGAGGTCACAACCGGAGTGATTGTGGCCTCTTCACGCGCATGGTTGTGGGCCGTTTGCCCACGCTGCCCCGCTGTTGTATTGCTGGCATCATTCTTTCACGGGATGCGCAATGCCGTTTCCGGCTTGGATCGGAGATCGAGTGCTGAGGAGGGCAGATCAATGCCATTCAATAATCGAACCCGCCTGGATCCATCGCAGGTTGAGGATCGACGCGGCCACAGGGGCGGCGCCAGGGTCGCCATGGGCGGCGGCGGGATCGGCCTGGTGATTCTGCTGGCGGCGCTGCTCTTGGGTGTCGATCCGTCCGAACTGGGGATCTTCACCGAGTCGCCGGCAGCCGTGTCGAGCGAGCAGTCCGAGTCGAGCACAAGCCTGGAAGAGAATTGCCGCACGGGCGCCGATGCTATAGCGGTGCGCACAACGCTTGAGCCTGATCCGGGAGCGCATCCCTGATTGGCGAGCCGCGCGGCAGCGCGTTCAGGCATCACGCAGCAGGCATCTTGCGATAATGCCAGCGAAGACTGCCGGATCGTGGGCTTTGTGAATAGTATTCAGGCCTATTGGAGCGATGCATTTGCGAGCCGGGGGCCGATTATGTCCCAGCCACACTGGTATAGCAATCCTATCTGAGTTGTGAAGGCGGTTCTGCGTACTGATACTGCGGTTCTTGGTTCTGGGTTCTCGGTTCTGGTAGGATTGTTATATCGTACCAGGGCTGAACCGGCTTGACACAACTTCTGTGATGGGTTTTGACGGAACATACGTTGTACACTATCATTCAAGCCTGACATAGCGATCGACGTTTTTGGCGGAGTAATCCCATGCATTGGCAGACGAAAGCGTTACTACAGAAGGGTATTTCCCTGCTGCCTTCAACGCTTAGCTATCAACTCTATTACCGACTCCAACGCAGCATAGGCAATCTGCGTCGCCCGACTCCATTGAAGCGGCTTGGTGCCGCGAAACAAATGGTTGATTTACTGCGTAGCCACGGTCGTGATGTTGTTGGCGCGCATATTTTCGAAGTCGGTACCGGCCATATGGTGGATGTACCAATTGCGTTATGGCTTTGTGGCGCCGCATCAACTACTACCATCGATCTGAACCCGTACTTAAGCCCGGAACTGGTTGTGCATCATGTGCGTTATCTGCGAGAACATCGCGCCAAGATCGTCGCCTTGTTCGGCGAAGATGGGCAATCGGCGCTCTTCAGTGAGCGATTCCGGCAGTTGACCGAACCGGATCTGGGATTTACGGCGATTGCCGAACTGATTGGATTACGCTATCTTGCCCCGGCAGATGCCACGCACGTCGCTACTGCCGCCAACATGTTCGACTATCATATCTCGTTTACGGTGCTGGAGCATATACCGGCCGATACGATCGGCGCGATTCTCCAGGAAGGGAAGCGCATTCTTAAAGATACAGGGCTGTTTGTGCATATTATCGATCTCTCCGATCATTTTTCTCATGGCGATAAGCGGATATCGAGTGTGAATTTTTTGCGCTTTGATCCGCAGGCCTGGGATTGGTGGGCCGGGAATCGCTATATGTACCAGAATCGTTTGCGCGCCGCGCAGTACCGGCATATATTCGCGGCCGCCGGCCTGAATATCGTAACCTGGAATGCGAAAGTCGATAGCCGCTCCCTGCATGTGCTACAACATGGCTTTCCCCTGGCCCATCCGTTTATCGAAAATACCCACCAGGAAAATGCGACCGTAACGGTGCAGGTTGTTGCGGCGCCGTAAGATCCGGTTCTTACGCCGAGCAAACCACGCCAGCGCGCTCCAGCGGCTGGCTTTTTCATCGCGTATAATAGCTGCGTTTATCACCTCTTGTGCAGAATCACATGCCCTGCGTTGCCCGCATGGGCTGTGTCCGCTGTTGAGAGTGCGGCGGTAATCGGTATTCTGCATCGGCATTAGCAAGAAAGGACGGCGCGTAGCCGGCGCGCGTTGTTCGGCTTCGTGCCATGACCCATGGACACACGGGACAACAACCCTCTCCAGAAGCTCGTATGGCGTTGCATCGGCCCGTTTCGCGGCGGGCGCGTGGTGGCGGTGGCCGGAGATCCGCGCGATCCGGCGGTGTTCTATTTCGGCTCCACCGGTGGTGGTGTCTGGAAGACGACCGACGCCGGGCAGTATTGGGTGAATATCTCGGACGGTTTCTTCAAGCGCGCCTCGGTGGGCGGTATCGCTGTGGCTGCTTCCGATCCCAATGTGATCTATGTCGGTATGGGCGAGACCACGATCCGCGGTAATGTTTCCCATGGCGACGGTGTGTATCGCTCGACCGATGCGGGCCGTACCTGGAAGCATCTCGGGCTGGCGGCCACCCGCAATATCAGCAAGGTGCGCGTCCATCCCAACGACCCCAACATTGTGTTTGTGGCGGCGCTTGGCCATGCCCACGGCCCCAATCCCGAGCGCGGCGTTTTTCGCTCGGCCGACGGCGGCGCTTCCTGGGAATGTGTGCTGTTTCGCTCCGATGAGGCCGGTGCCAGCGATCTGGTTATCGACCCGACCAATCCGCGGATTGTGTACGCCGGCTTCTGGCAGGCCCGCCGCGGCCCGTATGAACTGGTGAGCGGCGGCCCCGGCAGCGCGCTGTTTCGCTCCGACGACGGCGGCCTCACCTGGAGCGAACTCAGCGATAAGCCGGGCATGCCGAAGGGCGTGAAGGGCAAGGTGATGCTGGCAGCGTCGGCGGCCCGGCCCGGCCGGGTGTGGGCCATGGTCGAGGCTGAAAAGGGCGGCGTTTTCCGCTCCGACGACTGGGGCGAAACCTGGGAGTTGCTGTGCGAAGATCGCAATCTGCGTCAGCGCGCCTGGTACTACAGCCATATCTACGCCGACCCGCAAGATCCCGATACGGTCTGGGTGTTGAATGTGGAAACCTGGCGCTCGGTCGATGGCGGCAAGACCTTTGGGCGGGTTCAGGTGCCCCACGGCGACAATCACGATCTGTGGCTCGATCCGGCCAACCCGCAGCGCATGATCATCGGGAATGACGGCGGCGCCACAGTCAGTTTGAACGGCGGTGTCTCCTGGTCGTCCTTCTATAATCAGCCTACCTCCGAGTACTACCATGTGAGTGTGGATAACCGTACGCCCTACCGCGTGTATGGCGCGCAGCAGGACAATACAACCTTTAGTGTGCCGAGCCGCAGCGGGCGCGACGCGATCAGTTCCGTCGAGTGGTACGAGGTCGGCGGCGGTGAGAGCGGTTATATCGCGGTGGACCCGCGTGACCCGAATGTGATCTACGCCGGGAGCTACCAGGGCTACCTGACGCGCTACGATTATGGGCGCGGCCAGTTGCGCCAGGTTGGGGTGTGGCCTGAGGAATATAGCGGTTGGTCGGCCGGCGATCAGAAGTATCGCTTCAATTGGACGGCGCCGCTGCTGATCTCGCCCCACGACCCGGCGACGTTGTATACGGCGGCCAATGTCGTGTTCTGTTCGCATGACGAAGGCCAGACCTGGGAGGCCGTCAGTCCTGATTTGTCGCGCAACGATCCGGCCACGCTCGGCCCTTCCGGCGGCCCGATCACCAAAGATAATACCGGCGCCGAGAACTACGCCACGGTCTTCGCCCTGGCCGAGTCGCCGCTCCAGGCCGGGCTCCTCTGGGCCGGTAGCGACGATGGACTGGTGCATCTGAGCCGCGACGGCGGCGCAAGTTGGGCCAACATCACCCCGCCGGATCTGCCCGAGTGGGCGCTGATCAGCATTATCGAACCCTCGCCGCACGACCCGGCGACGGCCTATCTGGCCGCCACCCGCTACAAGCTCGACGACTTCGCACCATACCTGTATGTTACCAGCGATTATGGCGCGAGCTGGCGCAAGATCGTCGCCGGAATCCCTGATGACGACTTTACCCGTGTGATCCGCGAAGATCCGACCCAGCCTGGTGCGCTTTACTGCGGCAGCGAGACCGGAGTGTACGCCTCGTTCGACAACGGCGCGAACTGGCAGCGCCTGGGCGGCAATCTGCCGGTGGTGCCGATCCACGATATGGTGATCGCCCAGGGCGACCTGGTGCTTGCCACCCATGGCCGTTCGTTCTGGATTTTTGACGATCTTACGCAATTGCGCCAGTTGGGCGTATCGGCCGATCCGTCGCAGCCATTGCTGCTCACACCACGCGATACGGTGCGGCTCGGGCGACTGTTCGACTTCGGCCACGCCCCGCAGACCGGTCGCAACTACAGTTTTGTCGCCGGTCTGATTCCGGCCTTCGATCAGACAAAAACGCCGGATGGCGAGACCAAGCGCAAATGGCTGGATGCGGGCGAGAACCCGCCCGACGGCGTGGTGGTGAACTACGTGCTACCGGAGGCGGCTGAGGGCGATCTGAAGCTCACATTCCGTGATGCGGCAGGCGCCGAGTTGCGGACGTTCAAGAGCAAGAAGAAAGACGAGGAGCCGAAGCCGGCCGAGGAGAAATCCGCAGAAGCTGCGCAAACCGCAGCACCGGAGCCGGCGGCGGACAAGCAAGATACCGACGACGAGCCGAAGGCGCCGGCGAAGGCCGGACTGAACCGCTTTGTGTGGGACATGCGCAGCGCGCCGGCCCAGAAGATCAGCAGCGGCGAGGGCCACAAAGACGTTGATCGTTCGGCGCCGCGGGTGCCGCCCGGCCGCTACCGTGTGGATGTGACGCTGGGCGAACGTACCTTGCGCCGAGTTCGCCATCGTCGCCGATCCACGGGCAACTGCGACGCAGACCGACTACGAGGCCCAGTATGCACTGCTGCTGCGGCTCCACAAATTGCTGGATCGCACCAATGGCGCGATCAACCAGATACGGGCGGTGCGCGAACAGGTCGATGCCTGGGTCAAGCGGAGCGAGAAGCACGCCGCCGGCCCACAGATCGCCGAGGCCGGCAAGCAACTCAATGCACGGCTAACCGCTGCTGAAGAGCAGTTGATCCAGGTGAAGGCCAAGAGCAGCCAGGATACGCTGAATTTCCCGACCATGCTCAACGCCAAACTCGGCTTTCTGGCCTTCTTCGTCGGTAGCTCGGAAAGCGCCCCGACCGAGGCCCAGGAGCAACTGTGCGCCGACCTGACAACGCGTGTCGAGACGCAGTTACAGGCGGTGGAAGCCGCGCTAACCGAAGCCTTGCCGGCCTTCAACGCCCTTGTCCGCAGCAGCGAAATTCCGGCGATCGTGGTGCCTGAAAAACAGAAATAAGGTTTCAGGATGCATCATCGTGGTTGTCGGTTGTTGTGGTTACGCCGCAGCTACCGGCAACCACTCGCCCCTGCATCAGGTTGAAACGGCCGCGACGAGGATGCTGCGAACGCGCCCCGCTTGTACCGTGGGAAAGGAATGGTTGAAGATGGAATCAATGACTATGTTCAAGCCAATTACGACCTTCAATCCGCTGCTCGCCGCACTGTTGCCGCAAACGCACCGGCTGTTGCAAACAGCTCACCTGGTGCTGCATCCCGCCGTCGAGCGCCTGGTACTCTCCGGCTCGCGCGGGATTGGCGGCAGGCCACGTCCGGACTCCGATCTCGATCTGAGCCTGATCGTCGCCGGCAATGCCCTTCCCGCCACAGAGCCGGAACGCGAACAAGTGCTGCGGGCTGTCTTGCAGACGACGTTATCGACGTGGCAGGGGGCGGTTGATTGTGACCTGGCCGCGATCTACGACGAGCGCGTCTGCGGATTATCCTGCCTGGCCGGACAACATACGCTTCCGCCGGCCTGCACGAACGGCGAGCAATGCCGGTTCGGTGTCTACAAAGTGCAAAAAGGCTTCGCCGGCTTTATCCCGTGGGCGATCATCGAGTTAGGACGGATGTATCCCGTGTTGGAGATCTGGCGACGCTAGGGTAAGATCCCTGCTGCCTGACTGCGCTGCCGTGCGGCTCGCCAGTCCGGTATGCCTGATTGGAACCCGCCCCTCCTCGCCGCAATCCCCTGCGCCGGATACAACTCCCATGCAAGAAAACCCATATCGGGATGACATTCCAGGGTGGCTTCATGATCGCCGCGATTGTGGCCGGGCTGCAACTGGTGGGCCGCCCGAAACAAGGCCGCGCCCTGGGAGTCTGAGTGTTGCGCAGGATCACGCGGCGACATCAAACGCCCGCAGCAAGAAACCCGGCCAGAATGCCGCGAAAGCTACGTGGCTGTTCGATATGCGGAAAATGCCCGCAATGCGGAATCCGAACCAGGTGCGCATTGGGGATCTCGGCGGCGGCAATCTCGGCGTAGGGCATTGGGAAGATGCGATCCTCTTCGCCCCAGATCAGCAGGCAGGGAATGGCGAGTTCGCTCAGGCGGGCGCGCCATCCGCTCTCGTGCAGATCGGTGGCAGCGTAGTGTTTGCTGAGCGTCAGCAGCGCCTGGCGGTTCTCGCCGCTTAAGGCGGCCTGAGCATGCTCGATCAGTGCCGCTGTCACATGCCGTTCCGGTGCGTAGAACGCGGCGCTGAGCATGTTGCGCACCAGCAGCGGATGGGCCGCCAGATGCATCAGCGCTGTTCCGATCCACGGCCATCCGCCGACGCGACTCAGCGGCGAGGCCGGCGCAAACCCGTCGCTGGCAACCAGTACCAGCCGGTTGATCTGCTGCGGGTAACGCAGGGCTGTGGCCAATGCATACTTGCCGCCCATCGAGTGCGCGGCGACGGTTGCGCATTCGATGCCCAGCCGTATCAGCAGTTCCGCATACAAATCACTGATCAGTTCCAGCGAGTAACGAACCTGGATCGGCTTTTCGGATCGACCGAATCCCAGGCAATCGACGGCGATCGCACGGTAGCCGGCCTGGGCCAGCCATGCCACACTGCCCCGCCAATCCTCGCTCGATCCGGCAAACCCATGCAGCAGTAATACCGCCGGCCCGCTGCCGCTCTCCAGGATCCGCAACCGATATCCGCCCACTGTAATCATTCGATCGTGCATAATTGCAGTATAACACGGGCGATTCTGCTACAATATTTGTTGGGCAACGAAAGGCGCCTACATCGTTCGTGCAGACATCAGGCCTCAACCTCGGATATCAAAACTTGGGTAGCGTGCGGTTAGAGTATGGCCGATCTGGTTGACATTCTGCATACGTTAGCGCGGCAACGCGGGCGCGGCAACGCGACCCCGCTGATTGGGATGCACCGTTTGCCGCCGCGTGTCGATGAGCCGATCAGCCACTTGCCGATCGGCCAACGGCTGATCGAGGGCTGGATTACCTGGACCGGCCAACCGTTTCGGCGACATCACTCACTGGCGCTTTCGGCATTGCGACGCGGCGAAGCGGTTGCATTGCGCGCCGGTGGTACGGCAGCCCGCCATACACTGCATCTGCTTACACTGGAGTTGCAGCGGCTTGAACCGCAGTCTACCGCCCTGGTCGTAACCCCTGATGCGGCCACGCAGGCGCTGTATCTCGCCGAGTTGAATCAGCTCGGCGCCGCGATCGGCCGGCCCGCGATCGCCCTGCCCGATCGACGGCGTGAAGCGCTTACTGCGCCGATTGTGGTTACCACGCCCAACGCCCTACACGATCGGCTGCTGCGCCATCACGACCGCTCCTGGACGGCTCTGTGGTCGCGTTTGCGATTGCTGGTGATCGCCGATGCCACGCACTACCACGGGATTGCGGCGAGCCATCTGGCGGCCCTGATTCTGCGCACGCAGCGCCTGGCCTCGGTGCCGCTCCAGTTGCTTGCCGGTATCGCCGATGTGGCCGATGCCGAGGCTGCGCTTCACCAGATGGCGCCGCAACCCTGGCGTATGATTTCCGCCGCCGACAGCGCAATTCCGGAACGAACCCTGGCTATCTGGCGCGCGAACGGCGAACGGCGTCAGGAAGCGGCAGCGCTCGCTTTGGCGCTGCAACGGGCCGGTGCGCGGGTGCATGTGCTCGGCGTTGCGCTTGATCTGCCGGCGATCGGCGAACTGATCGGCGACCTGCCGGAGATCACGGTTGCCGCTGTGATCTTGCCCGCCGATGTGCAGATTGTTGTCGGGGCTGCCCTTGGCAGCGTCGCGATCCAGCAGGCGCTCGACGCTGATTCGCCGCTCACGATCCTGCTGCTCGGCGACGATCCGCTGGATCGGGCGCTGGTGCGGATCGCCTTGCATGAACAAGCGTTGCCGCAGTTCATGCAACCGCCCCACTGGATCTTCCCACCGCAAAATGCCTATGTGGTTGCCCAGCATCTGCTATGCGCCGCCAGCGAGCGCCCACTCAGTTCCGCCGAGGTGCAGGCCTGGGGCTTCGAATCGATCGTCGATCGGCTGGAGGATCGCGGCGAATTGTTGCGCCTGCCCGATGTGCAGCCGTTCTGGCAACCTGCTTCCGGCGGCGACGACCCCTACGATGGCGTGGCTCCGGTTGCTGCCGGCAGTCCGCCGGCCCTGGTGTATGATTCGCAGTCTTCCCAGCCCCTGGCGCTCGATCCGGCGCTCTTCGACCGCTGGGCCTTTCTGGGCGCGGCCTTGCCGCCGTTGCGCGGCGGCTTGCGCGTGATCGAGCGCACCGACACGGAATTGACGCTGCGGGTTCGGATGGAGAGCGAACAGCGCCGTACATTGCCCTTGCGCCGTTGTCATGTGCGCGTGCGCGATACCCAGGAACGACGTGAACTGGCCGGCTGTGCGATCGGCTGGGGACGGGTGCTGATCGATGAAGAAGTGTATGGCTACCGCGAGATAACAGCCGGTAATGCGCCGATTGATCGGGCATTGTCGCCGACCTTGCATGGAAGCTGGAGTGCGCCGGCGGCCTGGATCGATCTGCCCGCCGCCGTAAAGGCGACCGGCCAACTGGCGGGTTGGTCGCTGGCCGCGGCCCTGCCGTTGCATAGTCTGGCGACACTGGCCGATCTTGTGCCGGCCTATGATGTCGAGGCGCGGCGATTGTTTTTCGTCGATGCGCAACCCGGTGGGAGCGGCCTGGCGATTTGGCTGTTTAATCATCTGCACCAACTCCTGCCCACCGCCTACGATATCGCGCTCGATGCCCGTAACGACCCATTGCTGGAGCCGGCGGCGCGGGCGGATATGGACTGGTTGTTGCCATTGTTGAGCACGCGCCCGGCTCAACCGGTTGTGCTGCCGATTCGCACGCCGCAACCGGAAGCCGTTTCGCCGCGCGACGAACGCCCGGCCGCACGCGAAACCCCGCC
>JAAUQO010000373.1 GCA_012032775.1 Oscillochloris sp. | reverse complement strand
TCGAACGAATTCATCGCCGGCCTCTTCCGCATGGTAATCCCATATCTGGCGCGCTGATCACAGCCGAGATCGTGGGCGGGACGCATGTGTCCCGCCCACGCCGGCTTAGTAGTACAGCGTTATTTGCACCAGCGCCACCAGATTGAGTAATAGCATCAGCGCCAACAAGCCGTACAAACTATACCGCCGCCAGGATTGGCGCATCAGCCTTGCCAGCCGAACGCCAACAACCAGAGTGTGGGCAGCATCGTCCAGAACATATATCGGCCACGCGGCATATACGTCGGCACGCCGTCCTGTGGGAGGGGATGAATACGCAGGATCGCTGCGATCCAGGCGCAAACAATTGCCAGGATACACAGCCAGATCCAGCGCTGTTGCCAGAGCAGCAACGATGGCTTGAGTTGGAAGCGGCGTAACACAATCCCCAGCAGTGTTAGGAGCGTAACCCCGATTACGAGCCAATCGACAGTTGCACCCAATGTGATCTGGCTCCAGCTAAAGCGAGCCCAGAAGCTGGTGATCAGCAGATGCAGCAAGCCGAGGTAAAAGATCGGGTTGGTCTGAGTGAACAGCGAGTTCAGCCAATTATCGATATCCAGCCGTAAGTACGCCTGATCGAGCGCTCGTAACCATGGCCGTGCCTCAACCCCGAACATTGGGTCTGTTGTCGGCTGAAACCCAATCAGAATCGGCAGGATCAGTGCTGCCGGCAACCCCAACAAGGCCACGCGCCATGAGATCGGCTCTCGCCAAAAAGCCCACAACAGGGCCAGCACGGCCGGGATAACGATCATCAAGGCTGTGCGCTTGGTGAGTAAGGTTGCAGCGATCGCCAGCAGCACGAGGGCCGTTGCCGTCGGGTTACGGCCCGCGCGGATCAGCCATGCCATCCCAAGAAATCCCGCCGCCGCTGTAAAATTCAGCAACACATCGCTGTTTACCGCCGTCATCAGATCGGCGAAGCTCGGCGTTGCGATCAGGAGCGCCGGAAGAATGAAATGCACCTGTGGTTCGTCGGGCGCCGCTACAACGGCCAGTCGCCACGCGATGAGCACGGTGAACAGGTACAGCACGAAGCTGAAACTGCGTGCCGCATAGAGTTGGAGTTCAATCGGGAAGTAGCGCAGCGGGGCGATCATCGAGGCGACAATCCGATAGTACGTATCGGGATGTACCTGTTGCTTGCTGCCTTCCAGTTGAAAATCCAGGCCGATCAGATCGGGGGTGAAGCCGTCCGGCCAGAACCGGTGGCGATACATCGAATCGGCGACACGGCGACTAAGATCCTGATCCGGGCCATGGGCCAGGATCAGCGCATACTCGAAGTGATTCGGCTCGTCGTAGTGTTGCCAGGGCGGCATCAGGAACGTGAAGATTGCACCCTGGAGTACGGCCAGCGCCATGATCCAGCGCAACATCCCGCCGAATCCGGCGATTGCCGGAAGCGAGATACTGGAGATGCCGGTTTGCGGTTTTGAAGATGTGAGGATCGCCAACTGAGCCTCAGTATGCGCCGTGTCCCTGCCACACGACCGCAATCGTCTTCAGCAAAATCCGTAGATCGAGCCAGAATGAGTAATTCTGAATATAGTACAAATCGTCTTCGGTATGCAAGTGCATCGGCTTATCGCTGCGACCGTTCACCTGCCACCAGCCGGTCATCCCCGGCGGCACCCGGAAGCGCTGCCACTGCCAGGGTTCGTATTCAGCGGCGATATACGGCATCTCAGGCCGCGGCCCCACCAGGCTCATTTCGCCGCGCAGCACATTGATCAACTGCGGCAACTCATCCAGGCTGGTGCGGCGCAACTTGCGGCCTACCCGCGTTCCCGCGGATCATCGCTGCGCTTGTGAATTAACTTGCCGGTCTCATTGCGCTGGGCAATCTCTTTCCAGCGTCGATCGGCATTCTGGTACATACTGCGGAATTTAATCATCTTGAATCGCCGGCCCTGCTCGCCGATCCGCTCCTGTAAGAAGAAGATCGACCCCGGCGATTCGAGCCGGATCAAGAGTGCAATCAAGGTGAACAAAGGACTCAGGATCAGCAGCAGCGTCAGGCTGGCGCCGACATCGAAGATCCGCTTCAAGAGGCGTTGCGGGGTTGAAAATGCCGACTCACGCAGCGAGATCAGTGGAATACCACCCACCGACTCTACAGGCGTGCGCGCAAAGGTCAAATCAAGCACACTGGGGATCATATGCACCATCACCGGTTGCTGCGATAGTTGCAGCGAGATTTCGGCGATTCGGTCGTACTGGCCGGGTGGGAGTGCGAATATGACCTCGTCGATCCGGTGTGTAAACACAAACTCCGGCGCCTGACCGATTGCACCCAGCCGCTCTATTGCCGCCGGCGCATCGTAGTTGTCGCTCAGGTAACCCACAATAGTGATTCCAGTCCACGGACGGCGCATAAACTCATCGGCCAGTCGCTCGGCGGCTTTCGGATCGCCGATCACCAGCATCCGGCGTTGCCACGACGGCGCCCCATTCGACGGCCCGAAGCGCGAAACCCGATGTGAATGAGCAGCAGCACGACAAAATTCATGCCGACGAAGTAGATGAACTGGAGTCGCGAGACATCGCGGAAAAATAAATAAAGCGCCCCGGCGAAGCAGGCCGCTGCAAAAACATTTGCCCCGATTAAACGACCGATCGCTTCCGGCAGGCTACGGGTGAAGAGGGCTCGTTGCGGTAAGAGGATGAGGAACACCAGGATCCAGATCAAAGCAACTGCCAGGTACACCGACCAGGGTAATGTGGCTTGTTGGAGGGTGATCTGGTATCCGAAATCGAAGAATGGACGAAGGAGGGTAGAAATGTATAGACATAAGAGTGTCGCCACAACATCCCAGAGCAACACACTTCCAATCAGCCGTGCCCGAACTCGTTCCAGCATAGCCCACCTAGTAACATACCGCATCACCACACTGGTGCGCTTGCGAATCCATGCACGTTTTATCATCGTGGATAGGTGATAAACCGGTGAGTAGGAACCGCCGTAAGTGTACCATCAGTATGGGTATCGGCAAACAGT
>JAAUQO010000152.1 GCA_012032775.1 Oscillochloris sp. | reverse complement strand
ACCGGCCTCGGCGCGCTCCAACGGGTTCGGCCCGCAGCCACAACCTACCGCCGCGCCGGCGCCTGTCGCTGCGCCGCCGCACTCAGCGCCACCATCCCGAACAGAAACGTCATCCCCAGCACAATCAATAGTTCCATGGCCCACCTCCATAATATTGTCGTGACGACACTATTTCTGGTGTCAAGTATACACTATTGATCGAGAAAATCAAGTGGTTGCTGGTTTTCGGCAAAGCCGAAAACCAGCAACCACCAATATCAATACCCTTCCGGGGCGCGGTAGCGTTCCAGATTGTGGAAGCGCGTCGTGCGGGCCTCGAAACGCAGCGGCACAACCCCCAGCGGGCCGTTACGATGCTTCGCCATATGAATCTCTGCGATGCCCTTCTTATCGGTTTCCTTGTCGTAAAGCTCTTCCCGGTAGATGAACATCACAATATCCGCGTCTTGCTCAATGCTGCCCGACTCGCGCAAGTCACTCAGCATCGGCACATGGCTTTGCCGGCCTTCCACGGCGCGGCTAAGCTGCGAGAGCGCAATAACCGGCACATTGAGTTCGCGGGCCAGGGCTTTGAGGCCGCGGCTGATCTCGCTGACTTCCTGCACACGATTGTCGGAGCGCCGGCCCTGCATCAGTTGGAGGTAGTCGATCATCAGGAGATCGAGGCCGGCTTCGGCGTGCAGGCGGCGGGATTTGCTGCGTACCTCGCTGATACTGAGACCGGGCGTATCCTCGATATAGATCGGGATTTCGGAGAGCGCGCCCATGCCTTCAAGGGCCAGATTCAGCTCATCGCCGCGCAGATTGCCGGTACGCAACCGCTGCATATCGATCCCGGTATGCATCGCCAGCATGCGTTGCACAAGCTGATCGCGACTCATCTCAAGGCTGAACACGCCCACCGTGGCCGAAGACAGGTAGGCCACATTGTAGGCCAGGGAGAGGGCAAGTGAGGTTTTGCCGACACTCGGCCGGGCCGCAAGAATGATCAAATCGCTCGGCTGCAGGCCGCCGGTAAGTGCATCGAGGTCGGTGTAGCCGGTCGGCACGCCAATAACTTCGCCTCGGCGTTCCTGCAGGGTTTCGATCTGGGTGAAAAGCTGATTGACGATTTTGCCGATGTGGACAAAATCCTGGTTGTTGCGGCGCTGCGAGACATTAAAGAGTTCGGCTTCGGCTCTATCGAGGGTTTGTTCAAGCTCCTCGCGTTCGTCGTAGCCCAGCGCCGAGATCTTGCCGCCCACCTCAATCAGGCGTCGCAGCACGGCGGTACGCTCGATAATACGGGCATAATACTCAATATGCACCGCAGTCGGCACTTCCGCCGCAAGTTCACCGAGAAAAGGCAGTCCGCCGACAAGATCGAGTCGTTCCTGACGCCGCAACTCGGAAGCCACCGTGGCCAGATCGGGCGGCTCGCGGCGACCATAACAGGCCAGCATCGACTCGTAGATCAGGGCATGTTTTTCGAGGTAAAAATACTCTGCCGGCAGCCAACCGGCAATCGCGACGATCGCCTCACGTTCGAGCAGAATCGACCCGAGCGTGGCGCGTTCCGCCTGAATATCATACGGTACGTTGCGATCCATAAAGTACTTCTCCACGAACTATCCGCCGCCGCTCCCGATCTTTTCCCGATCTTCTCCACAAGCGGCCAAGAAACAACGATGTGCCGTGGCAAATGCCACGACACATCGTTAAACGAACCTCATTTTGAAGCTTTGCGGACGCCCTTACGGTACAGGACGCAGCAGGCTATATCCCTACAAGCTACTCGGGAGTTTCGTCAAGATCCGGCACCGCCGGCTCTTCCTCGTCGGTCGGCTCGGCGGGTGCGGCCGGTGCTGCGCCGCCTTCACCTTCAACCACCACCGTCACCGTCGGGGCGACGCCGCTCACCAGATTGATCACGACCGGATAGGTGCCGGTGCGCTTGATCGTATCTTCGAGCGCGATCTTACGCCGGTCGAGCTCAATCCCCAACTGCGACCGGATCTTCTCCGCAATATCGCCGCTGGTGACCGAACCGTACAGACGATCCTGCTCGCCGACCCGCACCTCGAACCGCAACGTCACGCCATTGATCCTGGCTGCAAGGGCCTGTGCATCCTTGCGGGTGGCCTCAACGCGCTTGTTTTGCGCGGCAAGCCGCTCTTCGGCCTGGCGTACCTGGCCTCTGGTTGCCAGCACAGCAAAACCTTGCGGGATCAAATAGTTACGGCCAAAACCGCCGGAAACATCTTTCAACTCGCCAGCCTTGCCCAGATGCTCGACATCCTGGACAAGCAGTACTTTCATTTTCGAACCCACGCCGCTACTCCTGGCTGCTTCTGTTTTTGACAACGGCGGTTATGATACCATAGCATGCGCAGCAGCGTCAATTATGCTGTGCGCATGCTTGTAACGGGCGGAGGGGTGCGGATGGAGGCTACTTTGAAGCCGCATTACGGCGCACGCTTACAATTCCGCCACCGATAACCAGAGCACCGATCACAACGACTCCCAGGGTAACCGGGATCCAGGGGAATCCGGAATCATCCTCAGCCGGTGTCTCGCTGGGCGGCACATCGTTCGGTCCAACCACGCCGCCATTCGGCGCCTCGCCCGGCCCCAGCAACTCAACATCGCCGGCGGCGGCATCAAGCGGCGCTGTGCGGGTGCAAAGTCCCGTTGCCAGAGTGCCGTCCTGCTCGTAGGCATACACCATATAGCTCTGGCCGAGTGCGAAATCATAGCCACAGCTTGCACTGCTCTCACTCGTCAGCAGGCCGATCTGCGGGCCGATCGGGCCTTTCCAAACACTATCGACCTCGAACGTCACCTCGCGGCTCAGCTCCGGCCCGCCGGCAGCAACCGGGTCGATCGACAGGACGGTGCCGCTAAAAACGGCCTGCGACTGCTCAAGGGCGTCTCCGGGCGGCGGCGGCGCGATGCACGAACAGGCATATGCAGCGCCGGGGTGCGGCGCAAATAACGCGGCCGTTACTGCAACAACCGCAATAAGCATCAGGTTCAAAAGGCGGGCCATCGGTCTACTCCAGTGCTATTCATCGGTTCCTGGAATCGAGACGTGGGCCTTCCGCGATTAGTTCCCAACCCGCCAGATTTGCCCAACCAGCGTCGATCCTTGCAACGGCAGCATTCCGCCGGAGATAGTTTCCGTCGCATTGGAAAACAACTCCTGCACTTTTATACCGTCGGGTAAGCCGCCGTGATGCACCGGCAGTGCGCGCAATCCGTCGTCGGCACGACGAACCACCACAATCAACCGCTCCTCGGGCGCTTCGCGCAGGAATGCCAGCGTATCGCCGGCGGCGTACAGCAGTTGGAAGCCGCCCCAACGCAACGCCGGCGCGTTACGACGCAGATGGGCCAACCGGCGGTACCAGGCTCGTAGATCAACGTCCCATGCCTGCTCGTCCCACGGCATCGGCCGCCGACAATCAGGATCGCCACCGCCGGCCAGGCCGATCTCATCGCCGTAATAGATGCATGGCACGCCGGGATAGGTGAAGAGCAATGTCGCAGCGGCTCGCATCCGGGTCGGATTATCGGCGAGGATCGTGCGCAAGCGTGGCGTGTCGTGGCTGCCGAGCAGATTGAACTGCTGCTGAACGATCTGCCACGGGATTGCGGCCCGGAAGGCCTGCCACTGCTGGGCCAACACCGCAGTATCGAGCGGGCGGGTGTCGGCCCATGGTTGATTCCAGGCCGAACTGATCTCGAAGCCGGCCAACCAGCGCCAGACCGGGAAGGTAAACCCCTGATAATTCATCGCGGCGTCAAGTTCGTCGCCTTGCAGATGAGGTGTGCCGTCGAAGAAGTGTTCACCGAGAATGTAGGCGTCGGGGCGTTCGGCCTTTATCGCGCGGCGAATCCCGCGGCCGATTTTATGGCCGAGATTGTGCGGCCCCTGGCGACCAAGCATATTGGCGACATCGATCCGCCAGCCATCGATCTGATAGGGTTCACGCAGCCAACGCCGCATGATCGCCTCGCTGCCGGCGTACATCAACTCGCGCAGGGCCGGACTGCGATAGTTTAGCTTGGGCAAGGTATGCACGCCCAGCCAACTCTCGTACTCATCGGGGTGCTTGCGAAAGGTGAAGAACTCGGCGGTCGGGCCGTAGGGATCGGCCTGAGCCGCGACAAACCAGGGATGGGTCGCACCACAGTGGTTCGGCACAATATCGAGCATCAACCGCATCTCGTGATCGTCGAGGCCCCGGCGCAGCACCTGCAAACCGGACTCACCGCCGAGATGCGGGTCGATCTCCTCGTAGCTTGCGACATCGTACTTGTGGTTGCTGGGCGCCGTAAAGATCGGGTTCAAGTAGAGCGCACTGACGCCGAGATCGGCCAGATAATCGAGCCGCTGGGCGATGCCCTGCAAATCGCCGCCGTAAAACTCAATCGGGGCGAACTCTTTGCGCGGAAGTTCGCCCCAGGCCCGCGTTGTCACCGGTTGGCCGCGATAATCATATTCGCCGTCGCGCACATTAGTGTTGGGATCGCCGTCGGCGAAACGGTCGGGGAAAATCTGATAAAACACCGCATCACGCACCCAGGCCGGCGCATGATAATCAGCCAGCAGCTTGAAATCGTTGGCGTCGGTCGGGTAATGGGCCTGCACACCTGCGGCGGTATACCAATGCCCGCGCCCATCGCCGCGCACCAGGAAGCGATAGCCGGTGCGCAACATGTGTAGCGGCAACTCGATCTCCCACCAGCGACAAACCGTGTCGGCGTGCGACTCGCGCATCGCCACCATGCTCTGCTCGCCGTCGGGACAACTGCGCAAAAACACCACTTCGATCGGCGCCGCGACGGCGGCACGCAGGCGAATCTTCGCGTTGGCGCCCAATTTCGCCGCGTCAACCTGCACATACAACGGCGAACCATCGTGATGTATGGAATCAAGCCAGGTGATCATTGAATAGTTCTCAATTTATGCATATGGAAGCGGTTAATGGCGATAGCATAGGCATTGCCGCGCCATGCGTTAATCCTCAAGTGCCGTTGCCGCCATTGCGATTCGGGCCAGGGCGCGACCGCGCCCGAGAGCGGCCAGGGTGTCGAAGAGCGGCGGAGCAATGGTGCGCCCGGTGATCGCAACGCGAATCGCGCCGAAGAGCGGGCCGACCTTCCATTCGCGGCTCGCAGCCAGATCGCGCAGCGCCGGTTCCAGCGTTTCAACATTCCACTGCGTACTCTGATTAAGCGCAGCATGGGCGGCCCGCAGCATCTCACGGGCTTGCGCCGCGTCGTGCTTCTTGGGAATTAGCCCGGCCGGATCGTACCAGAGCGCCTCGGATTCAGCGCCGCTGCCCGGTCGCACATCGCGAAAGAAGAAATCAAGTAGCTCCGGCGCCTCGGCCAACTCCTCCAGGCGCTCGTGGATCAGCGGCGTCAACTGCGCCACGTACACCATCTCCTGATCGGTCGGCGGATTCTGAACCAGGCCGGCAGTTCCAAGGAACGGCCAGAGTTGCTGCGCCAGCGATTGCGGATCGAGTTTGCGGATGTAGATCCCATTCATGTCCTTCAACTTGTCCGGGTTCCAACGGGCCGGCGAAGGTTGAACGCGATCGATCGTGAAGCGATCGATAATCTCCTCGCGATCCATCAGTTCGGTGCTGCCGTCGTAGCTCCAACCCTGCAACGCCAGATAGTTGAACATCGCATCGGGCAGGTAGCCGCGCTCCCAGAAACGGTTGGTCGAAACATCGTCCTTGCGCTTCGAGAGTTTGCCTTTGCCGTCGGCTCGTAAGATCGCCGGCACATGGGCGAAGGCCGGCAGATCCCAGCCGAAGAATTGGTAGAGCAGCACATGGTACGGCGCACTCGGCGTCCACTCCTCAGAACGCATCACATGCGTGATCTGCATCAGATGATCGTCCACAAGGTGCGCGAAGTGATACACCGGCATACCGGTGGACTTGATCAACACAATGTCTTGCAGTTGATCATGCTGGACGGTGATGCGGTCGCCGCCGCGCACCAGATCGCTGAAACTCGTCTCACCGTCCAACGGGGTTTTCATGCGTACAGTGTACGAAGCGCCGCCGGCGGCCTTCTCACGTTGCTGCTCAAGGCTCCAATCGCGTTCAGGGCCGCGAAAGCGGAACGACTTGATACCGCTCGCATCGGCTGCGGCGCGCATCGCCGCCAACTCGTCCTCGGTGGTGAAAGACATATAGGCATGGCCGGATACAAGCAACTGATCGATATACGGCTCGTAGATCCCGGCTGCTTTGCGCAACGACTGCACATATGGGCCGTGGGGGCCACCGATATCGGGGCCTTCGTCCCAATCAATCCCAACCCAGCGCAGCGAAGCCATAATATCGGCGGCGGCGCCTTCGACATAGCGCTTCTCGTCGGTGTCTTCCAGGCGCAGCACAAACTGCCCGCCGTGATGCCGGGCAAAGAGCCAGTTGAAAAGCGCCGTTCGCACACCACCGATATGCAAAAAGCCGGTTGGGCTGGGCGCGAAGCGCACGCGCACCGGGCCTGTGATCTCAGTCATCGTTCGCGTTTCCTTTTCCGTTTCGAAACCGTACCTTCATTATATGCGGATGCTCAATGACGCATGTTACGCCGTTGCCTTGCAGGCCGTCCGTGTAACAATTTATTCACCGTTGGTTTTTGCCGCGCTGCCGCAGGCGATCAGTGTTGGAGCTTGGGCAAATAGAGCGCCGTGGCATCACTCAGCCCGGCGGCCCAAAGGATTCCGCCGCTTAAATGCGCAAGAAACAGCGGTTCGCTGAAACTCTCGCCGGTATGGCCCATTGCGGTATACCAGGAGCGCCCGCCGTCGTACTGTTGCGCCCAGCTCAGCGGATGCAGATCGCCCATTGTTCCGCCACTATAACTTTCCTCGTCAATGGTGAGGAGAATCTGCGCTTCGGCGGGCGGCAAGCTGCCGAAGTTATACCATTCGTCGCGGCGCTGCCAAGCCGCCGGCAACCCAACCGTAGATGGATGGGACTGATCGCTGGTCTGAACGGTTGCCGTCTGAATTGCCGGATGATCGGCGAAATATGCGCCTACCAACCCGCCATACCAGGCCCAATCGTATTCGGTGTCGCTGGCGGCATGGACGCCGACATAGCCGTTGCCGGCGCGAATGTAGCGCTCGAACGCCGCCTCCTGCGCGGCGTCAAGAATATCGCCGGTGGTGTTGAGAAAGATTACGGCACGATATGGCGCCAGGCCCTGATCACTAAAGATCGCCGCATCCTCAGTTGTATCCACGCGCAAGCCATACTCCACCCCAATTGTCTGAATGGCTGCAATTCCATCGGAAATGGAAGCATGGCGGTAACCGGCGGTTTTACTGAACACCAGCAGCGCCGCTGCATCAGGCGGCAGATCATTCGTCGGTATCAGCGGCTCCTTCGCCTGCAACGGTATGCAAGCTGTACTCAGCAAGAGACAATACGCCAACAGGCCGAGCAGCAGCACCCGTATGTTTTGTAGCTTGACTGCAATCATGCTCGCATTGTGCCAGGGATCGCTTGAACTATGCAAGCGCGTCCCCGGCATGTCGGTCATGGGGCCGACAGCATCCATCCTTGTGATTGTTATGATTGCATTATCATAGCCGCTCAGCATCAGGGCTGGACAGCGGTTTACCCTTCACCTGCGCCAATGCTCGCTTTGCTCAAGACCTATGTCGGGCCATACTGGCGCCGCGCCGCACTGCTGCTGGTGTTACTGCTGATCGGCGTGTCGCTGCAACTGGCTGGGCCGCAACTGCTACGCGGCACGATCGATGCCGCAGCCGGCGGGGCGAGTAACCAATTCCTGGCGCTGCTCGCCGGGCTGTATTTGTTGGCGGCCCTCCTTGGTCAGGTGGTACTTGTCGCCGAACATTATTTCGGCGGCGCCCTCGGCTGGGATACAACCAATCGGCTGCGGGTCGATCTGCTGCGACATTGTCTGCGGCTCGATCCACCTTTTTTCGCCGCCAATCCACCCGGCGCCCTGGTTGCCCGCATCGATGGCGATGTGACGCGCCTGAGTAAGTTTTTCGCCGAATTACTGGTTCAACTGATCAGCAATGTCTTGCTGCTATGCGGCATCATGGCGCTCAGCTTCATCCTTGATTGGCGCGCCGGTCTGGGCATCGCCATCTTCGCCCTGGTTACGTTTTTCACGCTTTATGGCTTGCGCAAGGTGGCGGTACAACCCTGGGAAAACGCCAGTCGCAGCGATGCGGAATTGTATGGTTTTCTTGAAGAGCGCTTGTCGGGGACGGAGGATTTGCGGGCACTTGGCGCAACCGGCTATGCCGCCGCCGGCCTGTCCACGATCGACGGGCGTTTGCGCCGCGCCTGGCGACGGGCTGCCGCGATCGGTTCGATCCCGATCAGTACCGCACTGGTGCTGCTTGCCGGCGCTGCCGCTCTGGCTCTCGGCCTCGGCGGCTGGCTTTATGTACGCGGCGAGATGAGTATCGGCGATGCGTACCTGCTCTTCGCCTACGCCGAACTGTTGCGCCAGCCCATGGAACAGTTCGGCCGCCAGATCGAAGAACTTCAGCAGGCCGGCGCCGGCGCGGTTCGGGTGAATGAGCTTTTTAATCAACGCAGCAATCTCCTCGACGGCGTCGGACCGCCGTTGCCGCCCGGCCCGCTCGGATTGAATCTGAACAGCGTCGATTTCGTCTATGCCGATGGACCGCAAAACCCCGCAGCGCCCCAACCGGCTGTGCTGCACAACATTACCCTGCAACTGCACCCCGGCGAGGTGCTCGGACTGCTCGGACGCACCGGCAGCGGCAAAAGCACCCTGGCGCGCCTGTTATTCCGACTCTACGATCCGACTCAGGGCAGCGTCTGTCTCGGCGGGCGTGATCTGCGTGATCTGGCTTTGAACGATCTGCGCAGCCGGATTGGCTTTGTGACACAGGATATTCAACTTTTCCACGCCAGTGTGCGCGACAATCTCACCCTGTTCGACGCCGACATCCCTGATCAGCGTATGCTCGGTTTGCTTGAAGAACTCGGCCTTGGTTCCTGGCTCGCGCACCAACCCGCCGGCCTCGACAGCATGATCGCGCCCGACGGCAGCAACCTTTCCGCCGGCGAATCGCAACTGCTGGCACTGGCCCGCGTCTTCCTGCATGATCCCGGTCTGGTTATCCTGGATGAAGCCAGTTCGCGGCTCGATCCGGCAACCGAGGCTTTGATCGAACAGGCGATAAACCGCCTGCTCAGCGGACGCACCGCCGTGATTATTGCCCACCGCCTGCGCACTGTTCAACGCGCCGACAAAATCCTGATTTTGGAAGATGGTCGCATGGCCGAATACGGCCCTCGCATCGCACTCGCCGCCAACCCGCAATCGCGCTTTGCGGAACTGCTGCGCATTGGGTTGGAAGCAGAAGTGACCGGGTGACAGCGCTACATGTTAGCGAGGCGTGAGGAACAAACGCATGATCTACTGGCGCTCAATCATTGCGCTCGCACGCTACCGCTTCGGCCTGTACTTGCTGAGCGGTCTGTTTGCGAGTTCACTGTTTTACCTGATCCCCTTGCTGCCGGGGCTGATTGTGCAGGCGTTCTTCGATCAACTCAGCGGCAACGCCCCTGCCGCGCCGACACTCTGGGGCCTGGCGGCGCTGCTTGTCGGTATCAGCATCTTCCGCTCCACGGCGCTGATTGCGGCATCTGCCGTTGAAACCAGTGTCAATACACTTACCTCGGGGCTGATGCGACGCAACATCTTCCATCACGTCCTGCATCGCCCCGGCGCCAGAGCACTGCCCAACTCGCCGGGCGAAGCCGTTTCGCGCTTGCGTGACGACACCGACGAGGTTTCGCACTTCGTCACCTGGACCCTCGATCCGATCGGGCAATTGATCATGCTGATCACGGCACTTACGGTGCTCGCCCGGATCAACGCTCTGGCAACACTCACCGTTGTAATACCGCTGATTTTGGCGCTGATCGCGGTTCAACAGGCGGCGCGCCGGATCCGCGCGGCCCGCCAGGCCAGTCGTAAATCGGCCGGCGCAATCGCCGATTTGATCGGCGAGATTTTCGGCGCGGCCCTGGCCGTCAAAGCCGCCGGCGCCGAAGAGCGGGTCGCCGCGCATATGGAGCGCCTGAACCTCCAGCGCCGCCACGATGCACTGCGCGATCTGCTGCTCACCCAGGGCTTGAACGCACTTACCGCCAACGCCGCCAGTATTGGTGTCGGGCTGTTGTTGCTGCTGATCGCGCCCCGGCTCGGCGACGGCAGTTTCAGCGTCGGCGACCTGGCTTTGTTCGTCTCTTACCTCGGTTGGCTCACCAATATCACCAGCTACTTCGGTAACTATCTGGCCCGCTACCGCCAGATGACCGTCTCGCTTGAGCGGCTACAAGAACTGATGATCGATGCCGCGCCGGCAAAACTTACCGCCCACAGCACCCCGGCCCAGCCGATTCAGCCTGCCTTGGCGCAAGCCATACCATCGAGCGCAGATTTGCTGCGGGTTGAGGGACTACGTTGCATCTATCCTGAGAGCGGCGGCGGCATTCATGCGGCGAGTTTTGTTATTCCCGCCGGCGCACTGGTTGTGATCACCGGTCGCATCGGCGCCGGTAAAACCACGCTGTTGCGGGCCATCCAGGGCTTGCTGCCGCACCAGGCCGGAACCATCTTCTGGAAAGGTTTCCAGGTTGCCGATCCGGCCAACCATTTCGTGCCGCCCCACAGCGCCTACGTGCCGCAAGCTCCGAATCTGTTCAGTGCAAGCCTACGCGACAACCTGCTGCTCGGAGAGGAACCGCAACAAGCTACCTTGGCGGCGGCGATCCACACCGCCGTGCTGGAACGCGATATTGCCACCCTTGATGACGGCTTGGAAACCCTGGTTGGACCACGGGGTGTACGGCTTTCCGGCGGGCAGATGCAGCGCAGCGCCACTGCGCGCGCACTGGTACGCCGGCCGGAATTGCTGATCGTCGATGATCTTTCCAGTGCGCTTGATGTTGCGACGGAAGCCGTACTCTGGGAGCGGCTGGCAGCCCTGCGCGGGGCCGCAGGCCCGCAGCAACTCAGCGTTCTCGCCGTCGCCCATCGACGTGCCGCCCTGCGCCGGGCCGACCGGATCATTGTGGTACAGGCGGGACAAGTGATCGATAGCGGCGCGCTCGACGAACTGCTGGCGCGCTGCGCCGAGTTGCGCCTGATCTGGCACGGTGATGCGACATAAGGCGCCGACCGCCCGGTTGCATGGCTCCAGTCTCCTGTGGCCCAACCTTTGTGGCCCCTATGCAATCTGCCCGACCGCAAGAACCTATATCCTAAATCCTGTACCCTATTTCTCGCCCGCGTGTGCTATAATCGGCAAATCCTCGCCGTGAACCTCTCCGGCGTCTGCGTCTCGGAGCAATGCGTGGCAGCTCGACCGTTTCTGAAATGGGCCGGCGGCAAAAGCCAACTTCTGCCGGATCTGAAGAAGCGCCTGCCGGCGCAATTTCGCCGTTACCACGAGCCGTTTGTTGGCGGCGGAGCCTTCTTTTTTCACCTCTGGAACAGCCGTTTCCTGCGCTACGGCGCCGTTCTCAGCGATTTTAACAGCGAATTGATCGACTGCTACGAGGTAGTACGCGATCATGTCGATGCCTTGATCGCCCGGCTCCAGCAGCATAAACGCCATTGCCAGGACAAAGACTACTTTTACGAGGTGCGGAGTTGGGATCGCCGGCCTGATTTCGCCGAGCGCTCGAAAGTGGAGCGCGCCGCACGCACGATTTTCCTCAATCGGACGTGCTACAACGGCCTTTATCGGCTCAACAACAAGCGCCAATTCAATGCGCCGTTCGGCCACTACAAAAACCCACTGATCGTCGATCCCGACAACTTGCACGAGGTCAGCGCCGCACTCCAACACGTCCAGTTACGCGTCGGCGATTTCGCCGATGTCCTGAATCACGTTGCCGCCGGTGATTTCATCTACCTCGACCCGCCCTATGTACCGGTTAGTGCTACCTCCTCGTTCACGCACTACACCCATCAAGGCTTCGGCGAACAACACCAGCGCCGCCTGGCCGGCGTTATCGCCGAGTTGGCCGATCGCGGGTGCTTTGTGATGCTCTCGAACTCCGACACCGAAATCACCCGCGCTATTTACAGCCAGGCCGCCGCCGAATTGCGCACCGAGACGGTTCATGCCAGTCGCAAAATCAACTGCGACGGCAAGAAACGCGGCTTCGTCGAGGAACTGCTGGTGTATAACTACGAGGTGTCGGATCTCCCAACACCACAAGTACACCGCGTTCTAGCTGTTGCCGATTAAATAACCCCCGCCCCGCCCTTGTCGGGATCTTCCCCACATGCTGCCCTGATCGGGCGAATAAGTGAGTGTGATCGTTTATAATGTATGTATCACTTTGCTCATGTGATCCGCGATCAATGCATAGCGGATCAATTTCCGACTGCGATATACAACTCCCCGTAGAAACGCATAACCTCCGCCGTATAAGATCAGGTTTGAGTTAGCTCGGATGTCTGTATGACTACTTCACCGCAACCCTTTGCCAACGAAGTCCTTTATCAATTGAGCCCGAATGAGCCACAGTCGTACCGCCAACTACGCTACGACGGCGGTGCGATGTCGGTGTCGATCGACACCTTTACACCCAATGATCAAGCGGTTATCCGCCGGGTATACGCTGCACTTTCAACTGCTTTCACGCTCCTGCGCAATCATCAAAGCGATCCGGATATCAATCGAAAGCTCGGCGATTTGTATCAGACCGATAAATGGAGTGAGTTGATCGCGGCGATGCATGGGCTGGAGTCAGCCAATCTTCCAAACCAATCGGAACGCATTCATCAGGTGATTCACGATCTACGGGGCGGAGCTTTTCAGGCGATTGCATTGCAGTTGCAATTCATCGGCAGCGATATCGATCTGGGCGAAGATGTCCATCGGATCTTTTTCCTCGCCCGCGACCAACTCAAGATCATGCGCAATACGATCCCCGATCTTGATCGCTCCGGCACCGCCCGCGACGCCGAGCAGCGGCTGCATCATATTGAGTTGATTGTTGAAAAATGGCAGCGTAGCGATTATCGCTTGATACGGGGGCAGGCCGAGGTGCATGTGCGCAGCGCTTACACCGGCGCGATCGCCGAGCGTTGTCTGGAATTTTCCGCGCTCGACCGGGTGATCTACAACCTGATCAATAATGCCACAACCTACAGCGCCGATCATCAAGTGGATGTCGATATCCTGCCGCTCCCACAGGATGAACCACACCATTTACGCTTTGTGATCAGTAATCGCATCAACGACGAGCAGCGGCGCACACTGAACGCGCGCTTTCCGGATGGGCCGGGTGCATTGTTCAAAGGCGGATTTACCACCGGCGGCAGTGGCATGGGCCTGCGGATCTGCGCCGATTTTGTCTGCAACGCCTACGGACTTAACACCATCGAGCAGGGGCTTGCCGAGGGCCACTTCGGTGCCCGCATCCACGACGACTATTTCTTATCCTGGATTCATTGGCCCCTGGCCGGCGATTAACCTGTTTTTGGCACGGTGTTTGTTGCCGGCAAAGCCGGTGCCAAAGCCTTATGTTCAAGGCACGATCGGCAGCGGATTGCTCAATTGGCCGCAAGCAGGCGCTGCGTTTGTCAGCCAGATATGCGCCTTGATCGTTGTCTCGCCGAGCGCCTGGGCGACCGAGATCCGGTGGTGTCCATCGTAGATATAGTATTTTCCGCCTACATCTACCAGTTCAACCGGCGGTAGCTCGCGACCCTCGATCACCAGTGCCGCCAACGTAACCCAGCGCTCACGATCTTGCTCGCGCAACGGCGCAAAACAACAGTCAAAATCATCGGCCCGCCCCTCACTGCCGATAATCTCGTGCATGTGAACCTCACCCGTCTCGCCGGGCCGCGCAGCACCGCCTATATCGGCGCCGGGCAGATCGGACAGCCGTAACAGCCGGATTGAGCGCCCGCTGAGGGTGTACCAGATTCCCCGCAAAAATGCCTGTCGCCGTACCCGATCAAAGTAGCGATGTGCCAGCAGGCGTGCTTGAATGTGCAGTGCGTCGCACTGATCGCTAAGGTAGGCCTGCCCGTCGTGATGAAACATGTTGCGCCTCGTTGCGTCCGATCCAACTCCAGACCTAATAATGCTACAATCTGCGACGGAACACATCACCGTCCCGATGCAGAGACACATCAGCCGCAAGGTGGAGATGAGCTTCCGCCTTCCGACTGAGACAATAAGGAGGATGACCTATGAGTACCGCAAATCGTCCGGCCGCCGAGGTGATGGGCTTGTTAGGGTTGCCGATGCCGGTGCGCGAACTGGCCGCGCAGAGCTGGGATGTTCTGATCGTCGGCGCGGGCCATAACGGCCTGACTTGCGCCGCTTACCTGGCGCAGGCCGGCAAGCGTGTGCTGATATTAGAGGCCCGCGAACGGATCGGTGGCGCATGCACGCTTGAGGAAGTCTGGCCGGGTGTTCGGATATCGCCCTGCGCCTATCTGTCCGGATTGCTGCATCCCAAAGTGATCGCCGAACTGGATCTGCCGCGGCGCGGGTTTGATTGGACGCCGGCCCTGAACGGCCTGTTTGTGCCCTTTGAAGACGGCAGCAGCATCCAATTGTATGAAGACGGCGAGCGCTGCGAGGCGGAAGTGCGCGCCCTGGCGCCGGCCGATGTCGCCGGCTGGCGCGAGATGAGCGGCCTGATGGGCCGGCTCCGTGAGGCGA
>JAAUQO010000372.1 GCA_012032775.1 Oscillochloris sp. | reverse complement strand
AAGGCGTTGCGCCAGTGTTGTTCCAATTCGGCCAACTGATTTCCGGCGTGCTGGCTGCTCTCCTGGCCGGCGCTGGCGTTGCGATCGCCCATCCCACCTGCCACGGCGTTGTTCAGCAGATCGAGGCCCGGCAACGGCGGCTGTTGTTCAGGGCTGAATTGCAGCAGTTCGTACACCTCTTCGACCCTGAGTTTCGCCAGTTCGGCATCCTGGGCGGTGTCGGGCGGAATATCGAAATCGCCCTGAGCGGCGATAATCCCGTTTACCACAATGTCGGCCGCGATATTCCAGATCATCTCATCGCGCGTGCCGCGCCGGCTCGGATGCAACAACGCCGCATGCAACACGGCGTGCAGCAGCAAGGAATCCTGCTGGCGCGGGTCGAGCGATGCAAGATAGTTTGAATTGACATAAATCGTCCGGCCATCGGTGGCGGCGGTGGGGATTTCGCCGGAGGCGCGCACAGGAGCAAACAGCGCCAGGGTTGCGAAGAATGGTGCTTTCATACGCAGGCGCAGCAACGAAGCGCTGACGGCGCGCTCGAATGCCGAATGCGGAACGCTGAGATCAGAAGTCACTGCTTCACCTCGCTGCTACCACTAGGCGCGAAGGATTTTGCGCGGCTACGCCGCGAGATTTTTCCGCTCCGCTCGCGCTGCTCGCTACGGTCGGAATGACATGTGCCTCAAAGGTGCATTCCAATTTCGCATTTTGCATTCATCCCCCCGCGCCGATCAAACTCCGATAATCCTTCAAAAAGGCCTGGAGGCGTTCGTCGCGCTGCACAAGTGCGGCCAGATCGCCCATCTTGCTGCGGGCGCGCATCTGACGAAAGAGGTCCATGCTGAAGAGTTGCACCCATTCGCTGCCGGCCCGTTCGCTGAGCCAGCGGAAGGCATTATGGGCCTGGCCGACATCCTGGGCGCGCACGCCAAGCCCCACCGTAAGGGCGTAGCATTGCGAGGGTTCGCTGGGGAAGATCAGGCCGTCGCCGTCGCCGCGTAGGATCGCCTCCATATCGGCCAGCCCAGCGTAGATGCTGATGAAGGCGCGAAATTCGGCGGCGGCCGCCGGGCCAACGACGGCCGTCACATCAAGCCCGATCCGATGCAGGGTGCTCGCCATTGCCCAGGAGCGCGGCGAGGGCCAGGCCGGCTGATAGGTGTCGAGCCGGTGCAGCAGGGTGGTACGGAACGAAAGAAAGGCGATGATCTGCTCGTGCAGGTTGTGTTCGAGGGCGTAGGTTTTGAAGCTCTCGAAATCCGGCTCAACCTCCAGATGCAGAAAGCGGTTCGCCAGCGGCGCCGGCATCTCGAACACAGCGGCGCGATCTTCTTTGCGATTACCGGCCGCCCAGATGAACCAGCCTTCCGGCACGCTATAACTGCCGACTTTGCGGTCGAGGATGAGTTGCTGCGCCATGCCCTGGATGGCCGGCGGCGCCATATTCAACTCATCGAGAAAAAGCACCCCGGCGCCGTCACGGGGCAAAAACTCGGGCGGATACCAGCGGGCCACGCCGTTCTCAGGCACCGGCAAGCCGCGCAGATCGGTCGGCGCCAGTTGCGAGAGCCGCACATCGATACATTCAAGATCGCCGGCGGCGGCAACCTGGGCCACGATACTCGACTTGCCGATCCCCGGCGGCCCCAGATCATGGTGCTGAGTTTCAGGTTATGGCGAACCAGGGCCGACAAATACTCAACCAGTTCATGTGGTTTCATCGGGCAGTATCCGTTCACGCGCAGCGGCCCGCACCAGACGGTTCCCATCGACAGCCAGTGCGGCGTAGTTGTCGATGTCGGTTGTCGGGTTGAGCGCCACAGCCAGGCGCTCGATCCAGAACGGCGAGTGGATGTGGTCAAGCAGGGCACTCGGATCGACATCGGGCTGCGCCAGCGCGATCGTGCGGTAGATTGGATCGGGGGCATTGGCGGCTTGATCGATGCTGTGCCGGCGCAACTTTTCGCGGTCACTGAAGGCAAAATTCGGATGCGCCGCCAGGATCAGGCGAATATCGGAGGCATACGACTCGTCGGCCAGCAAGGTCAACGCGGCATCGGGCGTCGCTGGGTTGAGCGCCACCAGCCGTCGAGCATTGGTAAAGAGTGCGCTGCGATCGGCGGCGATCGCCAGCAGCACTTCCGGTGGGCTTGAAGGGTTACCAGCGAGTGCTTCATAGACCCGCAGATCGACCTCGGTCCAATCTTCGCGCTGTTTCGCGGCGGCCAGGGCCTCGGGCGGCGTGCGCGGGTCGGCGGCGGCGATCACCCGCACGGCCGGATCTTCATCTTCAAGCAGCACCAGCAATTCGGCGACGCTCTGCTGATTGGCGGTTGCCGCCTGAGCACGTACCGAGGCAAGCTGGTGCAGCGTGTTCAGATCGCCGGTAGCGGCGGCGAGTGCGGCAGCCAGGCGCAAACTTTCGGCGGCGGCGATGCGGGGCGTAAGCCAGTCGGGAACGGCGCCGAGTGCGGTCAGCACCGCCAGCAGATCATCATCGGGAATCGCCGGTATCTGCAAGACGGCTGCCGCCAACGTGCTGCGCCAATCGCCAGTGGTCTCACCGGCGAGACCGACGTGCAACGATGCGGCGAGGGCATCGTCGGCGCGGCCCAGATGCACGGGTCACTTCTGCGGGATCCTGCGTACGCAGCGTCTGAAAGCCGTAAGCTTCCTTGAACCGCTTGACATGGAAGCCTGAGTTGAGAAAGCTCTTGATTTCCGCCTTCGTGGGCTCAACGACCTCCCGGTAAAATCCCGGAATCTTCACCGTCCCGCTCTTGGCATCGACACAGGCATGCGCCACTTCCATCAGTTCAGCCAGCGGATTACGCGCGGCACCTCCGGTCACACCTGAATGGGCGTCTTTCGCACCGGTACGGAGCGTGAGACGCGCGCCCAGAAGACCGCGCAGACCATAGGGCATGGCGGGTTTTCCCTTCGCAAGCCAGATGGTGTCCGATACGATCACGGAATCGGGGCAGGGGATGGCTTCACGATTCTTCAATCCTGCGGCAAAGTGCGGACTGCCGATTTCCTCTTCCAGT
>JAAUQO010000151.1 GCA_012032775.1 Oscillochloris sp. | reverse complement strand
CCGGGGCGCGTAGCCCCGCAATCGCCGGCCCGGGGGCGCGTAGCCCCGCAATCGCCGGCCCGGGGCGCGTAGCCCCGCAAAGATCAATCCCATGAGTCCTATTGACGACATTAAATCCAAAATCGACATCGTCGAACTCATCGGTTCGCTCGGCGTCAATCTGCGCAAAGCCGGCCGCAACTACGTCGGTTTTTGCCCGTTCCACCCGAACTCGCGCACACCCGCCTTCACCGTCTACCCCGACAACGGCACCTTTCACTGCTTCGGCTGCAAGGCCACCGGCAGCGCCTTTGATTTTGTCATGCGCAAACAGGGCCTGGAGTTCAAGGATGCGCTGGAGTTGCTTGCCGCCCGCGCCGGAGTACGCCTGGAGCCGAAGAATGAACAGGAGCGCCAGGAAGACGCACGCAAGGTTAAGCTGCTGGAGATCAACGCCGCCGCTGCGAAATACTTCAACTATGTGCTGAATAGCATCTCACGGGCGCAGCCCGGCCGCGATTATGTGGCCAAACGCGGCCTCGATCCCGAGATCGTCGAAACATTCCAATTAGGCTACAGCCTCGACGACTGGGGCCATCTTCTTGCCTATCTCACCGAGAAAAAGGGCTACGATCCCGCCGATATCGAGGCGGCCGGCCTCGCCATCAACCACGAGACCCGCGGCTATTACGATCGCTTTCGCGGCCGGCTGATCTTCCCGATCCGTAATGCCCGCGGCGACGTGGTCGGCTTCGGTGGCCGCGCGATCGGCGATGTTCAGCCGAAATACCTGAACACACCCGAGACCTTGCTCTTCAAAAAGGGCGAACTGCTCTACGGCCTGGATCTGGCCCGTGAGGCCATTCGCAGCGACGACCGCACGATCGTGGTTGAGGGCTACGTCGATGTGATCAGCGCCCATCAGCACGGCTTCAAGAATGTCGTCGCGCCACTCGGCACCGCCCTTACCAAACCCCACGTCGCACTGCTCAAACGCCTTTCGCACAATGTTTACCTCGCCCTCGACGCCGACGCCGCCGGTCAGAAAGCCACGTTGCGCGGCCTGAGCGCACTGCGCGAAAGCGCCGAGGAGAACGGCGATGGACGGTTGGTGGCGACTGCCGAAGGCGCCGTGCGTTTAGAAAGCGATGTGGCGCTGCGCATCATTCGCATGCCGGAAGGTCGCGATCCCGACGAGGTGATCCGTGCTGATCCCACACTCTGGCAACGCCTGATCGACCAGGCCGCGCCGGTGATGGAGTTCTACCTGGAAGCCTACACTGCCGGTGTCGATCTGCACACACCCGAAGGCCAGCGGATCGCACTCGACCGGCTGCTGCCGTTGTTGCGCGAACTCGACGGCGCCCAGCAGCGCGTGTACATCGCACGGGTCGAGCAGGTCGTCGGCATTAAAGCCGAACTCATCCTCGATCTGCTGCGCAGCACCAATCAACCGCGCCGTCCGACGCAACGCGACCGCCGTATAGGAACGCAAAATGCTGCGCCCCGGCGCGACGGACGCTTCGGCAAACCCGGCGAACGCAACCGGCCCGAAGCCGCCCGCCGTCCCACCGGCGGGATTGCCGCACCGCCCGATGATGCGCCGCATCCCGCCGACATGGCAACTGCTGCATCTGCCGACACAGCGCGAACGGCGCCCCCAGTATCAACCCGCACCGCCACATTCGCCGACGAGCAACACTTGCTTGCGATGGCGATGCGCCACACCCCGATCGACCAACTCGTGGGCGAATTGTTGGAGCAGGGATTGATAAAGCACAGCGCCGTGCGGCCGATATTCGGGGACAATCTGGGAAGTTTACTGAGCGACCCACTGCACCAGGAGATCTGGCGGCGCTATGGTAGTGTCGCCGTCGAGCAGCGCCCGAGCACACCGGAAGGATTGAACACCTGGGCCGAACTTCAGGGCGAGCCGCTGCGCGAACGGATCATCGAACTAGTGGCCTGGAGCGAACGCCAACCCGTCGATCTGCGTTATCGCCGCGAAGCCGAAGATTGCGCCTTGAAATTACGGCGCAGCCAGATCACCCGTTACCTGACCCAACTCAACGAACGCGCCCGCGATAACACCGAAGACATCGACGAGCTACTCGCCGCCTACACCCGCGTCAACGCGTACCGGGCCGAACTGAACACCCCGCCCGTCAGCAGCACCTTTCTCGATGTCCGTCATACCCTCGGTCGCGAGTAAGGGCGAAGCCCTGCGCTTGCACCATGCCTGACCTGCGAAACCCTGCCGGCAATCTCGTTGCCTTTCGCATTGTTCTCACATCTGGCGAAACAACGATCCGCGCTGCGCCCAGGCCCAGGCATTCTCGGGGTCGATTTCGACCGCCCGCGACAGATCGATATACGCCTCTTCAAACACCTTCAGCGCCTGATAAGTCGCGCCGCGCCGGCTCAATGTCCACGAATCATCCGGCCGCAACTCAAGCGCCTGATTGAGATCATTCAGCGCCTCGTCGTAACGATCCATCAAGCGATACGCCTCACCCCGCTCGGCCAACAACCAGCTTGTGTCGGGCTTGATCGCCAGCGCCCGCGACAGGTCGATCACGGCCTCGTCGTAGCAACCCATGGCTCGGTACACCTGCCCACGGCTGCCGAACGCCCAATAGTAATCGGCGCGCAACTCGATCGCCCGCGTAAAATCGGCCAACGCCGGCTCATATTCGCGGCGCTTGCGATAGATCTCGCCACGCTCGGCATAGGCGCCCGAATGGTTCGGTTCAACCTCGATCACCCGCGTGAAATCGGCCAGCGCCTCCTCGATCCGCCCCGCGCTGCGATATACCGCCCCGCGCTGCATACGCGCCCAGACATAGCGGTTGTCGAGTTCGATCGCCCGCGTGAAATCGGCCAACGCTTCATCGATCCGCCCCGCGCTGCGATATGCCGCCCCCCGACTCGCCAAGGCCCAGGTGTAGTTCGGCTCGACCTCAAGCGCCCGCGACAGATCATCGATCCCCTCGTCGATCCGCCCCAGCAGGCGATTAGCCTCGCCACGCTCGGCATACAACCAGGACTGGTTCGAATCGATCGCCAGTGCTACGTCGTACTCCGCAATCGCTTCTTCATAACGCCCCTGCTCGCGATACACAATGCCACGATGGCCGATCGCCCAGACATACTCCGGCTCGATCGCGATCGCCTGATTAAAATCAGCCAGCGCGCCTTCGTAATCGCACAGCGCCCGCCGCGCTTCGCCGCGTTCCGCCAGTGCCCAGGCCATCTGCGGGCGCAGCACCAGCGCCGCATCCAGATCGACCAATGCATCACGGTAACGCCGCATCGAGCGATACGTCTGCCCGCGACTCGCCAGCGCCCAGGCATAGTCCGGGTCGAGGGCAATTGCTTGCGAAAAGGCCGCAATCGCCTCGTCGTAGCGCTTCAAAATCCGCAACGTCTCGCCGAGTTCCGCCTGCACCGGCGCATCATTCGGATCGATCTCGGCACAGCGCGTGAAATCCTCCAACGCCTCTTGAACGCGCCCCAACTCACGTAGCACCTGGCCCCGCTGATAGCGCGCATACACATAGCCAGGATTGATCGCGATCGCCCGTGAAAAGTTATCCACTGCGGCATCACGGCGATCCTTCAGTAGATCGTCGAGTGACATGGCGTTATCCCGTATGTAACATACTGTCTTCAGAATTTGCCCTAGAGCTATGATACCCTCCGGGTGCTACCAATCGGCAAGCCGCAGCAACATTTTCAGATAGAACGGCAGCATCAACTCCATCTCCCAGCGCTGCTCCATCTGCGGCAATACATCTTCGTAGTAGCTCAGAGCAAAGTGCAACGCCGCCAGCGGCTGGGCCAACTCAAACGCCCGCACCAGATCCCGGTACGGCGCGATTGCGCTCCACGGCCCCAGGTAGGCATCCCGTAGCCGCTCGCGCACCCCGCGCTCCTTGGGGAAAAAGTCTTCAACTTCGAGCAAAAACAACAACAGGCTGAAAAACGGGTGCGCGATCGAACTGTCCGACCAATCGAGAACGATGTAGCCGCTCGCACCGACGATGATCTGCCCGGCCCAGAAATCACCATGCTCAAGCGTTTCCGGCAAACCAAAAGCCGCCAGCGCCGCGCAACGATCCGCCAGTTGCGGCCCTAATCCAATCAGACGATCACGCTGTTCGTGGTTCAAGCCGGCCGGACGATCGGTTACCATGGCCGCCATATCGGCCAACAATGGCGCCGCGCGGGTCGGCAGCGAAGCAAGCGAACGCAGCGGAACTCCCACCGCACGCAACCTATCCACCTGCGCAATACAGGCGATCTGCAACTCGGCAAAACTGCGCAGTGCCGCCGCCCAGTCCGCCACCTCGGGAACGCGATCCAGCCCCACACCCGCGTACTCACGCGTGAGCAACAGGCCGCGCCGCCGATCAACGGCGATCGTCGCCGGCACATGTTGCGGTGCGATCGTCGCCAACAGGGCCGTCAATTCGGGCTCGTGGGCAAACAGCGGCGGCACCGCCTTCACATACACATTTCCTGCCTGTGTCGGCAAGCGCAACAGGGCCGAACGCTGCCACGATCGCAACTGCTCCGCCGGCCCGCTTGGCGTCATCCCGGCGCCCTCAAGTTGGGCCACCGCCCATTCCACCGCCAGATCCAGCCACCCTGCGCTGTACCAGGGCGGGCGCGTCGGCGGTGTGGGTTGATCCCGCCAGGCAAACCAGTCCGCCAGCACCATGCGATGCTCGCCCGGCACCAACTCCAAGGCTTCCAGATCATCGGGTCCCACCCAACGCCCACCCGGCGGCGGGGTCCAACGCGGATCGTGGGGCGCGATCGCATACACCTTCGAGAGCAACTCCTGCTCGCGCTCATAGTCGATCGCCACACAGCGCAGCGTCTGCATCGGCCCGCCGAGCAACGCTTCTGCACGCCGGTTCACATGATCGACATCCTGCCAGAATCGGCGCTCATGATGCTGGAATCCGGGTAAATACCACGACTGTTCAACCGGCATTACCAACACCTTCGGCGCCGTCGGCGCGGCCACAATCAGGTGGTATACATACGAAAGAGGCTCTGTTGCAGATGACATACACTAACTCAACAAACCGCCGTGTCCAAGCTCAACAATTTCTCGCCGTCCGATCATCTCGCCCGCCATCAGGCGCGGCAGTACCAGATCGACAATATTCACATCCCGCGAACGTACACAACCCGGTGCGCCAAGCACCGGCAAGCGGCCGCCGGAAGCATGGTGTAGGTAGGCCATCAACAGCAGATTCCCCGGCTCCACCGGCGCTCCGTAATGCGCAATCTGCCCGCCTGCCAGTCGCACACCCTGTGGCGTCACATCCTCAAGATCGACCACCGAGGTCTCACCGGCCACAATCACCAACTCTGCCCCGGCATCACGCAGCCTTTGCAATGCCGTCGCAACCTCGGTCTCTTTCGGCATCACATCGTGGCGTGCGATCACCTCACCGCCGAGTTCATGGACGCGCGCCACGATCGCCGGGTACACACCGTGCGCCACCCGCTGATGGGCCGCCGGGCTACTCACCAGCACCACCCCGATTCGCCGCAGCGTTAGTGGACGCACCCGCAACACAATGCCCGCCTCACGCGCCACCACTTCGGCCTGCACCAGATCGCTCGCCGGTACCGCAAACGGGATGATCTTGATCGTCGCCAGATTACGCCCCTCGCCGACCAGCGTATGCGCCGCCAGAGTGGCCACGGTAAGCCCGTCGATCAGATTGATCGCGCGCAACGCCTCGGTATTAACCTCCAGCGGCCCCGCACACGTCGCCCGCAGATTCACCCGCCCAACGTGCGCCGTAGTGGCGGCAACACCATCACCGGCTACGGCCGCCGCCAATCGGATCGCTGCGTCGTTCTCATGCACATCGTCGGGTTCAAGGATCGCCACCCGCAACTCAGCAACACCCAATTCCGCCAGCAGTGACAGATCTGCCTCACGCAGGATCCGCCCTTTCGCCAGGGCTTTTCGGCCCCGCTGATCGGCGATATTGTGGCAAACAATGTGCCCGACCGCCGCCGCCGCTGATCGTAATTCCAGGCGCATCCCAGGCTCCAATCCGCTACTCCTCGCGCTATGGTACCATACCAGCGATGGAGCCTATCGCATCATCACCGAGTACGTATTGTTTAAGGTGTGTATCACGCCAATCCACCTTAAAGCAGGAGCTCGATATGTCCGAACAAACGCTTACTCAATCTCAACCACCCGCCACCCGCCGTGAGCGCGGCCTTGGCTATGCGGTCGCCGGCGGCCTCGGCATCACACTGCTTGCCGTCACAATCGGCGGCATCTTGATCGTCTGGTTCTACGCTGCCCAATCACGTATCGCGCCGCCCGAAATCCTACCCGCCGACACCCAACTCTACGCCACCATCGCCCCCACCCTCGGCGATCTCCCGGAAGCGCAACGTGTAGCGGGCGCCCTGCGCGAGAACTTCGCCATCCAGGATATTGACGCGATTGAAAACGGTGTCGAAGGCTTACTTGGTGTGCAGATCGAACAAGATGTCATCACCTGGCTTGGCAGCGGCATAGCTGTTTCGGTCAACAATTTCAATCCACCACAGTCGGTCGATCCAGCTGAAGCACTCCTTCGCGACGGCGATCTACTGATCTTTCTCACCTCGCGCAACGACCCGCAGGCCGAGGCTTTTCTAGAAAAGCATCGCGCCGCTCGCGAGAGTCGCGGCGAGCGGATCGCTGCGATTAGTGCCGGCGAGACAACCGTTTATGTGCAGGAAGGCGGCGAGCCCAGCCCGATCACCGCCTTCGCCTTGATCGATCATCACATCATCTTCGCCAACCGCGCCGAACTGCTCGTCAACCTCGCCATCAGCCCGATCGAGCATGCCGATAGCCTGGCTGCCGTGCCGTCATTCGCCACATTCAGCGAGAATCTATCGCCCAGCGTCTCCGGCGGCCTCTACACCGACGGCGCCGCCGAAGCCGAAGCCGCCCGCAGCGCCCTCCGCACTATCCTGGCCGATCTTGGCACATAACACGGCAGGATGGGACGCCCTTCGCCCGTATGGGCGCAGCAACCCGCCGCGAGGCAGGATGCTGCGCCCGCCCGCCTTAGCCCCAATCCATCAGCTATCAGCCATCAACAAGCGCCCGCAAATACTCCTGATCGAACTCCCACAGCAAACCCTCAGCCTGCGCATACGGGCCGGGCGTATAGCCACGCGACGAAACCCCTCGTTGCGACAACTCGCAGACATGCCAGTCCTGGCGGTTCGTCGTATCCCAGAACTGCACTGCGTCGTCGGGCGAGAAATCCGTCGCCGCCAGCGTATCCGGGTGGAAGTACCATTCGCAACCGACAAGCGTGCGCCCTGGGCCGTCGGGCCGCAGAATATGCGCCATCACATAGTCCGGGTGCAGGCTCAGCAACAGGTTCGGAAAGATCGCGTAGTAATAGACCCGCCCCACATCCTCCGCCGGTAACCCCGGCAACGGCGCCCGCCCACTTGAACCATCCACCGTCATACTGGTATGGTTCAAATCCATATAGCCGCCCAGAAACGGCCCGCTACTCAAATCATTCCGCCCGCTGCGCCACGGCGAGAGCGCCGACAACTCGGGGTGGATCAGCGGACAGTGATAACACTCCGAATAGTTCTCGACGATCAGCTTCCAGTTCGCCGCAACACTGTACTCAATTCGCGCGCCGCGCCGCAGATCGGCGGCGCCCCAACGGCTTATCCGACCGATCAGCGGCGCAAACGCCTGCTCGAACGGCTCCGGCTCCAAGCTCAGATTGACGAACAGGAAGCCCTCCCATTCCGCGATCGCGCGCTGTTCAGCGGCCAATCCTCTTTGCGGAAATCCGGCGTATCCTGCATATGCCGCGCCGTCAACAAACGCCCATCGAGGCCGTATGTCCAGGCGTGATACGGACACTGTATCGTCTCGCCCAATTGTCCGGCCGTCTGTTCACACATCCGTGTGCCCCGGTGCCGGCAAACATTGTAGTGAGCATGGACATTCCCGTCGCCGTCACGCACAATGATCAGATTCTCGCCCGCCGGCTCAACCAGCATAAAATCGCCCGCCGCCGCCACTTGTTCGCTCCGCCCGACACACACCCAGCGCCCGCCGAAGATCCGCTCCTGCTCGGTCGCATAGATCTCCGGCGAGGTGTAATACGCCCCCGCCAGTGTCCGCACCGCCCCCCGCACCGCCGCCGGCTTGAAATCCGTTGCTGTCATGGCCTGCGCTCCTTCACATCGGCATGCCCTACTGTCCAAATAGACAAATCCGGTATCATGGTAACAGGAGTTATACTGCTGTAACTTATATAGACACTCGTCGTACAATAGGACGAACTGTTTGCAATCCCGCTCAATCGGCGAGGAGGTTACCATGACGATTGTAGGGCCGGCGCAGCATTGGATCGAGATGCTGCCGGGTGTGCGACGAAGGCGTCTTGCCGCCACAACCCAACTCTACCAGATGGAAGTACGGCTCGATGCCGGCGCCGAAGTGCCCGTCCATAAGCATCCCCACGAGCAGATTTCGCATCTTCTCAGCGGACGCTTACAATTCCACCTCGGTGGCACAATTCGTGAAATCAATCCCGGCGACACTGTGATCATTCCCGGCAATACATCCCATGCCGTCGTCGCACTTGCTGAAAGCATCGTCATCGATACCTTCAGTCCACCACGCACCGATTATCTCGCCGGCGACGGCGACACGACCCGCTAATCGATCGCAACGGTTGCGCATCACCAGTTGATCCATCCCGGCTTCCTTAGGTGCGTGAGCCGCGCGGTAGCACAATCAGGCGTCAAGCATGCTGTAGATGAAGTCCGGCCCTGTATCCTCTATCCTGTATCCTAGATGTCCGGAGGTAACCATTGTTCGACGCATTCAAGAATAAATACGATCGCACCCCGGCCGGCGAGGAATCCCGCGTGCCGCCCGGCCAGTACGTGACCGAAAAGTTCCCCGTCCTGCACTATGGAACCGTCCCGATGTACGAGGATGTGGCTGCCACCTGGGATTTGCGGGCTTTCGGAACAATCAGCGAGCCGGTCACCCTCGATTTCGTTACCTTCCGCAACCTCCCGACAATCACCGTTACCACCGACATCCACTGCGTCACGCGCTGGAGTAAGCTCGACACTGTCTGGGAAGGCGTACAATTCAAAGAATTTCTCAAGCATATCCCGGCGATCGACTCCTCCACACGCTACCTGATCGCCCACTGCGAGCAGGGCTTCACCACCAATATCCCGCTCGCAGTCCTTATGGCCGACGATGCCATGCTCGCCTATAAATACGAAGGCGCAGAACTTACCCCTGAGCACGGCTACCCGCTTCGCCTGCTCACGCCCGGCAAGTATTTTTGGAAAAGCGCCAAATGGCTCCGCGGCCTCGAATTCTCCGCCCACGACAAACTCGGCTTCTGGGAGCGCTATGGCTACAACAACAACGCCGACCCCTGGAAGGAAGAGCGCTACGCGGAATAAGCGCCCCGCCACCATAAGGGCGAAGCACGTGCCGCCGGCATATCCGGCTTAACTGGTCTTGGGTGTGTATGCTTCGCCCCGCCGCATCCAGGCCGATCGGGGCCGATGATCCGGCGCCATGACTGATAAAGCAATCCTACGCGGGTTGTGCAGTCGGTTCTGCGTTCTGCTCCAACGGTTCCTGGTTCTGAGTTCTCGGTTCTGGTAGGATGCTATATCTGTGGCGCCTGCTGCGCCAATGCAAGAGAAGTCTATGACCTGGCCGACCACAATCGAGGAAGCCGTCGCAATCCAACAGCAACTGCGCTCGCAGGTGCGCCTGCACGACGAATTTGATCCACCCCGCACTGTCGCCGGGGTTGACGCCGGATTTGAGCAGGAAGGCGCGATCGCCCGCGCCGCAGTTGTCGTGCTCTCCTTTCCGGAGTTGCAGCCGCTCGCCCACGTCGTCGCCCGCGCACCTACACCATTCCCCTATGTTCCCGGCTTTCTCTCATTCCGCGAGGCGCCGGCAATCTTGGATGCACTCGCCCAGGTCAGCATCACTCCCGACATCATTATTTGCGACGGCCAGGGGATCGCCCATCCACGCCGGCTCGGCATCGCCAGTCATATCGGTGTGCTCCTCGACCGCCCGACCATCGGTTGCGCAAAGTCGTTACTCACCGGCCGCCACCCCGCAGTCCCCGACGAACGCGGCGCCCGAGTTCCACTCACCGATCGCACGGAACAGATCGGTTGGGTGCTACGTACACGCGTCGGCGTCAAACCCGTCTATGTCTCGCCCGGTCATCGTGTGAGCCTCGATACCGCCGCCGATCTCGTCATGGCCTGCATCACTCGTTATCGCCTTCCCGAAACTACCCGCTACGCCCACAATCTCGCCTCCCATGGCACAATCCCAACCCCGCGCCGCGTTTGACAGAGCTTCCAACGGATGCTATACTCCTCAACTGCTGCACACGAATGAGCAGCGCAGGTTTTTTCATGCAACCGGCCAGTTCTAAGGCGCAGCCGCTTGCTGCGACCAGAATTAGGCCTGGTCATTTATTTTGTTCAGACAATAAAGGTTTACCGGGCGACTGTAATGTTAGGGAGTTCTTGATGCCGACGATTAATCAGTTGGTTCGCAAGCCGCGCAAGCCGGTCGAAAAGAAGACCAAGGCGCCGGCATTACGCTTTACGTACAACTCGTTAAAAGGCAAGTTGACTCGCGGCAAGGGTTCGCCGCAGAAGCGTGGTGTCTGCACGAAAGTGGCTACCGTTACGCCCAAAAAGCCCAACTCGGCTCTGCGCAAAATTGCGCGCGTGCGACTGAGCAACGGCATCGAAGTAACGGCTTACATCCCCGGTGAGGGACACAATCTGCAAGAGCACTCGGTTGTGCTAATCCGCGGCGGTCGTGTAAAGGATTTGCCCGGTGTGCGCTATCACATCGTGCGCGGTACCCTCGACACGCAGGGCGTCAACGGCCGTAAGCAAGGTCGTTCGAAGTACGGCACCAAGAAGAATGTACAGCCGGTCGGTAAAAAGCGCTAGTGCGGTAGCCGGCGCCATTGTCGCGCGGGCACCAATAGAGGTTGTCAATGTCTCGCCGAAGTAATACTGAAAAGCGCGTCACGCTTCCCGACGCCCGTTATGAGAATGTGCTCATACAGCGCTTCATCAATAAGGTGATGCAGCGAGGCAAGAAGAGTGTCGCTGAGCGTATCGTTTATGGCGCGCTCGATATCGCTGCTGATCGCCTGAAGAAGTCCCAGATGGAAGTATTCGAGCAGGCGTTGCGTAACGCCAGCCCGTCGATTGAGGTCAAGCCGAAGCGTGTCGGCGGTGCCACGTATCAGGTGCCGGTTGATGTGAAGAGTGATCGTCGCTACGCCCTGGCGATGCGCTGGTTGCTTAACTCGGCTCGCTCACGCAGTGGTCGCCCAATGCACGAGCGCCTGGCGTCTGAGTTGGTCGATGCCTTCAATAATACTGGCACCACGATCAAGCGCAAGGAAGATGTTCACAAGATGGCCGAGGCGAATCGCGCCTTCGCCCATTATGGCCGTTTCTAGATTTGGATCAGTGCTTCGTCGATGTGTGGCCCCGGCTGTGCATCATTCACGGCGCGCGAGACACGATATGAGGCAGGCGACGCTGTCGCCGTAAGGGTACAGTTCAGCTGGCCCCTCAATAGGAGAATTTGACGGTATGCCCCGCCAATTCGAACTTGATAAAGTCCGAAATATCGGCATCATCGCCCACATCGACGCGGGCAAGACCACGACGACCGAGCGCATCCTGTTCTATACGGGTCGCACGTATAAGATCGGCGAGGTTCACGAAGGTACCGCGACGATGGACTGGATGGCGCAGGAGCAGGAGCGCGGTATTACGATTACCTCCGCTGCTACGACCGCCCAATGGAAGCTCGACGATACACTCTATCGTATCAACATCATCGATACGCCCGGTCACGTCGATTTTACCGTCGAGGTGGAGCGCTCGTTGCGGGTGCTTGATGGCGGTGTAGTGGTCTTCGACGGTGTTGCCGGTGTCGAGCCGCAGTCCGAGACAGTCTGGCGTCAGGCCGATAAGTATAGTGTGCCGCGTATCTGCTTTGTCAACAAGATGGATCGCACCGGCGCAAGTTTCGAGCGCTGCGTCAGCATGATTGTCGAGCGCCTTGGCGCCAAGCCGGCTGTGATCCAGTTGCCGATCGGCGCCGAAGAAACCTTCCAGGGTGTGATCGACCTGCTTCAGATGCGCGCCGTGGTCTGGAAGGATGATCTCGGTAAGGAGCGCGAGGAGATCGATGTTCCCGCCGAGTTGCAGCCTGCCGCTGAGAAGGCCCGCGCTGAACTTGTCGAGATGATCGCCGAGACTGATGATGAACTGACGCTGCTGTATTTGGAAGGCGAAGAACTCGGCCTGGATGAGCTCAAGCGCGCCCTGCGCAAGGCGACCATCGAAGGCAAGCTTGTTCCAGTGCTTTGCGGCGCCGCGCTCAAGAACAAGGGCGTCCAGAAGTTGCTTGATGCCGTGGTTGAGTATCTGCCTTCGCCGCTCGAGCGCCCGTCCGTCCAGGGCACTTTGCCCGGTCAGGTCGCCGGTGATGAGGGCGTCGAGATGGTCACCCGCGCAACCAGCGACAACGCACCGTTCTCGGGCCTCGTCTTCAAGATCGTCGCCGATCCGTATGTCGGTAAGCTTGCCTACTTCCGCGTCTACTCCGGTACGATCGAGAAGGGGAGCTATGTGCTGAACACCACCCGTGGCCAGCGCGAGCGACTCGGTCGCATCCTGCAGATGCACGCCAATAGCCGCGAGGATATTGAAGCTGTGTACGCGGGCGATATCGCAGCAATGGTAGGCCCCAAGCAGAGCTTCACCGGCGATACGATCTGCGATCCTGAGAATCCGATTGTGTTGGAAAGCATTCGCTTCCCTGAACCGGTCGTCGAATTGGCGATTGAGCCGAAGACAAAGGCCGACCAGGATAAGATGGCGGTGGCGCTCAACCGGCTTTCCGAGGAAGATCCGACCTTCCGCGTCTACACTGATCAGGAGACCGGGCAAACGATCATCAAGGGTATGGGTGAATTGCACCTTGAGGTAATCGTCGATCGGATGCGGCGTGAGTATAAGGTCGAGGCCAATCAAGGCAAGCCCCAGGTGTCGTATCGCGAGACGATTACGCAACTCGCCGATATTCATACACGCTTCATACGCCAAACTGGCGGTAAAGGACAGTTCGCCGAGGTAAAGATCCGCTTCGAGCCGAATGAGGCCGGTGCCGGTTTTGAGTTTGTGAACGCGATCGTCGGTGGTTCCGTTCCGCGTGAGTATATTGGCCCGGTTGAGGCTGGGATTAAAGAAGCGATGCAAACAGGTGTGATCGCCGGGTTCCCGGTGGTCGATCTGAAGGCAACCCTTTATGACGGCTCGTTCCACGAGGTGGACTCGTCGGAAATGGCGTTTAAAATCGCCGCTTCGATGAGCCTCAAAGACGGCGTGCGCAAGGGTCGCCCGCAATTGCTTGAGCCGATTATGAAGGTTGAGACGACTACTCCCGAGGATTTCCTCGGTACGGTGCTCGGCGATCTCAACTCGCGGCGCGGTCGCGTCGAGGGTATGGAGGCGCGTGGTAATGCACAGGTGGTGCGGGCCTTTGTACCATTGGCCTCAATGTTCGGTTATACGACCGATCTGCGCTCGGCAACTCAGGGTCGCGCAACATCGTCGATGGAATTCGATCACTACGATGCGCTCCCCGACGCTCTGGCGAAGGAGATTATCGAGAAGCGTAGTGCCGGTTAGTCAGTTCGGGGCGATTGCTCGGCCCTGGTGCCGGCATCGCCCCTTTCTTTGTGCTTATGACTGACCTTATGCTGTTGGCGCCGGCACCCTGGCAAGAGTATGAATTGCTCGACTCCGGCAATGGTGCCAAGTGGGAGCGTTTCGGCGATTATACGTTGGTTCGCCCCGAAACCCAGGCGATCTGGCAACCAAATCTCTCGGAACGTGAGTGGCAACGCGCTGATGCACAGTTCGAGAAAACGCGCGGCTCCGATGATGGCCCGGGTATCTGGAAGTTTCGGCGCTCTCTGCCTGAGCAGTGGGCGATGCACCAGAACAATCTGACATTCTGGGTTCGGCTGACGCCCTTTCGACATACCGGCGTCTTTCCTGAACATAGCGCTCATTGGCCCTGGCTTGCCGAGTGCCTTGCCGGATTACATAATCCTCGTACATTGGTACTCTTCGGCTATACAGGTCTGACAAGTTTAGCCCTGGCACAAATGGGCGCTCACGTCACCCATGTAGATGCCTCGAAGCCGGCAATACGTTGGGCACAGGAAAATCAAGCTGCATCCGGTTTATCCGACTGGCCAATTCGTTGGTTGGTTGATGACGTTGGTAAGTTTGTTGCACGCGAGATTCGTCGCAATAACTCATACGATCTGATCTTGCTCGATCCGCCGGTCTTCGGCCGTGGCCCGCAAGGTGAGATCTGGCGCTTACATGAGCGCTTGCCTGAGTTGCTGCGTCAATGTGCACAATTACTCGGCGAACGGCCACGGGGTATGCTCCTGAGTGCCTATGCGACCAATATGTCGTCGCTGACGCTGGGTAATCTTATGAACGAGGCATTACGCGATCATCGCGGACATGTCGCCGCAGGTGAGTTGGTTTTACCGGAAAAAGACTCGTCACGAGTGCTCCCGGCGGCTCTCTTTGCAAGTTGGACCGCAAAGGATTGATGGTGTTTCGACATCTGAAGGTAAATCTACATTTGTACAAGTGAGGTATACGTATGGCGAAGCAGAAGTTTGAGCGCACGAAGCCGCATCTGAACGTCGGCACGATCGGCCACGTGGACCACGGCAAGACGACGCTGACGGCGGCGATTACCAAGGTGTTGGGCATGAAGGGCGCCGCCCAGTTCATGGCCTACGACC
>JAAUQO010000150.1 GCA_012032775.1 Oscillochloris sp. | reverse complement strand
CAGGCAGCAACTAGAGCAATCCGACCAGAACCGAGAACCAGAACCAAGAACCGCGGGAGCAGGACGCAGCACCGACTGCACAACCCGGATAGGATGCTCTATCAGGCAGCAGGCAGCAGGCAGCAGGAATACTATGCAGCAGACAGTACGCACAATCTGGGAGGCGCGGGCGACCACTGAGCAGCAGGTGTTGCTGGCTGCTTTGCGCGCGGCGCTCAATCCCGCTGTCCCGGCAGTGCCGGCGCCTCAGGCGATCGATTGGGACAGCCTGCTGTCTTTGGCCGAGCGCCATCGGGTGTTGCCGTTGCTGGTTGCCGGGTTGCTGGATGTGCCGGCGCTGTTGCGCGATCGGGCGCGAGCTGAGGCGCTGCGCAGTATGATGCTTGCCGGCGAGTTGCGCCATATTCTGTCGCTGTTGAAGCAGGCCGGCGTGACGGCGATTCCGTATAAAGGTCCGGCCCTGGCCTTGCAGATCTACGGCAATGCAGCACTGCGTCAGGGCGGTGATCTGGATCTGTTGATCGCACCGCGCGATCTTATGCCCGCGCGGCAGCCCTGATGCGCGCCGGCTACCAACCACTCCCCGAACCGCCCGGCTACACCCTGGATGCGCGCCATCTGCGGCGCTACCACGAGTACAGCCTGGTACATCCCGTCAAACTCATTCGCTGCGAATTGCAGTGGTCGGTGATGGAGACGCCGTATAGCTTTCCGCCGTTGCCGGTTCTCGAACGCTGGCGCAGCAATCTCGCAACGATTGCGCTTGCCGGCCGCGAAATTCCAGTGCTGAGACGTGAGGCCACTGCGCTGGTGTTGGCCGTCCACGGCGCGAAGCATCTCTGGGAACGCCTGGCCTGGTTGGCCGATATCGCCGCTTTGATGCGGCAAACGGTTGATTGGGAACTGGTTCAGGCCGAAGCACAGATACTTGGCGTGGAGCGCTTGCTTGGGTTGAGCCTGTATCTGGCGGCGGAGTTGTTGGATGCGCCGTTGCCGACGAAGATCAGCTGGAATTCGCAACCGGCGATCGATCAGTTGGCTGCCCAGGCGCTGGATTTTCTGCTGCGTGAACAGATCGATTACGACGCGGCACCGGCGGCGCGCAATCTGTTTTTGATCGGCGGGCTCGATCGCTTGCACGATCGCCTGCTGGTTAGCGCACGCTTTGCGCCGCGCTTGTTACAACCGTGGCAACTGTACCGCCGTCACGGGCTGGATCCATTGCGCCGGATGTTCAACTGGCAGCGCTCCAGCGGTAAACCCAAGGTTGCAATCGACGAGAGGAGAGCACCGTGAGCGACTACACCCTGGGTTTTGTGCTGGAGCAATCGCTCGGCCATGTGACCCATACACGCAATTTGCAGTCGCATTTGCTACGCGATCAGGAGATCGACGTGCATTGGTGTCTGGTTCCCTGGCAAACCCATGGTTGGCAGGCGCGCCTGCCGCTGTATGGCAGTAATTGGACCGTCCGGGCCGGATTGCGCGCCCGCACTGCGATCCGCAATCTGGTTGAGACGGTGCGGCTCGATGCGTTGTTTATCCATACGCAGGTGCCGGCGATCCTCTCGGCCGACTGGCTCTGGCGCGTGCCGAGTGTGATCTCGCTCGACGCGACGCCGCTCCAGATCGATGATCTCGGCCGGGCCTATCAGCATCAGCGTGGGCCGGTTTGGGCCGAGCGGGTGAAGCGGGCACTGAATCAGCATTGCTTCCGGGCGGCACGGCATCTGGTAACCTGGAGCGAGTGGGCGAAACGCGGGCTGGTGGATCTGTATGATGTGCCCGCCGAAAAGATCACCGTGATCGCGCCGGGTGTGAGCGTCGATGAGTGGTCGGGTGCAACTCCGCGCCACACCCACGATCGGCCCTTACGCATTCTCTTCGTCGGCGCCGACTTCGCCCGCAAGGGCGGATCAACCCTGCTGCAATCATTCCGACGAGTTGGGCCGCAGCGATGTTGAATTGCACGTCGTGACTCGCCAGGCGCTGCCGGATGTGCCGGGTTTGCGGGTCTATCACGATATGCAGCCGAACAGCGCCGAGTTGCGCCGGCTTTATCAGCAGAGCGACATTTTCTGTCTGCCGACCCAGGGTGATTGTCTGCCGATGGTGTTGGCTGAGGCGGGTGCGGCCGGCTTGCCGATCGTTTCGACGCCGATCGCCGCCATCCCCGAGGTGGTGCGCGACGGCGAGACCGGATTGCTGGTGCCGCCGGAAGATCCTGCGGCCCTCGCAACGGCGTTACGCCGGCTGATCGATGATGAGACGGCGCGGTTGCAGATGGGTCGGCGCGTGCAGGAGTTAGTGCGGCGCGATCACGATGTGCGCCGGAATGCGCGCCGCTTGCTGGAGGTGCTGAAGCGCACGGCCGATACGTCGTACCGGGTTGGGAGGGCAGCCTGATGAGCGCACGGGTATTGCTCACCGTTTCAGGCACGATCGCGCCCGGCATGGCCGACGAGGTAGCGCGCGGTTTGCGCCCGCGCCGTGATTACTTCGAGTTGGCGCGGGCCTTCGCGGCCGACCTGATCGATGTTGCCGGGGCGCGAGTGGCCCTTGGTCGCTTTGGCGATGTGCTGCACCGTGTGGGCGGCCCTGGCCTTTTGCTCGGCTGGTACTGCTTCCGCCGGCGCCACGCCTACGACGTAATCTTCACCGACGGCGAGCAGGTCGGGTTGCCGTTGGCGGCGCTGTTTGCGTTGGGAGCGTCGCGCAACCGGCCGCGCCACCTGATGATCGGCCACCGCATGACGGCGGCGAAAAAGGCGTTTTTGCTCGATCGATTTGGTTTGCAGCGCTGGATCGACCAGATCTTCGTCTATGCCAGCAGCCAGCAGCGCACCCTGATCGAGCGCTGGGGATTGAGCGAGGAACGGGCGATCTACACACCGTTCATGGTCGATAGTCGTTTCTTCCATCCCGGTGCGGTACAGCCGCGAACCGGCGCCAAACCGCTGATCAGTTCAGCCGGGTTGGAATGGCGCGACTACCCGACCATGATGGAGGCGGTGCGAGAGCTTGACATAAATGTCGCGATCGCCGCAGCCAGCCCCTGGTCGAAGCGACCGGACAGCACGGCCGAGGCGGAGATCCCGGCGAATGTGACGGTTAAGCGGTTGAGCCAGTACGACTTGCGGCAGCTCTATGCCGACAGTGCTTTTGTGGTGATGCCGTTGGCCGAGGTGGATTTTCAGGCCGGCGTGACGGCGATTCTGGAGGCGATGGCGATGGGCAAGGCGGTGATCTGTTCACGCACAAGTGGCCAGACCGACGTGATCGTCGATGGCGTGAACGGCATGTATGTGCCGTCCGGTGATCCAATCGCATTACGCGCGGCGATCAATCATCTGCTGGCGCATCCCGACAAAGCGGCACAGATGGGCCGGGTCGGCCGCCAACTGGTCGAAGAGTCGCAGAGCCTCGATCGTTACACGCAACGCCTGGCGACGTATGTGCAGGCGGCGGGTACAACCTATCAGGGCAAACATTCGGTAACAAAAGGGGAGTTGGCGCGATGATCTATGGATATGGATTGAGTGTAGGCGCCCGCCTGTTAATGCGCGCTCGTGCCCGTCAGTCGTTGCCGTACCTGATCAGGCCGGTGAACTACTGGCGGTCGGTCGAGTATCGGTTGGTGATGGAGGCGTCCAGGTTCACGCCGCACGACCGCATCCTTGATGTCGGTAGCCCGAAGTTGTTGGCGCTCTACCTTGCGCGTGTTCTCGGTGCCCGAGTTGTTGCTACAGATATCGATGATTATTTTGTGCAGACCTACAGCGATATTCGTGCTCAGGAGGGTATTTCGCCCGAGCGGCTGAGCATTCAGGTTGAGGATGGCCGGCAGTTGAGTTTTGCGAGCGGCAGTTTCAGCAAGGTGTACTCAATCTCGGTACTCGAACACATCCCCGACGACGGAGATACCCGCTGTATTGCGGAATTGGCTCGGGTGCTTCAGCCCGGTGGTCGCTGTGTGATCACAGTGCCGTTCTGGCCTGAGTCACGGATCGATTATGCCGAACCGGGCGGCTTTTACTGGGCATCCCACTCAACTGAGAACGATAATAAGGTTTTCTACCAGCGCCGCTATAGCGAGCAGGATTTATACGAGCGCCTGATTAAACCTTCGGGGTTGCGATTGGCGGCGCTACGCTATGTGGGCGAGCGGGTAATGACCGGTTCGCAACGCGAATTGTCGGATCTGCTGCCCGTATTCACCGGCCCAATCCAGCCGCTGATGTCGCGCATGTTCCATAGCTCGCCGGTTGAATCCTGGCGCTCGCTCAAGAAACCGCTCTGTGCGCTACTGGTATTGGACAATGATCTTTCTGCCGAGGTGGCCTGATGCTGCTCGATCTTGCGCGCATGCTGTCAATTGCGTTGGGTGCTGTGCTGGCATCGGCTGCCGGGTATTTGTTGTTGCTGAGTGCGGCGGCAACACTGGCCAGGCGCCGCACACCAGTACGTGCCGGCGGCCGGATCGGCGCTTCGCCATCCTTGTTCCGGCCCACAACGAGGAGATCCTGATCGGCGATCTGCTCACCAGCCTGGCGCTGCTCGACTATCCGGCGGATCGGTATCGGGTGTATGTGGTGGCCGACAATTGCAGCGACAGCACGGCTATGCTCGCACGCCAGATGGGCGCCACGGTTTTTGAGCGTTTCGATAGCGAGCGGCGCGGCAAGGGCTATGCCTTGAGCTGGCTGTTGGAACGAGTCTGGGCTGACGGCGACTATGATGCGCTGGTGATCTTCGACGCGGATACGGTGGTTGATCCGGCGTTTCTGCGGGTGATGGATGCGCGATTGGCGCGTGGCGAGCGGGTGATCCAATCCTATTACACCGTTCGCGATGCTGAGGCGAGCCATGGCGCCGGGTTGCGGGCGGCGGCGCTGACGGCGGTGCATTTCCTGCGTCCGCAGGGCCGCGAAGTACTGGGTGGATCGGCCGGACTAAAGGGTAACGGCATGGTCTTCGCAGCCGAGATTGCAAAAGCCCATCCCTGGCCCGCTTCACTCACGGAAGATATCGAGTATCACCTGGAGTTGGTGTTGGCCGGCGAGCGGGTGCGTTTTGCGCCCGACGCTGTGATCGCGGCGGAGATGCCGGGTACGCTTGGGGCCTCCGATACGCAGAATATGCGTTGGGAGCGCGGCCGGATCGAGATGGTGCGGCGTTTTGTGCCGCAGTTGCTTGCGGCCGCCCTACGCAAGCGCAGCTTTCTACTGCTCGACGCCGCGATCGATCAATTGATTCCGCCGCTGTCGTTGTTGGTGGCCGGCGGCAGTGGCGCGCTCATCCTGGGGCTGGTGCTTGGAAGCGCCACGGCAGCCTGGTTGGGCGCAACAACACTGTTGGGTCTGGCACTCTATCTGTTCACCGGTCTGGTGCTTGCGCGAGCGCCGGGCCGCGTCTATCTGGCATTGCTCTACACACCGCTGTATCTGGTTTGGAAGATCGGGCTGTACCTGCGTGTGCTTGCCGGGCGCGACCGGCAGGGATGGGTGCGGACGGCGCGAGGGGGATGAGCGGCGTAGAGCGGCGCGGCATGCTGCGCCGGTACAGGTATGAGGTGTTGAAATTCAGAATTCTGCATGCAGAATTCTGAATTTGCACGAAGTGGCGATCTGTCACGAGCGAAGGGGGAGACTCGCGATGCAGACGCTGATGAACGAGACGGGAACGGATCGCAAGTTGGAGTTGATGTTGGCGGAGCTGGAGCGCCGGCCGTTGCAGCGTCAGTTGTCGTTGCAACACCGCAATTGGCGATTGGCGCTCTGGCGGATCGCGGTGCGGCTCGAAAGTCGGTTGAAACGTGGCCTCGATCTGACGGTCGCCGGGATTGCGCTCTTGTTGTTGTCGCCATTGATGATCCTGACGGCGCTGTTGGTCAAGCTCAGTTCGCCCGGCCCGATTCTGTTCAGACAGACCCGAGTTGGTCGTTATGGCCGGCGCTTCAAATGTCTAAAATTTCGCTCGATGTATATCGATGCCGAAAAGCGCCTGGCGCTGCTGAAAGCCCAGAACGAGGCCGACGGTCCGGTGTTCAAAATGCGCCGCGACCCGCGGATCACCCCGGTTGGGCGCGTGATCCGCAAGCTCAGTATCGATGAATTGCCCCAGCTCTGGAATGTTGTGCGCGGCGAGATGAGTCTGGTCGGGCCGCGTCCGGCGCTGCCGCGCGAAGTGATCTGCTATACGCCCGAACAGGTGCGCCGCCTGGAGGCGCTGCCCGGCATCACCGGCTTGCAGCAGGTTTCCGGCCGCAGCAACCTCGACTTCGAGCGCTGGGTTGCGCTTGATCTCCAGTATATCGAACAGCAGAGTATCTGGCAGGATCTCAAAATCCTGCTGCTGACCATCCCGACAGTGATCACCGGTCGTGGGGCGTATTAGGACAAATTCTGAATGCAGAATGCAGAATTGTAGCGATGGTTTCCAATGCGCTTCAGCCCCATCGTAACCCAAACGATGCCCCGTAAGCTGCTGAGGAAATGCCAAAGGTTCAAATGCAACATCATGTGCAGTTTGCCTTTTGCAGCCATACGACGCCCCAAAACGGAAGGAGGCGACCGATGCGCAGATTGTTGATTATTCTTGGGGTGCCGGTTGATGCCCTGACCTTTGAGAGTGCTTTGGAGCGCATCGATGAGTTTGTGGCGCTGGGCCGGAAAACGGGAAAAAGCCACCAGATTGCGACGATTAATGCCGATTTTGTGGTAAATGCGCTACACGATCCCGATCTGCGCCATATTCTGCGCACCGCCGATATGACCACCGCCGATGGTGCGCCGGTGGTCTGGGCTGCGCGGTTGCTTGGTGTGCCGTTGCACGATCGGGTTGCCGGCGCCGATCTGGTGCCGGCCCTGGCTGAGCGGGCGGCTCAACGTGGTTACAGCCTGTATCTGCTTGGCGGGCGGCCCGGCGTGGCCGAGCGCGCTGCGGCGATCTTGCAGCAGCGCAACCCTGGTTTGCAGATCGCCGGGATTGCGGCGCCGCCGGTGAGTTCGGTCGTCGAGATGGATCCGGCGGTGCTTGAGGATATTCGCCGCGCCAAACCGGACATGCTGCTGGTAGCCTTCGGCAATCCCAAGCAGGAAAAATGGATCAACATGTACCGCGCCGATCTGGGTGTGCCGGTCTGTATCGGCGTCGGCGGCACGCTCGACATGATCGCCGGTGTTACCAGGCGGGCGCCGGAATGGGCCCAGCGTAACGGTATGGAGTGGCTGTTCCGGTTGGTTCAGGAGCCGCGCCGGCTTTGGCGGCGCTATGTGCGCGACGGCCTGTATTTCAGTTGGTTTTTTCTGCGCCAATGGTGGCAACTCTCGCGCAGCCAGCCACAGGTCGAGGCCGCGCCGGCAGTTGCCGAGACGGCGGTGCAGCAGCAGCGGGTGTTGGAGGTGAGCGGCCGGTTGGAGGCGGCGAACCTGGCTGAATTTCAGGCCCGCGCCGAAGCTTCGTTGCAGGTTTCGCCACTGCTGATGATCGATCTGAGCGCGGCGACATTCCTCGACAGCGCCGCCCTTGGTGCACTGGTTGATCTGACGCGGCGCGCCCGCGAGGCCGGCGGTGATCTATGGCTCTGTGGCGTGCCGACGCGGATTGCGCAAGTGATCGAACTGTTGCAGTTACATACCTTCTTCAGCAGTTACCCCGATCTGCCCACTGCACTTGCTGCTGCAGAAGCGCAACCGGCGGCGCCGGCGGCGCCGGATCCGGCAGAACACGGCTGGACCGTGATCCGTAGCGTGCGCGAGCTCGATGCTTACACGGTGCCGGCGATTTTGCCGCCGTTGCTTGAGAGCCTGGAGCGCAATCCGTTTCTGGTGCTGGATCTGTCGGAGATGTTGTTTCTTTCCAGTGCCGGAATGGCGGCGCTGGTGAAGTTGCAGCGGGCTGCCCAACAGCGTGGCGGCGAAGTACGATTGGCCGCCTGCCCGCCCGATGTCCGTCGCTCGATCGAATTGGTACGGCTCGATGTGCTGATCACACTGTACGAAAGTGTGGCGGCAGCCGTGGCGGAAGCGCCGGTTGTTGAATCATTGACCCTGGCTGTCAATACGCAACCGGTAACGCCCATACGGATCGCAGGTCGTAGCTGAACATAAGGGAAGGCAGTTGATGGAAGCGGTGCTTCTGGCTACCGAAGACCGGCGCGAATTAGCGGGGCTGACCGACCGGCGTCCGCAGGCATTGCTGCCGATCGCCGGACGGCCGTTGCTCGGCCATCTGGTCGCGAATCTGGCGCGGGCCGAGATCCGCCGAATTATCCTTTGTTCGGGCCGGCGCGGCAGCGCGCTGATGAAATATGCCGGCGACGGCGACCGCTGGGGGGTGGAGATCCGCCATCTGACGGCGCCGCCGGATCTTGGCGGCGGGGGCGTGTTACGCTGGCTGGCGCCCTGCCTCAGTGGCCCGGCGCTGGTGATCCCGGTCGATCGTCTGTTGATGTTTGAGCCGCCCACAGTACCTGACATGTTTGCAAGAATCGATGATCAAACCGCACTTACACTCAAACTCGCTTCAGGCGATCAGTCGCTTGCCACAGGGGTCTACGGCGTGACGCCGGCCATGCTTCAGCAACTCCCGGCGGGCAATTGGGATCTGGAGCGCGACTTGCCGGTGTTGCTGGAACAATGCGGTATTGATGTGCAGCCTGTGGTGCTCGCCGGCTACCTGAATCGCCTCCAGAGCCTGGCCGAATATCAGCAGGCCCAGCACGATCTTCTGGAGCGCGCGAGCCTGGCGGGCCGCGAAGTGATGCCGGGAATCTGGGTTGGGCGTGGAACAACCATCCATCCAAGTGCGCGGCTCACGGCGCCTGCGTTCATTGGCGCGGGATGTCGGATCGGCAGCGAGGTTGAAATCGGCCCATCCAGTGTGATCGGTGATTACTGCGTGATCGATGATGGCGCAACCGTGAGCGCAAGTACGCTGCTGCCGCGCAGCTACATCGGCCGCCTGACATATGTACGCGAACGGATCGTCGATCATCAATTATTCATCGACCCGGTGTACGGTACGGTTGCCCACATTACTGATCCATTATTACTCGGGGCAGTTGAGACCGAACACCGGCGCTCGTCACGGCTGATTGAGCGTTTGGTAGCCCTGGTGCTGCTGTGCTTGATCGCGCCGTTGCTGCTCCTGATCGGCCTGTTGCTCGCGCTTAACACGCGCCGACTGCCGTTTCGGTACGGCACGTATATCGGTGTGCGCGCCGATGCCGATCCATCGCGACGTGAGCCGGGCGAGTTACGGCTGTTGGAGTTCCGCCTGTTGCATCGTGACGGCAAGCTTAGTGCGGTTGGAACGTTGCTCTGGAAGCTGGAGATCCACCGTCTGCCGCGGCTCTGGAACGTCGTAACCGGTGCGTTGGCGCTGGTAGGGGTACGGCCGCTTGCACCGCAGGAGGCGGAACAACTCAGCGAAGATTGGCAGCGGATGCGTTACACCCGACCGGCCGGTTTCACCGGTTTGTGGTATGTGCAGCCGCCACCGGCCTACGACCTGGACGCCATTGTGACCGCCGATGTCTATTACGCTGTTGCCGCCCGCCGGCGTGATTCGCTGCTGATCGTGTTGCGTGCGTTGCCGGCCTGGGTGCGGCGGCGAAGGCGCTCCGAAGCCCACGAGCCATTAGTGTATCTCAGCGAGCAATTCGTTTCGTGAAGAAACAGTAGTAGGATGCAGGATACAGAATTGCGGCCTCGGAACCCACGAAATGCTGCATTCAAAATTCGCACTCGTGGTGCGACACACCGTACAAATAGCACCATGCATTTGTCGCATACCTCAGAAATGCTGCATTCAGCATTATGCATTCGCATTAGACCCGGAGTGAGAAGATGCAAGTAACAGTTCGCGTTGATAACGACCTCGCAGTACTCGATCTTGAAGGACGCTTCGACAGCTACACAGCGCCGGACGTTACGAAAACACTGCAACGAACGCAGGGCAAAACCCAGCGCGTGATGGTCAACCTGGAAGGGGTTGAATTTGTCGACTCGACGGCACTGGCGGTGCTGGTGCAGGCGATGAAACGCAGCCGGCAGCGCGGGGGCGAGTTGTACCTGTGCGGGATGCGCCCACCGGTGCATATGATTTTTGAGTTGGCCCGGCTCGATCAAGCCTTCACCATTTTTGCCAACGAACATCATGCCCGGCAGACCTTCACAACAATGGAAATTCACCCATGATTGGAACCTTCTTAGTCGAACATTTTATTGAACTTTCCACCCTGGCCCAGACCTGGTTGGCAGCCGGGGCAACAAGCTTCAGTGTGCATCAAAACAATCAGGTCGTTGCGTCCTGGCCAAATGACCAATCGGCCCGTGGAACGGGCTTATGCGCGCCGATCGTAGTTGAGCATAGCGAACTTGGGTGCCTGCATATCTCCGGCATCAACACCGCCGGCGCCCAACTGCGCCTGAACACCGATGCGCGGCTAGTGGCAGGATTGCTTCACCAGAGCAGCCAATTACACCAGGCCAACGAAATGCTCAGTGCCAGCCACGACCAGTTGCTGGCGGCGTATGACACCCTGCGCGACATCCACGATCAGGCCAGTATCGAGCAGTTATTACGCTGGTTGGCCGGCGAAGCCATGCGCCTGACCGGGGCCGAGGGCAGTTTCGCCCTGCTGGTGCCGGCGAAAAGTGCGCCGATCCTGGTGATGCACCCGACCTTTCATTTAAGCGAGGAGATCATCTGGAGCCTGTACTGGCGCAACGAATCCGATCCGCACTTCACCACCGGCAACGGATTGATCGAACGGGCCGGCCTGCCCGCAACCATCCGCGAAACCTTGCTGGTAAAGACCAGACTGGAGCCGGAGATTGTGTTGCTGTTAGGCTTGATGAACCGCAGCCAGGGCGTATTCAACCCGCGCGACTACCGACTGGCCCATGTGATCGCGCAGCAAACCGGCTCGCGCATTGCCCAGAAACTCCAGGCCGAAGCCCAAGTGATCCAGACCCGGCTCCAGGGCGAGATCGAGTTGGCGCGGCGGGTGCAGACCCTGCTGATGCCGCAGAGCTTGCCGCAAGTGCATGGCCTTGACGTATTCGGCCAGATGCGCCCGGCGCTGCCGGTGGGTGGCGACTTCTACGACTTCATCGATCTACCGGATCGACCATTCCTCTTTTCGGTTGGCGATGTAGTGGGCAAAGGATTTTCGGCGGCCATGCTCATGACCATGACGCGCGGGGCGATCCACAGCAAAGCCAGTTTTATGCCCAACCCAAGCCCGGCGTCGGTGATGCGCAACTCGAACAGCGATCTTTGCGCCGACTTCAGCCAGGTCGGCACCTTTGCAACCGCGCTGGTCGGCCAGTACGACGCGAGCGAGCGGGCCTTAATCCTGGCGAACGCCGGCCACTCACCGGTGATCTACCGACCGGCCGGCGGTACGCCGCAACTGCTACGGGCGCGCAGCACCGCACTGGGATTGCTGGCCGTCAACCAGTGTGAAAACGAAATCTTCAACCTCGGGCCTGACGACCTGCTGGTAGTGGGGACGGACGGCCTGAGCGATGCCCGCAACCAGGACGGCGAATACTTCGGGTTTGAACGCATGCTCGATCTGATCGATCTGCTGGCAAAGCAACCGGCCCAGGCGATCAGCGAAGGCTTATTCAACGCAGTCGATCGCTTTGCCGAAGCGCGGGCACAGGACGACGATCAAACCCTGGTCGTGATCAAAGGGACAGATGCTTAAGATGGAGCACGAGTTGATGGTGCGGCTTGAACTTCCGGCGACCTACGCCGAACTGAGCGTCCTCAGCAGCGCGATCACAGCGCTGCTGGATCCGATCGAGCAGATCACCGACCGCGAGCGCGTAGTGTATGCGGTACAACTTGCGGCCCATGAAATCTGCACCAACATCATCGATCACGCCTATGCCGGAGCCACCGATAAATGGATCAAAGCGACGTTGCGACTTGCGCCGGCGACCCGCAAACTAGAGATCGAGCTTGAAGATAGCGGCATCGCCTGCAACCCGGACAGCATCGCCGACCCGGATCTGAGCCAACCGCGCGAAAGCGGCTACGGCATGTACCTCGTCCGCAACCTGGTGGACGACGTATGTTATACGCGGATTGCGGGCGGGAATCGCTGGACACTCGTCAAACAGGTATAGAGCAGCATCGGGACGCAGTATCACAATGCTGCATTCCGTATTCATAACGGGGTTCCTCATGGTACGCCTGATCATCCTGCGCCTGACCGAAAGCTTTTTTCGCAACCGCGGCCTGTACCAGCTACCGGTTGTGCTGATGATCCTGCTGGCGGGGTTATATGTAATGTTTGCACCGCGGGTGTATGTTTCCAAGGGGACACTGTATGTGCAACAGGATTCCTTACTTGCCTCACTGACGAACAGCAGTGGAGGTGGTTCATGGTGGATCACCCCCTCCCAGGCAGCAGTAAATGAATTCCGGGAACTGATGGGGACAAACGCCTTTGTTCGCACTATCGCCTCAAAAACCGATCTTGAACATGGCATTATGCTCGATCCTGGAGCCACAGATCGGGTCATTTGGGAGATTCGCCAGGCAGTGAGTTTTTCCTCCCTTGGCGACAACCTGGTTAGTTTCGGTGCGACATTCCGTGATCCCAAGATAACTCAGCAGATTGCACAAGCATCGATCGATACATATCTACAATGGAGGCTTAACGCTGATCAGCAGTGAAGCGTTGTAGCTCAGCAATTTTTGCCAATCAGATTGAGCCGTTCCAACAAGAACTTTCGCAAGCACAGGCCGAATTACGAGCCTTTTTGGAAGCACATCCTGAACCGGTGCGCGGAGAGCGACCGACCGACGAAGGATTGGCGTTGGATCAATTGCGCGGACGCGTGTCGCAAGCCATTAATCGCATTGAAAATGCGCGCAATCAAATTGATGAAGCACAATTAGCGCAATCAATCTCAGAAAGTGCCGTATATGAAAATTACCGCGTCGTTGATGCGCCTGAGTTACCCTTCAAGCCAACCCTTGGGCTGCGCGGGGTGGTGACAAATATTGTTATTTTTGTCGCCGTTGGTGTCATCCTGATGATACTCGGCATCGCGGGCGGTGCAGTTCTTGATCGCAGTGTTCGCTTCGCCCTGGATATACGGATTGGGCTTGATCTGCCGATATTGGCGATGCTTCCCGACATCCGACTCTCCAGTTCACGCAAGCGGTTCCGCTGGGGTGCATCACCATTTATGGCGAAACCGACACGTGGATTGGTGGCTACAGATTCTTCCATACCTGAGAAATCACTGGAGCCGGTTCCAACGTTTGATACCGCATTAGATTTAGATCACCTACTCCAAGAGTTGAATACTCCAACCACTGTAAAAGACCGCGAATCGCCTATTACAGACGAAGAAAGCCATGGTGATGATTATCCTTTTGCCGTAGTTGGTACAAACACTGAGGTATGCCAATGAACGGTTCGGGAAATACCATCGCCAAAAACGCGCTTGCCCTTTTCAGTACGCAAATAATTACATGGCTACTATCATTGGTTCTCACAATGATAACGCCACGCTACTTGGGACCTCACGGATTTGGGATCCTGGCAATTGTATTATCCATCTGGGCGTTTGCAAATGTTATCGGCGCGTGGGGCATTGACACTTTTCTCATTAAATCGGTGGCTCGTAACCCAGTCCACACTGCCACACTCGTCGGCACCGCTTTATGGGTACGCACGGTACTATTTGCGGCAGCAGCGGTTCTGGTGGGCATATATCTCGTCTTTCAACACTACTCCAGCGAGATTCTCAGCCTAACAATTGTAATCGGCATATCGGTTCTCCTAAATCTCTATGCAAACACATTTTACTCAGCACTCCAAGGCCTGGAGTTAATGAGCAAAAGTGCTTTGATCACTATATACAACAAAGTATTAAACACGTTCGGCGGACTGGCTGTGCTGGCGATCGGACTTGGCGCCTACGGCCTGGGATGGGTCATGGTAGCGGCAAGTTTATTGTCCGTAATCGGCAATGGATACTTCTTATATCGAAGCGGCCACCTATCGGTTCAGGATCGAGTGATCACAGGGCCAGCCATGATCTATGCGAGCACACCTTACTTGTTGACTGGTCTGGTGTTGGTAGCATATGGACGAATTGATGTATTGATTATGGCAAATCTCATCGACACTACCACAATCGGCTGGTATAGCGCTGCGATGACTCTCTACGGCACACTGTTGTTTGTGCCGCCTATTCTGGCCTCGGCAATCTTCCCTGCAATCACTCGAAGTTACCGGCAAGATACCGAACGACTACGCTCTTTGATCAGCAAAGGATTTGACTTAACGCTGCTTATTGCCGTTCCCACAGGCTTAGGTCTGATTGTAGTAAGCGATTCTATTGCAGTGCTGCTTTTCGGTGAAGCGTTTGCGCCGAGTGGGCAGATCTTAAAGCTGATGGGAATTGTTCTGATTTTTATGTATCAGAACATTGTCATGGGGCAATTTATGGTCTCGATTGACCGTCAGAATACCTGGACCATCCTGATTCTGATCGGTATTGGCCTAACAATTAGCCTTGACATCATCATGATTCCCTGGTTCCAAATACATTATGGAATGGTGCGTTGGGAGCAGCGTGTAGCTATATTATCACCGAAGGACTTATGTTTCTCGCCGGGATTATGCTGCTACCAAGAGGGTTGCTTACCCGCACTAATTTCAGGAACGGCTGTCGTATTGGTATTGCCGGCATCATCATGCTCCTGGCTTGCTGGTGGACACGCGAATTATTTATTGCCGTACCGATTGTCATCGGTGCGGTAGTTTATGGTGCGGCAATTCTGTGGTTGCGCGTCATCTCACCGAAAGATCTGGAGCTTGGTAAATCGTTCGTGCTGCAGTTCGGCAGCCGTATTCAACAGCGTGTCCAAACGGTGATGCGGCGCAGTGTATCGTGAGGAGTTATGTT
>JAAUQO010000371.1 GCA_012032775.1 Oscillochloris sp. | reverse complement strand
GGCTTCGGCCACGCGAACCTGCGTGCGACTCGGTAGCGATCTCACCTTCGCGCTGCAACTCGCCGAGCTTGAAGCCGCGATCAAGGCCGATCTTGAAGCCGGCCGCGGCCCTGCGCGGTTGTCGCCACCACCGGCACCACCGCCAGCACCGCCCTCGACCCGATCGCGGCAATTGCCGATATCTGCCGGGAATACGGCCTCTGGTTGCACGTTGACGGCGCAATGGCCGGGTCGGCCATGATTTTGCCCGAGTGCCGCTGGATGTGGGACGGGATCGAATCGGCCGATAGTGTGGTGCTCAATCCGCACAAGTGGCTCGGCGCCGCCTTCGACTGCTCGCTCTTCTATGTGCGCGAGCCGAACCTGCTGGTTCAGGTGATGTCCACCAGCCCCAGTTACCTGCAATCCAATGCCGACGGCGCCGTCACCAACTATCGCGATTGGGGCATTCCACTTGGCCGGCGTATGCGGGCGTTGAAGCTCTGGTTTCTGTTGCGGCTTGAGGGCGCGGCGGCCTTACGTGAACGGCTGCGCCGTGATATCGCCAATGCTCAGTGGCTCAAGCAACAGATCGAGACGACGCCGGGCTGGCGGGTGGTGGCGCCGGTGCCGTTGCAGACGGTCTGTGTGCGCCACGAACCGGCCGGGCTGAGCGGCGAAGCACTCGACCGCCACACTCTTGAGTGGGTCAACCGAATCAACAGTTCCGGTGCGGCCTACCTGACCCCGGCGATTCTGGAGGGACGTTGGATGGCGCGGATCAGCATCGGCGCCTTGACGACCGAGCGCGAAGATGTGGCGGCGCTGTGGGATTTGATCCAGGCGACCGTCGTTTGACGGCGTAGCCTTTGGCCTGCCAGAATTGCTTCGGGCAAGATCCTGATGCGTGATGCTTGAACGCGCTGCCGCGCGGCTCGCCAGTCCGGGATGCGCTTCCGGATCAGGCTCAAACGCTGTGCGCACCGCTATAGGGCGCGGTATTTCCAGATGCGAAATGCCGCGCCCAGTTTCATGTTTACAAAATAGATCCATCAGCGCCCGCCTTACGCAGTAGGTGCTAGAGCATCCTCCTAACGCGATACCGGCCCACGCCGGCATGGCGATAAGCATCAGGAGCGTCTATGCACCCTCGTCTGATTCGCTGGCTGCGGGCATATGTCCTTGTTGTTGCGATCTGTGGCTTCCTGCTTAGCGCCCGCCCGGCAGCCGCCCACCCGCTCGGCAATTTCTCGATCAACCGCTATACGCGGATTGAACCGGCCAATGGCGCGATCAACCTGTTGACGGTGGTTGATTTCGCCGAAATCCCAGCCCTACAACTGCGCGAGCAGATCGATCGCAACGGCGATGGATTCCTGGCGGCGGCTGAACAAGATGCCTATCTGCAAACATTCAGCGCCGAGTTACGCCCACTGCTCGATCTGCGCGTCGATGGCCGCGCATTGCCGCTCACCCTCGATTCAAGCAGCCTGACCTTTCAGAACGGCCAGGGTGGCCTGGAGACGCTGCGGATCGAGTTGCGGTTGCACGCCATGTTGCCTGCCGACGCCGGCCCCTGGTCGGTGGTGTTCCGCGACGCAAGTTTCAGCAATCGGCCCGGCTGGCGCGAAGTGGTTGTGCGGGCCGGCAGCGGCATGCACCTACTTAGCTCCGACCGCCCGGCAACCGATCGTAGTGGCGAACTGACGGTCTACCCGAGCGCGTTGCTGGATCAGGTGCCCACCGAAACCACAGCCCAGTTTCGCATCGCCGTCGGTGGCGTGGCGCAACCGGCCGCTCCAGCGCCCCAGGCCTCGCCTCGCAACGACGATCAACTCAGCACCCTGGTGCAAACAGCCGTCGGCAGCACCCCTGGATTGCTGCTGGCGTTGGCGCTCGCACTCGGCCTCGGCGCCGGCCATGCGCTTACTCCCGGCCACGGCAAAACCATTGTCGCCGCGTACCTGGTAGGCTCACGCGGCAGTGTGGGCCACGCCGTATTTCTCGGCCTGACCACGACAATCACCCACACAATCGGGGTATTTGGGTTCGGGTTGATCACCCTGTTTGTGTCGGAGTTTTTGTTGCCCGAACAGCTTTATCCCTGGCTGAGCGCCTGCTCCGGCCTGCTGATCGTGCTGCTCGGCGGGGCCTTGCTGCACCAACGCCTGCGCAGCTTAGGCCAACCGGCGATTCCCGAGCATCAGCATACCGATCTGCAACCGGGTGCATTGCACAGCCACGGCTTCGGCATGCACCGTCACGAACCTGTCGATCCGGCAGTCTCCTGGCGCGGGTTGCTGGCATTAGGTGTGTCGGGCGGCCTGTTGCCCTGCCCCTCGGCGCTTATTCTGCTGCTCGGCTCGATCGCCGTCGGGCGGGCCGGGCTGGGGTTACTGCTGGTGCTGGCCTTTAGTATCGGGTTGGCCGCTGTGCTCACCCTGATCGGTGTGCTGCTGGTGCGGGCGCGCAGCCTTTTCGAGCGCCTGCCGATCGACGGGCGCGTCACCCGCGTGATCCCGCTCCTGAGCGCGGCAGTGGTCACCGTTGCTGGAATTGGAATCACCCTGCAGGCGGTTCTCGGCCTGCTGTACGCATAAAAACCGGGCAACGCCGACGCTCGACCTGCCAGTCCCATCGGCGCTGCCCCTGTACCTGAAAGGAGGCACCTCCACATTATAGCGCTGCCCCTGATGCAGTGAAATGCGCCGGCCGCTGTTGCCGTTCAGCTTTCCTTTTACCATTGTACTGAGGAGATACCTGCTATGTCTTCGTTTCGCAGATTGAGAACCCGCGCCAGCGTGTTGCTCACGCCGTTTGTGCTGTTGGCCTTGCTGATCGTCGGTTTTGCGCCCACTTCTACCGGCGCATCGAGCCACCGTGAGGCGCCGCTGATCGCTTCCGATCCCGACGCCGACGCCACTGATTTTTATCTCTTCAACAGCCCCGAAAACCCCGACAATGTGGTGCTGATCGCGAATTACATCCCCTTCTCGGCGCCGAGGGCGCGCCGAACTTCAATAGCTTCTCGCCGAATGTGCTCTACGAGATCAATATCGACACCGTCGGCGACGGCCTGGCCCATGTGAA
>JAAUQO010000149.1 GCA_012032775.1 Oscillochloris sp. | reverse complement strand
CAGGCTTGACATGCAGCTGCAGGCGGCGGAAACGTCGCGGCCTTCGAGGGTGCTGCACAGGTGCTGCATGGTTGTCGTCAGCTCGTGTCGTGAGATGTTGGGTTAAGTCCCGCAACGAGCGCAACCCGTACCGCTAGTTACTGGTGTCTAGCGGGACTGCCGCGTTTTGCGCGGAGGAAGGCGCGGATGACGTCAAATCCGCATGGCCCTTACGCCTGGGGCGACACACACGCTACAATGGCCAGGACAGTGCGTCGCCAACCCGCAAGGGGGAGCAAATCGCCCAAACCTGGTCTCAGTGCAGATCGAGGGCTGCAACTCGCCCTCGTGAAGGCGGAGTTGCTAGTAACCGCGTATCAGCGATGGCGCGGTGAATACGTTCCCGGGCCTTGTACACACCGCCCGTCACGTCATGGGAGTGGCCAATGCTTGAAGTCCGTGGGCTAACCCTTCGGGGAGGCAGCGGCCGAGGGCAGGGGTCGCGACTGGGACGAAGTCGTAACAAGGTAGCCGTACCGGAAGGTGCGGCTGGATCACCTCCTTTCTAGGGAGCAATCCCATCTGGCGCGCCGCGTGCTCAACCATCCTCGATTGTACAGGTGCAAAACGGCTTCGCGCATGCGCGAAGCCGTTTTTGTTTTTGGTATACGCTCGACGGTTTGACAGCCATCCATCACGCAGGCTACACTAACTCTATCCATCTGGATCTCCTTGGATGCTCAATGAGGAGTACGAGTGTGAGTCACGATCACTATGTGGCGATCGATCGCTACCTCGACGATCGATTCGCGCCTGAAGATGCGGTGTTGCAAGCCGCAGTCGCCCGCTCCGCCGCCGCCGGCCTGCCGGCGATTCAGGTTTCGCCCGGCCAGGGCAAACTGCTCTATACCCTCGCCCGCATGGTCGGCGCCCGCCGCATCCTCGAAATCGGTACGCTCGGCGGTTATAGCACAATCTGGTTGGCCCGCGCCTTGCCCGCCGACGGTCGGCTGATCTCGCTTGAATATTCGGCGCAGCATGCCGACGTTGCACGCGAGAATCTGGCTGCAGCCGGGCTTGCCGACATGGTTGATGTGCGCGTCGGTGCAGCAGCAGCGAGCCTGAAAGCTTTAATCGCGGAACAGTCCCCGGCCTTCGATCTTATCTTTCTTGATGCCGATAAGGCGAGCTATCCCGAGTATCTGCAACTGGTGCTTGATCTTGTGCGGCCCGGCGCATTGATCGTGGCCGATAATATCACTCGCGGCGGACGCCTGCTGCAGGAACCACCTGAGCCGGACAGCATCGGCATGCGCCGCTTTCTGGACGATCTCGCGGCCGAACCGCGACTTACTTCCGCCGCTTTCCAGACGGTCGGGCTGAAAGGCCACGATGGGATGGCAATTGCCGTGGTGACCACATGATCAATCCGGCCGGCATTGTGTTCGATGCGTACGGAACCTTGCTCGATGTCACTTCGACGGCAACCATCTGCGAGGCGCGTTTCCCCGGTTTCGGCAGCGCGCTCAGCGATCTCTGGCGCCGACGACAACTGGAGTATAGCTGGTTGCGGAGCCTGATGGGACGGCACGTTGATTTTAGCCGGGTGACGGCTGATGCACTCGATTTCGCATTGGCGGCACTTGAACTGAAACCCAGCGAAGACGATCGCACGGCGCTGCTGCGCAGCTATCTCACGCTGGCACCGTTTCCCGAGGTTCCGGCCGCATTGGCGCAACTGTCCGCTTTCCGCCGGCTGGTGCTCTCGAACGGCAGTGAAGCCATGCTGGAGCCGGCGCTCACTTATGCCGGTGTGCGTGATCAGTTGCAGGCGGTGCTGAGTGTTGAGCGGGTGGGGGTTTTTAAGCCGGCGCCGCAAGTGTATGCACTGGCTGTGGTGCATCTTGGATGTGCGCCGCACGAGGCGTTGTTTGTCTCATCGAATGGTTGGGACATCGCCGGGGCGGCTGCGTTTGGCTTGCATACGTGCTGGCTTAACCGATCCGGCGCGCCGCTGGAGCAATTGGGCGTACAGCCGGAGATGGTTGTCGCGGATCTGGCGGAACTGGTGGGGATGCTTGTGACGGACGATGCCTGATGCCTGGACATTGACGCGCGGTTCGCTGGATGGGATTGCGGCGTGAGTATGAGGAGCATGGAACGTGGAACTCAAGCGTGACGAACTTCAGGAAGCGATCTGGCGGTTGTATACGAAGGAACACGAAGACCTGGGCGAACGGGGCGCACTTGCCCAACTGGAGCGGGCCAGGGAGTGGGATCTTGCGCCAACCCTGAGCGCCGGTGGTGTGGTGGTGTTTCCCCATGCCGGAGTTGCCGATTGCGGCCATCAGATCGCTGCTGCGGTTCACGCAGCCCTCGATAGCGGCGCCGATACGGTGTTGGTGGTAAGTGTGCTGCACGCCTTTACCGATGAGATGGAGCAGGCGCGGCGGCGGGTTGCGGCCGGCGGGGAGCCCTCGGCTGAGCGCCACTGGGGTATTCAGGGGCCGGGATTGAATCGCGGCGAAGAATGGCGCCAGGATCATGCCCTGTTTAGCTGGCGCTTTTTCTGGGAGATTGAGACGAAACGGCGCGGGATTTCCGGGCCGCGCGTGATCGAGCGTTACCCCTACCTGGCCGGAGGCATCCCGAGGCGTTGCCGGGGATCGAAGAGTTGCAGGAGATCGCGCGCAATGCGGTGATCGTTTCAACTGCCGATCCATTCCACCATGGGATCGGTTATGGCGATACGCCGGAGGATTCGTTGCCGCCCGACGAGCGCGGGATGGCGCGGGCGCACGAACGAATCAGCGAGGGGATTGCGATCCTGGCGCGCGGAGATTATTGGGGCTACAATCAGCATTGTGTTAGTGCCAAAAGTGATCACCGCGACGCCGGGCAGGTCTGTCGGTATCTTCGTGGCCCAATCAATGGCCGCATCCTTGATCTCGTCTATACCGATGCCGGCGAGTTATACCATTCGCCGCCGCCGACCTGGGTGGCCGGCGCGTTGATCGAGTGGACGCCGTAAGACGTAAAATACCGGCGAGCCGGCATTCCGGTGCATACGCATGCAGCATATCGAGTTGGCGTGGGAAATCCGGGGTTGCGTCGATCAGCCAACTGGCCTCGGTTTGATGATCGAGGAGCTCGAGGCAGGCGACAAGCCGGCGCTGGGCCGGATCTTCGCGTGCGGTGCGGCAGATGTCGCAGCGACAACCGGCCTGCGGTATGCCGCCGTCCTGCGCACTGCCGAGTACCAACACTTCGAGGTTCCTAGTACCGGTCGGCCTACGTCCGTCGCGGGTTTGTAACGGCCTTTGGGCCGTTACAGTGCGATGTGCGCCGTAAACGTACGTACGCTTGAGCGTATTAGGCATTGTTGCGCCTTCTAATCAGCCGGCGAGCCAGGCGATCAATCCGGACGGATCGCGGGCAATCTGTAAACTAAGCCAGAGACTGCCGAGGGCGTTGACGCCAACCAGGCGGGCAGCCCAGATTGGCAGGCGGCGCCAGGCGAAACCAAGCGGCGCGAAAAATGCCGCCAGGCCGAAGATCAGCCAGCTCTCCGGAAAGAAGCCGCGGGCGGCAAACAGCGGTATGGCGCAGAATACCCAGTCGAAGGGATGTTTGGGCCGTTCACTCTGGTTAGCCAGCATCAGTGCAACTGGAATCGTAACAACCGGGGCGACCAATGTGGCGAGCAAGGCAAGCCAGGCGCCGAAGTAGCCGGCTTGCTGCATGATTGCGCCGCTCACCAGGTGTTCATCGCCGGGCCGGGGCCATGTTCCGGCGGCACTGGCATAGGCGGCGCCGGCAAGATAAAGCATAGCCAGTGCGATCGCCGGCGAACACGAGGCAACGCCGAAGGCGATATGAAGTGCTCGGCGTTGGGATGGTTGGTATCGATCCAGTGCGGGAAGCTGCATAGTAGGATGGGTTGCTCGTCGGCGCAACTCCGCTGCACCGACGAGCAACCGCAGTAAACCTTTTCGCTGCTTAGTATACCGCACTCCGGATTATGGGTTTCCCCAGTAAACATCCGCCGTGGGTGCGAATGTTACCTCCGTCGCCTCACCTTCGATCGGCACATACCAGTAGCTAACATCATATTCCGGGGTTGCGGTTGGAATCAGGATACCTGAACCGTCAGGCGCCGGGGTCGGCCTGCCGAACAGCGCGAATCGCTGATCGTGTACCGCAGTACGTGTGCCGTCGGCGCCAATGCGGTAGAGCGCCACTTCCGGCGGCCCGGCGGCGGGATCTTCGCCCGGTGCGAGCAGTTGATCGACTTCGGAGATTAATGCATAGTGCGCGCCATCCGCGCCGTAGAACTGCGACTGGACGACGATAAACTGACCGGCGGCATTGCGGGTTGGAATAGTCGGCGTCAACATTCCATTCGTGGCGTCGGCCAGGTATGCACCCGGCTCAGGCGGTGCGAGTCCCGGCGAATGCAAAATGGCATGCACCGCATTTCCGTCGGGCGTCCAGAGGCCGCCGCTCGACCCAACACGTAGGTGCTGTGCGGCATCGGCAGGTGGCTGAAACAGGGTTAACGCGCCGCTTGCGACATCCAAAATCGCTACATCTCCGGTCTCTACCGTCAGGCTGTAGCGCCCTAGCAGCAACTTACTGCCGTCGGGCGACCAGGCGAGTGGTGAGTAGCCCCAGGCTTCGGTTTCCGGATTTTGTGGATATGGGTCGTTGGCGAGCAATAGCCGGGCCTCGCCGCTGATGGCCGACACCGTCCAGATCCCGCCATCCCACACTGAGTCACCCTCTTGCGATTCCCAGATTGCTACTGCGATCGCCGAACCATCCGGCGACCAATGTGGTTGCGAGACCGAGACATTTTCCAGCAGGGCGCGGCGGTTCTCGCCGTTTGCATCGGTCAGCACCAGGGTATTGCCTTCCGCGACCTGAATCACATAGGCCAGCGCACTATCAAGCGGCGACACACTCAAACCAACAATCGCCAGGGCGCCTCCGCCGATCGACGGCTCGTTGGTAAGGGTGGTTTTGCTAACGCCGTCAACCTCGATTTTGACCACTTGTCCTTCTTCCAGGATATACAGCGGCGCCGGTAACACGCCGGCCGGGGGCGGGCGCAACCGTGGGTGCGGTTGTCGGCGCCGGTGGTGCGACTGTTGGCAGCGCCGTGGTCGCTGCAGGTGTCGATGCCACTGTCGGCGCAGGCGTTACTGCTGGGCTACTACAGCCGGCCAGGATGCCGCCGAGGGCCAGTACAACAAACAGATTTCCCTTCATGGGATTCTCCTCTACACATGCTGGGGCGAAGCACGACTGTGTCGTCGGGCGCCATTCAAGCTTGATGCTCAGACCATCTCGCTGGTAAGACGTTCGGCTGAAAGCGCCGGTTCCTGCCCTCAGGCGGTATTCCGTCGAAAGGCCGAGACCGGGAATCGGCGTCGCTGCGCCCTTTTTCAGGTGTGGTGTCGGGCGATCTAGCGCCGGGCGAATACTTCCTGGCGCTGGGCTTGTACGAGCCGGAAGCCGAAGCCGTTGTGCCGTTGCGCGGCAGCGACGGCGTCTGGAGCGAGGGCTTATGGCGGGTGCCGCAGCCGATCATTGTAACGGGATGATCGATTTGTCAGGAAAGGAACAGCCAACGAGGTTGAGCGGAGATTCCAGACACCGGCGCGGAATTTCCGGCTGAAACAACTGTCGTTCCGCTGCTTTGATCGACCCATGATAAATAGGCTGTCACCTGAATATTCGCAATAGATCAGCCCGCATTAGTGAATAAACAGCATAATCACCCCGGCACACCATTTCTTCCTGCCCGTGGGGTGTATTATGCTGTTTACCAGCCGGGAATTCTTTGTCCTCTACGCGGTTACTTTTCTCCTGTACTACCTGCCGCCGCTCCGCCGGATTCAGGTCGGTATTCTGATTGTCGCCAGTCTTAGTTTCTATGCCTGGAGCGATCCGGCTTTGCTGTTGTTGTTGATCGGCTCGATCGCGATCAACAGCCTGGCCAGTTACATGGTTGCGTTTAACCGTGAGCGGCGGGCACGTATTGCCTGGGCCACGGCGGGCATTTTGCTCAATCTCGGCATTCTGGTGCTGTTCAAATACGGCGCACTGGTTACCAATCTGTTCTTGCAATCATTCGGCGTGGCCGCAACCCCGACCGAAGGGCTTGCCTATCTGTTGCTGCACATGCCGCTGCCGATCGGGATCTCGTTTTACACCTTTGAGGGGATCAGCCTGGTGGTGGACACATTGCGCCAGGAGCACGACGCCGAGTTGGGGAAATCGCGCCACGGCTGGGATGTCGATCGCAATTTCCTGAAACATGTGGCCAATACCTCATTCTTCGTGGCCTTCTTCCCGCATCTGATCGCCGGGCCGGTGTTGAAGGCGAAGAGCTTTTTTCCGCAGATCAAGCCAAAGGCGTTGGGCGAGATCAACTGGGATCTGACGCTGCGCTCGCTGTTGATCGGGTATTTTCTGAAAGTTTTTGTCGCCGATAATCTGCAAGACTACACTTTCTGGCTCACCTATCCGTACTACCAGACTCAGGGCACGATCACGAATCTGGTGTTGCTCTACGGCTATTCGATCCAGATTTTCGCCGATTTCGCCGGCTACTCGTTGATCGCGATCGGCCTCGCCGCCGGCCTGGGCTACGAGTTGATGCAGAACTTCAACTTCCCGTATATCTCGCGCTCATTGGCCGAGTTCTGGCGGCGCTGGCATATCTCGCTCTCGACATGGCTGCGCGACTATCTGTACATTCCCCTGGGCGGCAATCGCAAGGGCGAGCCGCGCACCTATCTTAATCTGCTGATTGTGATGACGCTCGGCGGCCTGTGGCATGGTTCAACCTGGAGCTACGCAATCTGGGGCGTGTTTCACGGCCTTGGTCTGGGGGTTGAGCGCTTCTTTAAGCTGGATCGGGTGAGCGAAGGCGCTGTCGCAGGTTCGTGGCTGCGGCGCTGGCTGGTTGATGGGCTGCGGGTTGTTGCGATCTTCGGCTTTGTGACGGTTGGCTGGGTTTTCTTCAAGTTACCCGATTTCGGCCAGGCGCTCGACTTCTTCGCCACGTTGCCGGCGAATCTTACCCAGGCTCCGGCGCTGTTGCGGATTGTGCCGGTGATTCTGTATTCGATCCCGGTGTTGTTGTACCATCTGCCGCACTATCCAACCATCCTCGAGGGCGGGCTTGAACCATTGGCCCGGCACAGCCGGGTGTTCTGGCGCGCCGGACAGTACGCGGTCTATGGCCTGATGCTGACGCTGTTGGCGCTTAATCCCGGCAGCAGCGAGGCGTTCATCTACTTCCAGTTCTAAAAGGAGTGCGCGATGCGTATGCGTGCGGGCATCCAGGGATTATTATTGACACTGGCGAGCTTTGTGGGCTTGCTGGCGCTATATCAGGGCTTGATCTGGGGCGGCGTCTTGCCGGCCAGCGGCGGTATGACCCAATGGGAAGAGAATGTTATTCGCTCCGAACGCTATGTCTACGATGGGGTTACGGGCGCGCCGGTGGTGCTGACCGGGAGTTCGCTGATGGCGAATGTGATGGGGCATTCCGACTGGGATACGGCGGTTGATCTGGGTATGAACGGCGGTACGTCGCAGAGTGGGCTGGAGATTCTGCGCCACAGCGCTCATACGCCGGGTGTCGTCGTGGTTGAGTTGAATGACACGATCAGCAGGCCGCTCGACGGCAAGTTGCTGGAAGGGATTTTTGGGCCGGGGATCTACCAGTTGCGGAATGCCTTCTCGATGTTTCGCACCGAGTACCGCCCGCTAAGTGTGTTGGTGCGGATTCTGGCGACCTATGACAACGATCCGAATGCTGCACCGGCTGATGATACTCGTCCGCGCCTGACGGCCCGGGATCAGCAGCGGCGCGAGCGGGCGGTAGCACGGGCCTACCCGACTATGATGCAGCCGTTGAGTGCGGCGGAAGAGACGGAGATCCGGCGATCGGCAGTTGCGATCCAGCAGCAGATCACCGATCTTGAAGCCCAGGGATGGCGCGTGTTGCTCACCGATCTGCCCCGTGACAGCAAACTGGCGACAACCACTCGCGAGCAGCAGGTTCGTGCGCTGTTGCAGGAACTCTTTCCGTCGGATCGCTACCGCTGGTTACCGGAGCCGCCGGCGCGCGATTGGGCCACCCGCGACGGCAGCCACTTGGTGCGGGCCGACGCCCGTGACGTGGCGGCATTCTTGCGTGAGCAGATCGCTGTGACAATGGCGAGCGCTGAGTGACGCGGGTTGGTCGGCGCGCGGCCGCAACGAGTGACGGGTAAGAGGCGACGGATGCGTTGACACATTCGTCAGCTCTTGGCTGGGAGTGGGATGCGCAGGCGTACGCAGGTGCCGTGATCATCGGCGCTTTCGATCTCCAGGGCGCCGCCGAGGATTGCCAGCACCGTGCCGTGCAAAGCCAGTCCGTGGCCGTTCCGGCGGGTTGTGGCCGGCGTCGCGCTGATCCCGACCCCGTCATCGGCGATCTCCAGTTGGAGTTGGGCATGATCGACCGGGCCGACATGGGCCGCGCGCACCGTCAGTAAGAGTGATCGTGCGGGTGTTTCGCCGCGACCGTGGCGGGCGGCGTTGCGGGCGGCTTCACGCGCGGCGTAGTATATGGCTTCGGCGGCGATTGGATCGAGTTGGGCGGCCTGGGCTTCAACTGCGGGTGTGACATCCCAATGCACGGCATCGAATGCATCGCTCAGATCGGCGTGGAGGGCGCGTCGCAGCGCGCCGATCAATCCCAGCCGTTGCAGATCCTCGCCGGCTGCCGGTGGAAGGGCGTGCAATAGATCGGAGATGCGCCGGTGGGCCGCCTGCAAACTGTTGATGGCGCCGGCTCGGTCGAGTTCGTTGTGCTCGTCGGCAACTTGCAACAGGGTAGTATGAATAAGCGGCAACACATCATCGTGGAGCACCCGGCGGGTTCGGCGATCGATTACCTGGCTTTCGGCGAGCCGGCGCCGCTGTAGTGCGACCAGCCGACGGGCGATCTCTGCGCCGGCTCGCGCGTCGATCATACGTTCGGCGGCGGCCCGCCCAACCTCGATCTCTTCGCGGGTATAGACTCCGTCATCGTGCTTTGGCCCGAGCAGCAATAAGCCGATGATGTCGCGCTTGCCCAGCAGCGGCACCGCCCAGATTGCGCCGGCAAAGCGAGCCGGATCGACCGCCAGGTAGAGCGGCGGCGGGTTCGGTAGTTCGGCAGCGAGCTGGTTGGCTGCGGCGATCGGGGCCGGATGTTCCGCATTGAGCGATAATGGCGAGCCGGCAAGGGTGGCCGGTGGGCCGTAGGGCAGCAGGTAGGCGCTGCGGGCGCCCAACAGGGTTGAACCAAGGGCGCGGAAGGCGTCGGCGTCGGCGTCGTCGAAGTTCTCGTCGAGGCCGGTGAGCCGTTCGTAGAGATGCTGACTCACCACGAAGGGCCGCAGTTGATCGATGGTGCGCTCGCGTTCGGCGAAGGTGCGCCAACTGAGCAGGGCGAAAAAGACGGTGCTGATCAGGGTGGCCAGAATCAGTTGGTAGATCGGAAAGGCCGGAATCCCGGCTCCACTCAGGCTCCAGCCAATCAGCAATCCATACCCGACCGCAAGGGCCAGCGCCCGCCGCCACTGGCGGGCCAGTTCGCCGCGCGGCAATGCCTGGCCGGTGAACACTTCGTAGGCCACAACTGCCTGGCCGATCAGCACAATTGCACCCGCAACCAGCACACAAACCGTGAGATCGAAGGCGATCAGGGCGATAAGCCCGCCGGCAGTCAGGGTTGGAAACAGGCCGGCGCGGACGACATCGAGGAACCAGGCCGAGCCGATCCCGACCACGAGGCAGATCGCCAGTAACAGCAGCGAGGCGGCGAAGAGCCAGGGCCGGGCGCGCCGGCGTGCCAGATCGCCCATGAAGCGATCCGAGCTGAATGGCCGGCGCAAGACAACCAGTGCGAGCACGATGCAGAGGGTGGCGAAGCCGGGGTAGAGCAGGCGTACGACCACGGTTGAACCGAGGAAGCCGCCGGCGCCGACCTGGCTGTTGCGCAGTTCGCTGTAGCTGGGGAGTGGGTCGATGAAGAGGGCAAGGCCGAATGTGATCGCGCCGAGGATGCCGATTGTCGTCAGGCGCAAGCGCTCGCCGCGCAACCACGACTCGGCCGGGCCGGGCGGTTTGAGCGCGCCGGCATACCAGGCCATCACCGCATACCAGAGGAACGGTGCCACGATCAGTACCAACCAACCCAGCCGCCAGTAGAAGATCATCTCGCTGGAGGTATCGCCGATGACGCGCCCCACCACGGCGCTGTGGCCGGCGAAGAACAGCCCACCCATGATCAGCCCGCCGGCGGCGGCGATTGTGCCTGGGGTGCGCCGCTCGGCGGTGAGCAACACAATCAGGCCGAGCCAGAGCATGGCGATGGTGTTGAAAAGCGAGACGCTGATCAGCGCCCAATCGATCAGTGTGAGTAGTCGGTAGGTCATGAATTGGTACTGACGCTATCGATTGTGATGATGGGTTTGCGGCCACGCCGCAAACCCATCATCACAGATATTAGAATTCAAAGGACGTCCACTCACCGCGTTCGTCGAGCGCCAGGGGTGTGCCGTCGTCGGCCCAGCTTAACAGGCGATTGAGGCGGAAGATCAGGGCGGCGCGGGTGCGGGCGACTTTCTCATCGGCGGCGCTGTCGTTCAAGCCCCAGGCGGCGTAGATCTGGCCGTTGGTACGGCTGATCGTGCGCTTGTCGCGGAACCCGAGCCGGCCTGCGATCTGCTCGTTACTCATGCCGGCCGCCAGCATCCGCGCTACCTGTTGCTCCGAAGGCTCAAGCAGGGTCAGGGGCGATTGCTCATCGCGCAGCGTCACTTCATGCACCCGCGACTCGATCTCAGGATCGATGTAGCTGCGCCCGGACACGGCATCGCGGATGAGCGGCACCAGCAGGTGCGGCAACAGGTAGTTCGACTTGCGCACGTAGGCGTAGTGGCTCAGAATGCCGGCGCGCCGGAAGGCACGATAGTAGGCGTCGTCGTCCTGGATTGAGTAGAAGACCACCGGCATGCGTGGAAATTCACGGCGAATGGCTACTGCCGCCTCGACGCCATTCAGTGCGCCGGCTAATTGTACGTCCATCAGAATCGCCTCCGGCGCTGTCTCCAGGCAAAATGCGAGCGCATGCTCGCCGCTATCGACGGCGCCGATCACATGCAATGCGCCGGTCGCTTCCAGGCCGGAGACAAGGGCGGGGCGAAGTTTTTCGTTATCTTCGACGACGAGCAGTTTCACCATATGGTTGTCTTTTCGGTTGTACCGCGTCGCTACCCTGCGGTGTCGCTCGTAATTGTTGTAATGTCAAAGCCAATCCTGCCGCCACCAGATCGGTTGCAATGTCGGTGATGTCGTTCAGAATAATGCCGCGATCCTTGAACATCAACTGCAAGCCTTCCTGAATCAGGGCAATACTGAACATCATCAGCATGTAGCGCATCGGTGCGCGCCGTAATCCCGGCCAGGCCAGCAGCAGTGCGGTGCCGATGGTGAAGAAGATCAATGTATGGCCGACGGCGTGGGCGAATTCGCCGGCAAACAAGCCGTCGAGCACTCGATCGACGGCCGGAATATGTTCGGCGATCCATCCGTAGGGTACCACAGCGAGCGAAATCAGGACGAACAGGCTGATCAGAAGATACTTGTGTTTCATAGGGCTCAGGGTACCGGCTGCGTCAAGCACCTGAGTGCGACGCAAGCCGGGTTTGGGTGCCGCTCAACGGCGACTCAGGCTCTGGTAACGCCCGGCTTAGGTGCGGCATGATTGCGGCAAGGGTTAGCGAGCCTGCAACTGTGCAGCTCGCATGTTGGATGTGAGTGAGCAATGATGTGCAAGTTACAGAGCCTCCATCGCTTTTTGATGGCGCGTTTGTTCTACCCTGCCCTTGCAGCAAGTATGCTGGCGATGACATTGTTCGCCGGCCGGATGGTTTTCACCGGTAGTCCGGCTTATCGCTTTCTGATCTGGAATTTGTTTCTGGCCTGGCTGCCGTACCTTGCGGCGTTGCAGCTCGATTGGATCGATCGGTATGCGCCGCGGCTCCACTGGCAACGCTGGCCGCTCGGCATGGTCTGGTTGCTGTTTCTGCCGAATGCGCCATACATTCTGACCGATTTTGTGCATCTGCCGGGGATGCGTTTTGTCTGGTGGTATGAGGTTGGCCTGCTGCTGGCCTTCGCAGGCGCCGGGTGTTTGTTGGGGATCGCCTCGCTGCTGGTGATGCATACCCTGGTGCGGCGGCGAGTCGGATCGGTTACGGCCTGGTTGTTCGTGGCTACGACCAGCGGCCTGAGTGGGCTTGGGATCTACCTGGGGCGCTTTCTGCGCTGGAATTCCTGGGATGTCTTCGCCAATCCGCAGATTCTGGCCGCGCAATTAACGGCGCTGCTCGGCGAGGCCGCCAATTATCCGCGCATCATCGGCGTGAGCGGACTCTTCGGCAGTTTTTTGTTGCTCGGCTACCTGACATTGCACCATGCGCGCTATCAGGAAGCGCCGGTTTTAAGTACTCAGGAGCGCTCGGCTCGGTAAGTCGATTGCACGCTCGTCGAACATTTGAACATTTCTTGTTGCTGAGCGGCTATAGCCGGGATGATGTCGATCAATTGTTGCTTGGAACGCAACGGGTCGGTTTTCTGGCAAAACCTTTTACCCTTCAGGCGTTGCGGATGCAGCTTATGGAGTTGTTGGGGTAAGGGTCGTAGCCTGATGCGAATCGGAGATGCTTCGCTCAGCATAACATAGTTTGCCGACGTTGCATCAGCTCTGCTTTCTCCTTCCTCCTTCAGCCCTTCTCACACAGCCGGTGGTACAATGCCAGGTATGCCGGTACTTGTTGATGGCCATAATCTGATCGGGCAAATGGATGAGATCAGCCTGAGCGATCACGACGACGAGGCGCAGTTGGTGATGTGGCTGCGCCGTTACGCAACCCGCAAGCGCGGGCGGCGGGTCGTGGTGATCTTCGACGGTGGTGTATACGGCCACCCCGAGAATCTGAACGGCTATGGGGTCGAGGCCCGTTTCGCTCGCTCGCCCTCCGATGCCGATCACGAGTTGATCAAGCAGATCCGGGCGATCAAGCGCCGCGATGAGTGGCTGGTGGTTAGTTCGGATCGCGCTGTGACGCGTGAGGCCGAAGTTCGTAAGATTCCGGTGATCTCCGCGCAAGAGTTCGCCCGCCGTTTGCGGGCGCTGCGTGAGCCGAAGGCCGGCATCCGCGAGAAGCGCAACGATCGTCCGCTTACTAAAGCTGAGGTCGAGGAGTGGATGCGCTTCTTCGGGCTTGAGGAAGAAGGTGATCCCGATAGCTACTATTGATGATCCACAGGCGGCGGCTGAGCAGAATCGCCGCTCATGGAATGCGGTGGTGCCGGTGCATGCCAGCCATCGCAGCGGCGAGGCGGGGTTTTTGGCGGCGGGCGGGCTGACGATCTTTCCTGAGGAGCAGGCGCTGCTCGGCGATCTGAAGGGCCTGCGTCTGCTACATCTGATGTGTAACGCGGGCCAGGATACCCTTAGCTTTGCGAACCTTGGCGCCGAGGTTGTCGGCGTGGATATCAGCGATGCCGCGATTGAGTCGGCCCGTATGCTCGCCGTTGCCGCCGGTATTCCGGCCACGTTCGTGCGGGCCGATGTCTACGACTATCTTGACACGGCGGTTGTAGCGGGCGAGCGCTACGAGCGGATCTATTGCGGCTACGGCGCGATCTGCTGGCTCTACGATGTTGCGCGCTTCGCCGCCGGTGTCGCAGCACTGCTGGCGCCCGGCGGACGTTTTGTGCTGCTGGAGTTCCATCCCCTCTCCAACATCTTCGATCGCGAGTGGCGCCTGATCGCCGATTATCCTCAGGCCGGCGCAACCCTTGATCTCGACGGCGTCGGCGATTATGTCGGCGCTGCCGCCGGCGGCCTGAGTCCGGCCGGCTTTGCGCCCGGTGTCGCCGGGTTTGTCAATCCGCACGGATGCCGGCTTTACCGCTGGGGGCTCGGCGAGGTTGTGAGCGCCTTTTGCACCGCCGGCCTGCGGCCGACGGCGTTGCACGAGTATGGCTATGTGAATGGCGAACGCCCTTTTGCGGGAATGCGCAGCGCCGCCGATCGCCGTAACTACCCGCCCGAAACGGTTCCGCGCATCCCGCTGATGTATGGTTTTGCAGCCGAACGCTGATCTTCAAGCCGGCGTTTCGCTGAAAAAGATCGGCTGTGGCGTGCGCGAACGAATATAGAGCGTCGGCACATACCAGCTTGCCCCGTCGGGCGCCTCGGTAAACAACACCTGCCGGCCGCGGGCAACCGCCTCCTGGAGCGAATGTCCCCGGCCGAGCAGTTGCTCATAGAAGACCTGGGTGAAGCGGGTGGCGGCCTCGGTGCGTACGGTAAGTTGCATGGCGACGACCGCCCCGGCCACGATACTCAAGGCCGGCGCGATCCCGGTTAACAGCCCGCTTTCGCGATCCACCATCGCCGACTGACATGCGTGAATCACCACCAGGCGCACATCACCAAGGGTCGCCGCAAGGCGTTCCGTGCTTACCAGTTCACGCCCACCCCGGCCGTTATCAAAGATCAGGTAGCCTTTGCCGTCGCGATAGATCCCATGGCCGAAATAATGCACAATGTCCGGCCGGCGGGTTGCATTAAGCAGGTAATCGTTCAGGTTGGCCATCGTCAGCGGGCTGACTTCACCGAACTCCAGCAGGCCGGCGGCGGCGAGCCGTTCCCAGGAGCGCAGCCGGGCACTGCGTTCGGCGGCGCGCGTCTGCTCGGGGATGCCGAAGAGTGGCGACAGGGCCAGGGCGTCGATGCGGTGCGGGTCGAGGCGGCCGAGGTGCAGCGGCTGGAAGAAGCTGTCCTGTCGCACCTGCGCGGTCCTGGTCGAGCGGCGCAGGTCGTCGTGCGTACGCTGGGGGGTTGTCTTGGCCGATCCGGCGAGTTTGGCGGAGGAGCTTGCCGAGATCGTGCCGCCCGGGCCGATGGCCGCGGGGGGTCGGGGTG
>JAAUQO010000148.1 GCA_012032775.1 Oscillochloris sp. | reverse complement strand
TGAGTAGCGCGAACGTTCCCGCGCGGCGGCGCAATTCAAGCGCGGCGCCGAAAGCATCGTCTGGGCCGAGCGCAGCCTGCCGCAAACCGTGTTCCTCGGCTACGAAACCCTGACGCGCCGACGCGCAGGTACTGGCGCTCAGCGCCGACGGCGACAGTGTCAGCAGCGTAAATGCGGGCAGCGCCGTGCAGGTTGTGCTCGACCGCACGCCGTTCTATGCCGAGAGCGGCGGCCAGGTCGGCGATACCGGAAGCATCAGCGGGCCGAACGGCGTGATCCGAATTGAGGATACGCAGCGGCCTATCCCCGGCGTCACGGTGCATTACGGCACGGTCGAATCCGGCACGATCGGCGTCGGCGAAGCGGTACAAACGGCGGTTGATGCTGAGCGGCGGGCCGATATTCAACGCAATCACACCGCCACCCATATGCTCCATCGCGCCCTCCGCGATCTGCTCGGCGAACATGCGGCCCAGGCCGGTTCATTGGTGGCGCCCGATCGGTTGCGCTTCGACTTTACGCATACCAAAGGGCTGGAACCTGAGCAACTGCGGCAGGTCGAGGCGCGCCTGAATGCCTGGGTGCGCGCCGACGGCCCGGTCGGCTGGGGCGAGATGTCGTACCAGGCGGCCCTGGATAATGGTGCAATTGCGCTGTTCGGCGAAAAATACGGCGATCAGGTACGCATGGTCTCGGTTGGGCGCGGCGATGGTACCGGCGCTGGCGTGGCCTCGCGTGACTCGAAGGAGCTCTGCGGCGGCACCCACGTTCGGCGCACCGGCGAGATCGGGATGCTGCGGATCGTCAGCGAGAGCAGCATCGGCGGCGGCACACGGCGTGTCGAGGCGCTTACCGGACGCGGCGCCGAGCAGTTCGTCGAGCAGCAGGCAGCGGCGCTGCATGAGATCGCGGGCCGTCTGAATGTGCCGGTCAACCAGGTGAACGATCGGATCGAGCAATTGCTCGGCGAGACAAAGCAGCTTCAGCAGGAATTGGAAACCCTGCGGGGCCAGCAGGCCCGCGCCTCGGTCGCCGATTTGCTGAACACTGTCCAACATGTTGGCGATGTCCCATTGATTGTGGCCGAGGTAACAGTTGATGAAGCCGCCCGGCTGCGCGAGATGGGCGACTGGCTGCGCGACAAAGTCGGCAGCGGCGTGATCGTCCTTGGTGCGCTGGTTAACGGCAACCCGCAGTTTCTGGCGATGGTGACGCCGGATCTGACAAAACGCGGCTACCACGCCGGCAATCTGGTGCGTGGGCTGGCGCAGATTGTCGGCGGCGGCGGCGGCGGGCGCCCCGAAATGGCCCAGGCCGGCGGCAAGGACGCCGCCAAACTCAGCGAAGCCATCGAGCGCGTCGCAGAACTGGTGGCAGCCCAGGGCTAAGGGCAGAGCATGCTCCGCCCCAACGGAAGAGGCACGCATGACGGCCGAGCATTCGGCACTGGTTGTCGTACTAGCCGACGACGATGCAGTGTCGGTACAAGAGAAACTGTTGAACAGCGGCGCCCGGCGCGTGCAACTCCTTGTCCCTGATGGAGTAGCCTCGCTGCGCGATCCGATCGCCGCACGCCGCCTTGCTGCCGTCGCCGAACGGTCAGGGATCGATCTGGTGCTGATTAGCTCCGATCCGCCGACCCTGCGAGCGGCCCGCATGGGCGGACTTCAGTTGTTGCAGGTTGATGGCGCCCCGGTGCGCGCACCAGGCTCGATCGGCGATTCGGCAGGTGCTCCGACCAGAGTGTTGGAGCGCCAACGCGATCTGCCGCCGATCGCGGCTGAGTTGAGCGCCGCTGATGCCGCCTTTCTTGATGAACTGGACGATCTCGATGCACCACCGGTGCGTGAGCCGGGCAGCTTCGATGCCGACGCGATTGCCGTGAGCGGCATGCTGTCGCGCTATCAGGCTCCTCAGGCGCCGCCGGAAGATTGGCGCCGGCCGGCATCCAACGCTGATGCCGATCTCGCCGCCGCCCTCGACAGCCTTGATGATCTGCCGCCGGCCCGCCCGGCGCCACGCCGCCAAACAGAAACCTCGCTCCGCCCGGCGCCACCGCCGGTTCGTCCACCCGCGTACGATGAGCCACCCCCGCGTGAACACGAGCAGCGCCGGCCGAGTGCGCAACCGATTGCGGCGCCGCGTAAGCGTCGCAACTGGTTGTTGCCGATCCTGAGCCTGGTGTTGATCCTGCTGCTGGTGGCGATCGGCAGCGTTTTGGTGCTGAGCGGCATTGCCGGCCCCCGCGTGACCCTGGTGGTGAGTCCGCCGACACCACCCGAGCTGATCGAGCCGGTAACCGATCTACCGCTGCCGATTGTGCCGCCCGGTTCCGAACCGGTCGATACGGCTGTTGCCGCTGCACCGATTACGCTGGACACCGTGCAGGCTTCGGTGAATGGCGATGTGCTCGAAACCACCCTTGAGCCGGCCGGGTTCGCCGAGGGCGTTTGTGCAGGTGCTTAGCCTGAATAACCAGCCAATCACCCTGCCCGCCGGCACAGAGTTTACGGCCGTCAAACCCGACGGACAGGAAGTTGCCTTTCTCAGCACCGCCGACGTTGTTGTGCCGCCTTCGACAATCAGCGATCAGGGTGCGCAGATCATCACATCACGCGGCGTGGCGAATGTGCCGGTAGCGGCACGCTCACCCGGCAGCGCCTCGAATGTGGACGCCAACACCATTCGCCGCATGACAATCCCCGGCGGTGGCTCGTTCAGCGTCGAGTCGGGCGCGTTGATCGTTCGCCACGATCCGATCGTCGGCGGCAGCGAGGTTGAGGCCCTGGTTGTAAAAGAAAGCGACGTGCGGCGCGCCCTCGGCCCAGCGTTGACCGCACTCGACGCCGAGGGGCGCAATCGGTTGCAAGCGGCGGCGGCAAACGCCGGCCTCGAAATCGAAGCGGACACGATCACACCCCGTCGTTCCGATCTGGAGCAATTGAGCGGATTCCAGTATGATGTGATGCCGTCGGTCGGCTCGCGGCTCGATCCGGGAGTGACCCAGTTTACCCTTCAGGTTAGCGCTGCCTACGCCGCCTTGGCAACGCCATCAGGCCAACCACTCGCCGGCCCGGCGTTGCAAAACGCCTTTGCCGAACAACTGCGGCAGGCCGGTCGGCTGGCGCCGGGCGATTGTCGAGCACCGGCGATTGAAGACTGGCGCTGGGATGGTTCGACCCTTTTTGTGACCGGCAGCATCGGCCCTGATCCACGTTGCGGCAACGATCTTGAGCCGGCGGCCCGGCAACAAGTGCTTGCGGCAGTTCAAGGTAAGAGCCTGGCCGACGCGCGGATTGCGTTGGAAGAACTTCAGGCCGCTGGCCTGATCGGCGGCTTTACCTTGCCCGAGGTTACACAATTTCCTGAGCGCGAACAGCAGATTGAGCTGGTAGTCGAATGAGTGACGGACCGATTCTTGGGCTTGATGTCGGTTCGCGGCGCATTGGTGTCGCGATCAGCGATTTCAACGGATTACTCGCCGCGCCGCTCACCACGATCAAAGCCGAACCGCCGGAACGGGCGCTGGAACGGATCATCGGCCTGGCCCGTGAACGCGAAGTGAACGCGATCGTGATTGGCTTGCCGCTCACTCTACGCGGCGAGATCGGCCCGCAAGCGGAAATTGTGCGGCGATTCGGCGACACCCTCGCCGCCGCGATTGATCTGCCGCTCCATTACTTCGACGAGCGCCTTACCAGCAGCGCCGCCGAACAAATGCTGCGCGACATGGGCATGAAAGCGGAAAAACGTCGCCAGCAGATCGATCAGGTCGCCGCCTCGATCATCTTGCAAGATTTCCTCGATCATCGCCGCAGCCGAAAATAACAGGGCGTCAGAGCGACTCCTTGCGAGCCAACGGCATCGGCGCAGGCAGCATTTCCGCATCTACCTCAGCCATCCCAGTAGGCAAATCTTCTCCCTACGTGGCGATGGGACTACACCTCTCCGGGCCGTTTCTTGCTACACTGCGTACAGCAAATACGCGAATCGGCCCGGTCAGCGCGGGTTGCATATCCCACACGCCCGGTAAGCGCTGGCGGTCGGCCTGCACACAGAGGAGAAAGGCGATGGTAAAGGAAATTGAGCATCTGACCGGCAGCCGGCTCTTGGATCGGGTACGCGAATTGGTGCATAAGTGCGATATTCAGCGCATCGTGATCCAGGATTCGAGCAACCGCACAGTGGCCGAGTTCCCGATTGCGTGCGGACAGAATTTGACGCCAACCCTGGCAGCGACCGGCGCGATTGCGGCGTTGCTCGACACCTGCACGATCGAAGTGATTCGCGATCACGGCGAACTGATACCGGATCTGTATGATGAAGTGCCGGTAGACTAAGATCCGGCCATCCAATCTGCGCAGCAAGAACCGAGAACCATGCCGGCTCTCGGTTTTTTGTTAGCGATAGCGATCGTGGTTGCGATAACTGCGCCGCAAACGAATCCCAAAGTAGGCGAGGAAGCGTTTCCCGTCGGTGACAAGGTAGTCGGCGATCGTATGGGCCGCACTGCCGGTGATAAAGCCGGCCAGAAATGCCCGCGTCTGCTGGGGATAGCTGCGCACAAGCCCCAGAATCCAGTCCGTTAGTTGGCGATGATACGCCGGCACGATCACCCCGACTTGTGCCAACAACCAGCCGCCGCCGACCAATATCAGCACCAGCATAAGATAAAAATAGCCCAGTCGTAGCAACGGCGAGATAACCAGGCTGTGGCTCCAAAAATGACGGTGTGGAACCAGGTGCATGTACGGCCGCCAGATCCAGTAGAACGGCCCCCAGCGATTATCGATCGCCGAATCCAGATCGAGATCGGGCGAAAACATGATCCCCGACAATAGATGTGCGCCAACCAGGATCGCCGTATTGCGCCAGGCGATCTCAGGTGCGATCCCGTTATAGGTCTGGAAGGATTGAACCAGCGGCGCTATGGCTGCACCACTCAATACCGTTATCACATCGTGGGTACGGGCGCCGGGCATTGCAATCACGATCTTGCCGATGCCCAGGCCTATGGACATCGCAACAATTACCGACGACGTGCCACTACGCCGTCGTTGCTGCCGGCAGTATAGCACGCATGTTCCGTGATCACAACTCTTGACGAGCAGGACTCGATTTGATATATTGAATGTACGTTCATTCAAAAAAAGCACAGCAAAGTCATGCCGCGCACCAATCAACAAAATCTCGCCTTACGTGAAGAGAGCCGGGCAAAGATCATGGCTGCGGCGCTGCAATTATTCGGCGCATACGGCTACGAGCGCACCAGTGTGCGCATGATCGCCGAAGCAGCCGGCGTTGCTCAGGGCTTGATGTACAGCCATTTCCAGGGCAAGGATGATCTGTTGCGGGCGATCTTCAGCCGGAGCATCGCCGATGTGCGTGAGTCGTTCGCCCGTGCGGCGGCCGGCGATCCGAGTGTGAGCGCCGTGGAACGTCTGATCCGGGCGGCATTTGCGATCGTGCGCGAGCGCCTGGATTTTTGGCGCCTGAGCTACGGCGCCCGCATGCAGCAAGCCGTTTTGGCCGCACTCGGCCCTGATCTGAGTACGTGGACTGCCGAGATCCGCGGGGCGCTGGAACAACTGTTACGCGAATCGGGGGTTGCCGATGCCGCCACTGAGGCTGAATTGCTCTTCGCCGCAATCGACGGCATCGCCCAACATTATTCCTTGGAACCGGATCGCTACCCACTCGACGCCGTCACCGAGGCCTTGATCGCGCGCTTTACAAGGAGCAACCCATGAGTGATGCCACCTGGATCGACCCGCAACTCTTTCCCCACCCGGCCTGTGAACTTGCCGTTTCCGGCGGCACAATGCGCTATGTTGATGTCGGCAAGGGCGCACCACTTGTGTTTGTCCATGGCACGCCGACCTGGTCGTTCCTCTACCGCCGGTTGATTGCCGCACATGCCGATCAGTATCGCTGCGTTGCACCCGATAATATCGGCTTCGGACGATCGGACAAGCCGGTTGACTGGGGGTACCAATTCGCCGATCACAGTCGCAACCTGGAGCAGTTGATCAATACGCTGGATCTGCGTGACATCACCCTGGTTGTCCACGATCTCGGCGGGCCGATTGGTCTGCGCTATGCGCTGGATCATCCGGAACGCATTCGCGGCCTGTTGATCATGAACACAGTGCTCTGGCCGATGGTGGGCGAGTTTGCCCCGCCGGCAGTCGGGCGCATGCTGGCCGGGCCGATCGGGCGCTGGCTCTACCTGCGGGCGAATTTCAGCGCACGCATTCTGCTCACACAGGTCTACGCCGACCGTAAAAAACTCACCCCGCAGATCCACCGGCATTATCGCGACGCCTTCGCAACGCCCGACGATCGTCACGGCACCTTCGCCTTTGTGCAGCAGATCGCCGCCGGCACACCGGCACTGGCCGAACTCTGGGCGCGCCGCGAAATCTTGCAGCGCATCCCGACTACGCTGGTCTGGGGAATGCGCGATCCGGCATTTGGGCCGAAATACCTCGCCCGCTGGCGCGAGATCTTGCCGACTGCACCAGTTCTGGAAGTGGCGGACTGCGGTCATTTTCCGCAAGAAGAAGCGCCGGAACAGGTTTCCGGCGCCTTAAGGCAGTTGCTGGCGCGCACCGCACCGGCGGCAGTTCTGCCGGCGTAACGTAGCGCCGATCATTTAGTGCTTGGCTTTGAGCTTTTCCTGTTTTGCGGCCTCGCGATCACGCATTTTACCGATCATGCTCGCGGCATCGGGGGTTTTACAGCCGGTCTCGCCATGATCAACATGGACAGTGCCGATCCGCTCTGCGGCGGCGCGGGCATGGTCGGCCAACCAGTCACTGCGCCCGCCGATCGCGATCAGGACGTTATTCATCGCGTAGCGCACCCGATTCGGCGCTTGATGAATCTCGCGCTCGATGCGAGCCAGCCAGGTAAGCCAGGTTTCGTCGGGTAATTCGCTGCCCAAAGCGCCTCCGGCCAGCGCATTCCAACCGGCAGACGCGATCCACTCGCCGCCGCGATCAACCCAGCGCGACGCTATTGCGTAAGCGTCGGGCGCGGCCGCAACAACAGTCGCGAGTGCGTCGGAAAGGACGTAGTTATCGATATCGGCGGCCCAACCGGCCAGCAGCGCTTCGTCACACTGTTTTGGATCGGCGATCATGGTTGCGAGGATGCGCGCATCATGATTGCCGGTTGCCCAGAGTTCACGCGCCAGTTGCTGATCGCGTTTGATCTGCTTGCGCAAGGCGCCGAGTGCGCTATAGCTTACCCCGAAATACGGCTCGCGCACGCCATGCCGTCCATACACTTTGCGATTCTGGGCGGTGCCGGCAGCCTCCAGTTCACGCATTGCCGTCGCCAGATCCATGCTTCACCTCCTTGCCCGCATGCCATCAAAACAAGTGTGCGTAGCATAGCACATCTTGCGGCAATCGCCAGTGGTGAAAACGGCGCTGCTCCTGCCGCTTAATGTCGGTAGGAGCAGCGCCGTAGTGATGCCGTACGAGCTACAACGAAGTTGTTATGGATTGTTTTCCAGCAACGGCAGGTAGAGGCGCTGTTGCGACGGTTCCGGTTCGCCCGGATCGGTTACCGCGAAGCGCACCGCCACCGGCGCTACCGATGACAGAACTCCGTCGAAGACCACAACGCTAAACGCGCTTACGTTGCTGCCACTGGTCGCCGGGGTGTAGACAAGTTCCTCGCCGGGGCCAAGGGTTGTGCCCGGCGTCACCGCAATGCCGTCTTTGGTCAGGCTGCCGTCGAGCACCTGCTCGATCTGGAACACCAGTGGATCGCCGTCGGGATCTTGCTCGTTTGCGGCGGCCAGCAGCACACCATACGTGATCGTGAAGGGCTGGCTGATTGTTGCGCCATTGATCAGATCGATCGCACTCAGAGTCGGCGCCTGGTTTGGCGGAGCGACTTCGGCCACCACAAAACGCACATCCACCGGCGGTGCGGAAGCGAGCGATCCATCGGCGGCAACAATGCGGAAGGCCGCCACAGCGCTGCCACTACTGGCCGGCGTGTACACCAATGTCTCACCGGCGCCGATGCTTGTCGCACCAGGGGTGACGGCGGTGCCGTCTTTGGTCAGACTACCGTCCAACAGGGCTTCGATCCGGAACACCAGCGGATCGCCGTCGGGATCCTGCTCATTGGCGGCGGCGGCCAAGGTGCCGTAGGTGAGCGTAAAGGGCTCGCCGATTGCGGCGCCACCGATCAGATCAACGGCCGTCAGGGTCGGCGCCTGATTGGAACTACCGGGTTCGGCCACCACAAAGCGCACCGCCACCGCCGGTGTCGAAGCGAGCGATCCATCGGAGGCAACGACGCTAAACGCGCTTACGTTGCTGCCACTGGTCGCCGGGGTGTAGACAAGTTCCTCGCCGACCCCAAGGGTTGTGACACCCGGCGTAATCGGCGTGCCGTCCTTGGTCAGGCTGCCGTCGAGCACCTGCTCGATCCGGAACACCAGTGGATCGCCGTCGGGATCTTGCGCATCGGCGGCAGCGGCGAGATCGGCGTAGGTAAGGGTGAACGGCTGATTCCGCGTCGCACCGCTGAATGGATCGATGGTGCTGAGCGTCGGCGCTTGATTAGCCGGCGGCGGCGCAAGATCCAACCCGATCAGAATTGGATCATGGTCGGAGGCGCGATAGGCATCGGGTGCGTAGAGTGTTGTTTGCTGGGTGGCACTGCGGAAGTTGGTATTGTAGTCGAGCGCGTCGGGCTCATCGGCGTTGATATGCCACTCGGTTGCGCCGGTTACCTGAAGTGCCATGCTCGGCGATGCCAGGGCATAATCGAGATAGCCCCATTGGCCGTCGAAGGCATACGAGTAGCCGGCGGCGCCGTCTTCCTCGGCGATCAAATCGATATAGCCGGCGTTCTGCAACAGCGTGATCGGATCTTCCTGGGCGTAGGAGTTCAGATCGCCCATGATCAACACATCGCGATCGCCATCCATCGCCGCCGAAGGCAGCACGCTAGCGTTGATCAGGCTCAGCAACGCCGTTGCCTGCTGCACACGCCTGGCATTCCAGCAACTCTGGCCGTCGCCCTGGTCGGCGTTCGGATCGCCACTGCCGGGGCAACTGCCTTTCGATTTGAAGTGATTCACCGCCACCGCGAAGCGCTCGCCGGTCGGGTTGAACTCGTTGTCGAGTTGGGCGAAAACCTGCACCAGCGGCCGGCGCTCAAAGATCGAATCGCTGGATGTAAACGTGCCCTCATTCACCGCCTCAACCTTGTTGTAACGGTAGAGAATCCCGACCTTGATCGCGTCGGTGCCGAGCACATTCACCTGGTTGAGTTCGGCGTCGGGGATGATAAAGGTATAATCGTTCGCATCGCCGGGAGTTGCATCATTCAAGCCAAAGAGCAGATCCCAGATCGCGGCGTTCAGGAGCGGATTCGGGTTGGTGTTGTAGCCGTCGTTCTCCAACTCAATTACGCCGATGATGTCGGCATCAAGGCCAACCAGCGCCGCAATTGTTTTGGCGCGCTGGCGCTGGAACTCGGCGCTGTTCTCGGCCCCGCGACAACCGATGCTTGCGCCGCCTACACCGCCCGTACAACCGCTGAAGGTGTTGAAGTAGTTGAGCAGATTGAACGAGGCTACCTTCAGTTCACCGCCCACGGCCTCGGGCGCGGCCGGACGCGGGTTGGCGGGCTGGAAGTCCGGCACGCCGCCGCCGAGGGCATTGATCGGGCGCACCCGGAAGGCACTCGGGCTGGCCGAATTCCCGCCCCAGGTGTAGGTCAGCACCCCTTGCAGGCCGGTGATCGTATCGCCGCCGCGCAACGTGTTGTCGGCAGTGAGTGGGTTCCCGCCGCGCCCGAACGCGATTGGCTCGGGATTCTGCACCTGCAAGGCATCATCGACGATAATCCGATTGAGATCGTTGGATGCCTGAAGCGCAGTGGCTGCGGCGCCCGGCGCGGTCAGATGAGTCGGCTGGAATAAACGACCGCCGGAACTAAGCGTGATCTGGCCGAAGCGATCGAGGTTGAAATGCTCGGTAACGTAGAGGGTCTCCGGGAATGTGACCAGCATGCCCTCGAAGCGCTCCAGAACATCGACGCTACTCAGCGGGAAACTCACCGTCACCGGCGCAACCGAAACATCACTCGCCAGGATCTCGATCGCCGTTTCGGTGATCTGGGTCTGGTCCTCGAATTCAGACACCATGCCGCTGACGCGCACCCGATCACCGAGCGCAACCGCGTCGGGGTCGTTGGGGCTATAGACAAAGATCCCCTCCGAGGTCGCCGGATCGCTGTCCCAATCGGCCGGCTCTTCCTGCAGGTAAAAGCCGCGCAAGGTGCCGGAATTATCCGCACCCTCGTAATCGCCGATTACAACCGCCTCGACAACCACAGTTTCGCCGCCACAGGGCGTGGCTGCGCCGCTGCCCTGGATAGTCGAGAGCTTGACCACCGGATCGTTGCAGCCGCCCGAGACACTGAAATTAAAACTCGTGGTGCCGACTAACTGGTCGGCGGTTCCGTCGTTATCGCTGATCTGGGCTGGATCCAGGGTTACGGTACAGGCGGCGCCGATCGGCAGATCAGCACCGGGCATAAGGTTAACGCTCGTCACATCATTGGCCGGTAAGCCACTGAACGTAACCGGATTCCCGCCACAAATGAGCGTCGCCGCCGTTGCGCCCAGATCAACCGCTTCGCTGAACGCAACCGTGATCGCCGTAGCCGGATCGATGCCGACCGCATTTGGGGCGGGCGTGATCGTTTCGACAAAGGGCGGCGCATCACCGCCGGTCGGCGTGCCGGTGACACTGATATCGTCGATGCCGAGCCATTCATCACTGCCGCCCGCATTGGCGGTCATCCAACGCAATTGCAACTGGGGTTGGTTATTCACGGCACTCGGCAGCGTGATCGTGAATGGCGTGCTGAGGGTCAGATCCGGGCCGGAACTCAGATCAGCCCGATAGGCCTGCGACACATCGCTGAAATCACCGCTCTCGCCAACCCGATAGTGCAGGGCGATCGGCTGTTGCGCGTGATCGCCGCCGTCGTCCACATCACGCACGGTGTAGCGTACCTGAATGCTGGTGAAGCCGACGGTATTCAGGTGCAGCACCAGATGCGGCGCATCGGCCGTACTGGAGCCTTGCAGGGCCACAACCGGATTCGCCAACGCGAACTCGGCGACGCCGCCGGTGTTGAAAGTACCCGGACTCGTCTCATCTGCGTTTACATCGATCGGCGTGCCGGAACCATCGGCGAGGATGGTCTGTGGATTTGTGCCGGTGCTGCCGGTAAGATCATCGCCGCGATAGCCGACGAAGCCGGGCACCGAATCCCAGTTATCGTCGATGCTGATCGCAGCACTATTCGACCAATCTTGACTAAACGGCAGCGATTGATAGGCCGGGCTCGCATAAACGGATCGAACGGAAGGCCGCGCCGGGAAAAGAAATGTGAAGAGGAGTGCAAGGGCGGCAAGCGTACGGAGCAGTCGGGGAGCGACTCGTGACGACACAGTCGTGTCCTTTCTCCTTCGCAAAGCGCATTGGGAAGCCCCTGCATGATGAAGCGGTTTATGCAGGGGTGCAAGGGAAACAGGTGGTACCTATGGGTGATTTTTTGCACTAGGGGACATCGTAATCGTCTGTTCAAGGCGCGGAATGATCGCGTTCCAATCATACTGCGCGGCAACGTGAGTGCGCCCGGCGGCGCCAAGCCGGCGTCCCAAGGCCGGATCATCGAGCAGGCGCAGGATTGCGGCGGCGAAATCGGCCGGGCGGTCGGCGAGCAGCAGATGGCGTTCATGCCCAAGACCATCGATCCCTTCGGCGCCCATGGTGGTGCTGACAACCGGCGCCGCAGCCGCAAGGGCCTCCAGCAGTTTCAGCCGTGAGCCGCCGCCGATCCGCAGCGGCACGGCAAATACGGCCGCGCCGGCGATATACGGCCGCACATCGGGCACCTCGCCGACCAGATCAACTGCTACGCCATTGTGCAGGGCGCGTACCGCCGCTGTAGCGCCGCGACCCACCAGTACCAGGCGAGCGTCGGGCCGGCGCGCCCGCACCAGCGGCAGCACCTTGCGCACACACCAGTTGATCGCGTCGATATTCGGCCGGAAATCAAAGGTGCCGGTGAAGACGATCGCCGGCCCGCCGAAGTCGATCGGCGTCACAGTGCCGGGCCTGTAGTGCGCGGCATCGACGCCGTTTGGGATCACCAGCGGTTCGGCACGGCGATCCAGCCGGCGCAGCGCGCGGCGATCCTCGTCGGAAACCACCAGCATCCAGTCGTAGCTGCGCAGCATGCGCCGCTCGTAGGCCGCCAGTTTGCGCCACTGAATCAGCGAATAGATCCCACCCAGCAGCGCCCGTGGCCGCAGGGCCAAACCCCGGCGCAGATCAGTGTATGCGGCGCGGCGCTGCAACACATACTCGGCGTTGAATTGATCGAGGATGCTGCGCGGTGCCTGGTTGGGCGGAGCAAAGCTACGGGACATCAGGCCATAACCGGCCATCTCGATACTCTCGGCCTGCACCAGATCGAAGCGCTGCGCCGCCAGAATCCGCGAGAGCGCCTCGGCATATTGCGGATCGGCGTTGCGCAACGCCATGTCGGGAAGTGGCGAGGCGAGGGTGGTGAAGGCGCGGGCCAGCATGGGGCGCGGCGGCGGGCCGATCACGGTTGCCAGACGACAGAAATCCCGCAGCGGCGTCATACCCGCGACGGCGGCGGCATCGGGCGCGAAACTGAGCAGCGTTACCTCGTGGCGCGCCGCCAGCCCGCGCAGCAAATGGAAGATTCGCAACGCGCCGCCGCCACGAGGCGGGTAGGGCGGATAGGGGCTAAGCAACAGGATGTTCATGCGACTCATTTTGCATGAATTGAACGCAGCGGAACGCGAATCGCAGGCATGATCAAGGATCGGGATGATGTTCGGAAACAACCGAAGGAACAGATTTTAGCTGATCCAGGCATCATCCGGCCCTGCTGTGGGCGTCGGCCAATCGGGCGGATAGATCAGGTAGACCGTGCCGCGTGAGGCAGCTTGCCAGCGGGCGAAGAGTTGATCGGCGGGATAGCTGCGCAGGATCGCCTCGGACCCACCGCGACCGGCCGGTTCCGCCATCAGCGCCGTACCTCCGCCGAAGCCGATCACCATCGTCAGATGGCCGGCGGTGCTGCCGGGCGCGCCGTCGATCTGCCCTACCTGCCAGGAAATACTGATAATCACCGGCACCCCCGCCGCCGTCCAGCGCGCCACCTGTTCCAAACTGTGCAACCTGGTCACATAGGCATGGAGTCCGTGTGCAGCGGCGAAAGCGGTATTGAAGGCCCAGTTGCCGGTTCCTTCCCAGGCCGGATCGAAGATCTGCGGCGCGGCGACCTGCGCCACACAGGCGGCATCAGCGAATGCATCCAGCGGCAGATCGGGGCGTTGGGCGCGCCAATACGCCAGCGCCATCGACACCGCAGTCGGACTGCACCAACCGGCGCCTTCGGGGTACGCATACTGCGAGAGCAGCAACGGCAAGGCGATCGCGGGCGTAGCAGGCGGGGCGACAAAGGCAGGTGCGGCGGCTTCCGGCCCACTCACACAGATCGTCACATCCTCCAGATCGGGCATATCGGCGCCGGGTTCGGCGCACAACAACACTCGCAGTTGCGCCGCCGACGCCGGGCGAGTCGCGATCAGCGTATCGGTCGCCACCCGCCCATCATCATCGCGTTGGTCGGCGAAACTACTGCGTCGGCTCTGCTCAGACGCCGAATCCCAGGCCGCGATGCGGTAGAAACGGCTCCAACCATTTGCACCCCGCACCCGCACCTGCACCTCGATCCAACTCGCCTCAGGCGTATCGGCCCGCCAGCACGGGATCAATTCCAGCGCCGCATCGAGCGGCAACTCCGGCGAGAGCACAACAATCCGCGCCTGTGGGTCATCATCAAGGGTGGGCGCAGCCCGCTCCCAGGTAGCGATCGCCTCGGCGTCACAATGTATCAGATGATGGATCGCAGCCATAATTCCTCAATCATCAAGATCGCGCCACACCGCCGGCCCGATCAATTCCAGGCTGGGATGGGCCGCCACCTCCGGCAACAGTGCGGCGCTCACCAGCAACTCCTCCAGATGCAACGTATTCGGGATGCGAACCAGGCGCACCGCAGCCGGATCGGCCTGACCACAAACCTTCACCGCAGTTGCAACCGCATCGTGGGCGCTGGGCAGGGTGATCGGCAAGCCGCCCTTACACAACCCCACAAGGCCGGCGGTAAGCGTATTGATATAAGTGGCCCGGAAATCGATCTTCGCTGCGAGGCGGGCCGTTGTCAGATCGGCCAGACCGATGCCGGTTGCGTTGCCGGATGTTTCAGCGGTAAGATCGAGCACCACAATCACATTGATCACCGGCCGTTCGGGAGCCGGCTCGCCGGGGATCGGCAGTCGCCCGATAATATTCGTGTCCATCCCGGTGCCGGAGATATTTTTGCCGATCGCATCGACCACCAGCACATCGAAACGATCAAAAGGCAAGCGGGCCATCATCGCTTTGCTCTGGGCCAGTAATGCCGCCTCGCCGGGGCCACCGATCTCGGCCGGCGGCAACCCCACGAGCGCGGCCGTCTGCTCGCGCGCATCTTCCAGGATCGCCAGACCGCCCAGCACCCGCCCGCGCTCGACCACCACCCGCGCCATCGGCAGCATCTGCTCTTTCAGGCCATACACCGCAGTCCGATGAACCGTCTCGGCGCCCTGACGCTTGCCGAGACCAACGGCACACATCTTCGCGAGACCACTCTCGATCGGGCCTTCAAAGGAGGTATGGGTTTTCACGCGGTTGATCGCCAGCACACCATCGGCTTCAGCGGCGAAGCGATCCATGTACACCGGGGTTCCATCGGCGATCCGCCCCAACTCAACCACATCCATCGAGCTACGGATCGGACAGCCGAGCGATTCTTCAGTCAGGCCGAGCGAGGCGAGCATCCCGACCTGACCGGCAGCCGTGGCGCCGCCGTGACTGCCCATTGCCGGCACCACAAACGGCTCCGCGCCGGCGGCCCGCAGCCAATCGATCGCCGCGCGCGTGATCGGCACGATCCCACTGATA
>JAAUQO010000147.1 GCA_012032775.1 Oscillochloris sp. | reverse complement strand
CACTCGACGCGGCACTTACCTGGCGAGTTGCAAGAGTTGCTGGATATCGTGTCGCCGATGGCTTTATCCCCGGCGCAGTGCTCACCGTGAGTGTGCCGGGATATGCCCCCTGGAGCGGCGCAAGCGGCCTGGCCGAGCGTGCAGCGGAACGGGAAATGGCGCCCGACACACCAGTGCGAATCGCCAGCGTCAGCAAGATGTTCACGGCGGTGGTGGTGCTTCAGCTTGTGGAAGAAGGCCGGCTGACACTCGATGATCCGATCGCCACCTGGATGCCCGACCGTGTTCCCGGCGGCGATCGGATCACCGTGCGCCAACTGCTTCAGCACACCGCCGGGCTCTACGACTACCTGGAAGATCGCCGGCTGATCGGCGAGATGCAGGGCGATCCGAACTACGAGTGGCAACCGCAGGATCTGGTCGATTACGCCGCGCGCTTTCCGCAGCGCGCCGGTGGGCGGTGGGACTACTCCAGCACCCACTATGTCATCCTCGGCATGCTGGTAGAACACGTAACAGGTCAGCCGCTCGCCCAGCATGTGCGGCAGCGCATCTTCGATCCGTTGGGCATGGATCAGGCGGCATTTCTCCCGCAGGAGCCGGTTCCGCCGCGCCTGGCCCATGGCTACTCATACCAGGAAGATATCACCATGTCGTCGATGTCGTTCGCATTCGCAACCGCGAACCTGGCGATGACGACCGGCGATCTCGAACGTTTCGGGCGGGCACTCTTCGCCGGAGCGTTGTTGCGCCCCGAGAGCCGGGATCTGATGTTGGGCCGCTTTGTCAGCGGGCGCGGGCAGTATGGCATGCCGGATCTGGAGTATGGCCTGGGTGTGATGCGCAACCGACTGGCGATCGATCCGACCGCAAACGGTGCGCAGCGCCCCATCAATGCGAACCTGGTGCTTGGGCATATCGGCGGCTATGGCGGCTTTCGCTCGGCCATCTGGTATGCGTCGGAAAGCGGCGTGGTTGTGACGGTCGGCTTTAATCAGGCCCAGGCCGACCCAAACGATCTTGCGGCGGCGGCCCTCGATCGGGTGCTCGTCGGCATGAACCGGTGAATTATCGTATCCAATAATCTGGTGTTTGGTGTGTGACATAGGAATTCTTTCATGTTCATGGATCTCGTTCTTCTCTTGCAGACCACCAGGCGTTCCTTTCTCGCCCAGCGCGCAACGTCGTGCGGCCGCAGCAGCGGCACATCCCGCTTGAGCACTATGGTTCGGGCAAGTCTGGTTCTTTTGCTGCTGATGCAACTTGTCGCCTGTGCCGCCCCAACTGAAACGCCGGTCGCAGTTGCCGCAAGTGGCCCGACGCAGTTGCCGACCGTAACTCCGGTGCCAACGGATATGCCGACCGCAACGGTGACTCCGACCGCGACAGCATTGCCCACGGCGACGGTGGTGCCCGAGCCACGCTACGATCTGGTGCTTGTTGGCGGCACCTTGATCGACGCAACCGGCGCTCCGCCGCTTGAGAACGCGGCAATCGCCATTCAAGGCCGGCATATTGTCGAGATCACAACGGCCGATCTGCTGCGCTACAGCGCCGATACCCCGGTTTATGATATGCGCGGCGCAACCATCATGCCCGGCTTTATCAACGCCCACGTCCATATCAGCGGTCTCAGCGACGATGATCTGCGCCACTGGACCCGTGCGGGAGTGACGACCCTGCGCGATCTGGCCGGCCCACTTGACGAACTGGTCGCGACCCGCAATCGTATGCGGGAATCGGAGGATCCGGCCTTCCCACGCTTGCTGATTGCGGGGCCGATTGTCACGGTTGATGGCGGCTACCCCTTCGCCGTGCGCGAGCAGTCCTTGCGGGTGGAAGGGCTCGCCGTGCGCGACACCGATGATGCGCGCGCCATCGTCACCATGCTGGCGGATAGTGGCGCCGACGCGATCAAACTCGCCGTCAGCGGGCGCACGGATGTCCATTGGATGGAGCTTTCGGACGAGGAGATTGCGGCGATCACCGCGACCGCCCATGCCCGCGGCTTGCGGGTGAGTTCGCATGTTGACCGGGTTGTTGCATTGCGCCGGGCCGTGCTGAACGGAATCGATAATGCCGCCCATAGCCCGCGCGACCGCCTGCCCGACGATGTGATCGCGCTTATGGTTGAGCATGGCGTGAGTCTGACGCCGACGATCGCTGTGTATGAGGCGTTGGCCCGGCAGCGCGGCAACGAGGTAGTCTGGCGCAAGCAGATGTTGCCGGTGATGTACGATAACCTGCGGCGCTTTGTCGCAGCCGGCGGCATTCTCGCACTCGGCGACGACTACGGCGGTGTGCCGGGCATGCCGATCGGTATGCCGATCGCCGAACTGATGCACTGGCAGGCCGCCGGGCTCAGCCCACAGCAGATCATCGAGGCGAGCACCTACGGCAGCGCCGAGGCACTGGGGCTAGAGACGGAGCTTGGTACGGTTGAAGTAGGGAAACTGGCCGACCTGTTGATCGTTCAGGGCGATCCTTTAAGCAATCTGAGCGCCCTGACGCAGCCGCTGCTTGTGGTGCGCCACGGACAGGTGATCGCGCCGTAGATAATGCAGTGTGGGCGAGAATCGACGCCCGCAGCGCAGAACTTGGCTATTGCCCTTGGATTGGCCACATGGCGCAGCGCGCCTGAATCAATACAGGGTTGTCGGGTTGAGCAGGTTCAACAGTGGTTCACCGGCGAGATAGCGCCGCAGGTTGGTGCAAAACAACGCGGTAATCCGCGCATTCTCACGGTCGCTGGTGCTGCCGAATGCGGGCTGATCAGGACATTCGGCAGCGTCCAGAGCGGACTCTCGGCCGCTAGCGGTTCGTTCGCGAAGACATCAAGGGCCGCGCCGCCGAGTTTGCCGCTGTGCAGCGCCGCGATCAGGGCCGGTTCATCGATCACCGAGCCGCGCCCGATGAGGTAAAGAAGTCGTCCAGCCAACGGCTGAAGGAAGAAACAGAAGTCATTCCCCTCCCCTTCGTGCAAGTGCAGAATGCAGCTCCACATCCCGCATGCTGCGCGCTGCATTAATGCTAGCGTGCCAGGGGCAGATCAACCCAGCGCCGTTCATGGAACGACTGCTCAACCGCATTGATCACCTCTTGCACCCAGGCGCCGTCGGCGAAATTACCCTGGTTACGCGAACCGCCGTCGCGGATCTCGTCGATAAAATCACGAACCAGATTGGCGTAGAACAGCGAACGCCAGGACTCGCGGGGATGGCCGCCGGTCGGGTAGAAGCGTTGCGGAATCTCGACCTGCTTGAACTCGACATCGTCGGCCGTCGCGATCTTGACCGTCTCGGCCACACCGAATTCCTCCACCAGGCGGCAGATAATCGCGCCTTTCTCGCCGTAGATCCGGGCCTCGATCCCGGGGTAATTCCCCACCGTCACAAAGCTGGTCTGGATGGAACCAATTGCGCCGTTGGCATACTCGCCGATAAAGATGTCGCCGTCGTCGATATTCATTCGCATCATCTTGCCGGTCGCGCGCACCATGCGCTCGGGGATGAAGTTGCGCATCGTACCGACCACTCGCTCATAATCGGCGCGACCCACCAGTGGCCGATGTCGATGATCGGCGCGCCATAGCCCTCCAGCGACGATGTCTTAATCACCGACTGGTCGGCGCTATGATCGACCTGGCGCAGCGGGTTTTGCGGGTCAAGCCACTGCGAATTCTGCTCGTAGCCGTTGAAGATAAACGGCTTGCCGACGAAGCCCTCATCGATCAACGACCTGGCGAACTGCACACCGGGGCTATAGCGAAACGTAAAGCCGAGTTTCGTCTTCAGACCTTTGGCGTCGGCAAGGGCTGCGGCGCGCAGCGTTTCGCGGAAATCGTAGGCCACCGGCTTTTCGCACAACACATGCTTGCCCGACTCGAGCGCGGTTATTGAAAGCTCGAAATGGGTGTGCGACGGCGTACAGACATCGATCACATCGATGTCGTTGCGGGCGACGATCTGTTGCCAATCGTCGGTTGCCTCGGCAACGCCGAATTTGGCGGCGAATGCCTCGGCGCGATCACGCAGCGGATCGACGATCGCCACCACCTCGCAGCGCGGATCCCGCTGCCAGCCGGGAATATGGGCATGATCGGCCCAGGCGCCGCGGCCGCAGAACCGCAACCCGTAGCTTGTTTGTCGTCATGATCGACCTTTCTTGAGAAGAAGATGCCTGATGCCTGAGGCGTGATGCGTGATGCCTGAGGCTGTATACGAGCCGCTGCCACTGGCCTGAATGATGCTATCATGATGTCTTGAGCACCCGATGATCACGAGGCGCAATGCATGTGGCGCAACCTGCCGGAGGCCACATGTTGCGGCGTTCCAATACCAAAGATTGGCTATGACCGAGGACACAACCCACAATCCACATCCACCCGAGCACCTGATCAGTGAAACGGCCCGCCGGCGCACCTTTGCGATTATCTCACACCCGGACGCCGGGAAGACAACCCTGACCGAAAAGCTGCTGCTGTATTCCGGCGCGATCGAGTTGGCCGGCTCGGTTCGCACCCGCAAAAACCAGCGCCACGCCACATCCGACTGGATGGCGATCGAGCGTGAACGCGGCATTTCGATCAGTTCGACCGTGCTGGCGGTTGATTATGCCGGCTGCCGGATTAATCTGCTTGATACGCCCGGCCATCAGGATTTCAGCGAGGATACCTACCGCACTCTGATGGCGGTTGATAGCGCCGTGATGGTGCTCGATGCCGCCAAAGGTATCGAAAGCCAGACCCGCAAGCTGTTCGAGGTTTGTCGGCTCCGCGGGATCCCGATTCTCACCTTTATCAACAAGCTGGATCAGCCGGGTCGCGATCCACTCGATCTGCTTGATGAGATCGAGCGCATGTTGCAGATCGGCGTCACCCCGCGCAACTGGCCGATTGGTTCGGGCGGCGATTTTCAGGGCGTGTATGCATTGGCCGAACGCCAGGTGCTACGCTTCACCCGCACTGCCCATGGCGCCGCTCGCGCGCCGGTGGCGATCGCCGGGATCGATGATCCGCACCTGGAGGCGCTGATCGGACAGGCCGCCGCGCACCAACTACGCGACGAAATAGCCCTGCTCGAAGGCGCCGGCGCACCATTCGATATGCAGACCTTTCTCCACGGTTCGGTGACGCCGGTTTTTTTCGGCAGCGCCCTGAATAATTTCGGTGTTGAGCCGTTCTTGCAGGCATTGGTGAACCTTGCACCTGCGCCGGGGCCGCGTATCAGCGACCGTGGGCCGATCGACCCGATTGGCGAGCCGTTTTCGGGCTTTGTGTTCAAGATTCAGGCCAACATGGATCCGTTGCACCGCGACCGTATGGCCTTCATCCGCATCTGCTCGGGGCGCTTCGAAAAGGACATGCAGGTGCATAATCCGCGCCTTGGACGCACGATCCGCATGAGCCGGCCCAGCCGGGTTTTCGCCCGCGAGCGCGAGACGGTGAATGAGGCATTCCCCGGCGATGTGATTGGGGTGACCAATCCCGGCCTGTTTGCGATCGGTGATACGGTTTGCAGCGGCACCCTGTTGCGCTACCCGGCGCTGCCGCGCTTTGCCCCCGAGCGCTTCGCTATCCTGCAAAGTCGCAGCCTGGGCAAGCACAAGCAGTTCCACAAAGGCCTGGAACAACTGGTGGAAGAGGGCGTGGTGCAACTGCTCTACGATCCGCAGAGTATGCGCCGCGAACCGATCCTGGCGGCGGTCGGCGAGTTGCAGTTCGATGTGGTGCGGGCGCGCATGGCGACGGAGTATAACGTCGAGACCGAACTGGAGCATCTGTCGTTTACGGCGGCCCGCTGGCCCCATTGCCCGCCGGAACTGCTGGCGCAGACCCGCCTGCCCTCGGCAACCCGGCTGGTGTACGATCAGGCCGAGCAGCCGGTGCTGTTGTTTACCAGCGAGTGGGAGATCGGGTATCTGGAACGCGAACAGCCGCAACTGAACCTGCGCGGGCCGGAAATACCGGGTGGGAGCGTATGACATTGTTGCGCCTGGTTGGCGTTGTGATCGTCGGCTCACTGATCATGCTGGCAAGCGGCGGGTATGCAGCGATGCGTCCGGATACCTACTATGTCGCCACAAACGGCGATGACGACAACGCCGGTTCGCGCACCGCCCCCTTCGCAACGCTTCAACACGCCCTGGATCGCGCCTATCCCGGTGATATGATCGTTCTGACGCCGGGGGTCTACTATCAGGATGCCGTTTCGCGGCGGGCCGGAACTGCGGCCGCGCCGATCACGATCAGCGGGCCGCCGACGGCGATCCTGAAAGGCGCCGGCGCCGACCGCATTCTGCAGATCACCCACGATCATCTGACCCTGGCCGGGTTCACGATCGATGGTCTCTGGGGCGATCCCGATTCAGCCCGCGGCTATCGCAATAAACTGCTGTATGTGCAGGGCAGCGAGCCGCGTGACGGCGTGAATGGGCTGCGGGTGCTTGGCATGACCTTCGCCAATGCCGGCGGCGAGTGCATTCGGCTGCGCTACTTCGCCCATCAGAATGAGATCGCCTATACGACGATCCGTAACTGCGGCGTCTACGACTACCGCTTTGCCGGCGACGGCAAGAACGGCGAGGGGATTTATATCGGGACGGCGGTGAATCAGCGCGACGACGGGCGTAATCCAACCGATGATCCCGATGCCTCGCATGAGAATTGGATTCACCACAACCGGATCGATACCCAGGGCAATGAGTGCGTCAATATCAAAGAAGCGGCCTGGGGCAATCTGGTTGAATATAATACCTGTACCGGCCAGCGCGATCCTGATGCCGCCGGGATCAATATTCAGGGCCACGCCAACATTGTCCGCGCCAATACGATTTATGACAACATAGGCGCCGGAATCAGGCTCGGCGGTGCAACGGAACGCGACGGGATCAACAACCGGGTGTATGCAAATGTGCTGCGGGCCAACCAGGCCGGCGGGATCAAGGTGCAGGCGCTGCCGCAAGATCGGATCTGCGGCAATCGCTTCGCCGCGAACCCTGCCGGCGCGATCACCGGCAGCTATGGCGATCGCTTTGAAGCGGGCGTCCCCTGCCCTGAACTGAACACTGCTCCGGCGCCGACACCGGCGCTGCCTACTGCGGCGGCGATCCCACAATCGCAGGCCGATCGCATCCTGGCGGTCGCTACAATCACGGCCAGCGACGACGACGGCAATCTGCCGGCGAATACCCGCGACAACGACCTGACGACGCGCTGGTCGGCCGAAGGATCGGGCCAGTACATCCAGTACGATCTCGGCCGGGTCGCTCGCATTACGCAGGTGGCGATCGCGTTCCATAAAGGCGATCAGCGCAGCGCCCGTTTCCATATCGCCGTCTCCAGCGATGGCCGGAATTGGACCCGGGTGCTCGCGGATCGCAGCAGCGGCAACACACTTCAGGCCCAGGTGTTCAACATCCCCGATCAACGCGCCCGCTATGTGCGGATTATCGGTTTCGGCAATAGCGAGAACGACTGGCATAGCCTGAGCGAAGTGGTGATCTACGGCGCTGCCGAGGGATAGTCGGCAGCGAGTTCGGCCAGGGTCAGTGCGGTGATCTGGGCGAACTGTAAGGCCCGGCCTTCCGCCGCCGCCGCTGCAAAACCCGGCTCGCCCAATTGCCCTCGGCAGCGTTCGGCCACCTGCGCCAGAGCATCCCGTTCGCGGGCAGTCAGCACAACCCCTTCCGCCTCACGCAGGGCGGCGGCGGCGCTCCCCACCACCACCGCAATCCGCCAGCGGCCGATATCGCTTAACAGCGCGGCGATATTGTCGAGCAGCAACGCGGCACTCACCTGGTCGCCGCGCTCACGCCAGATGCTCAGGCTGTGGCGGTAGGCCGCACATGCCTCGGCGCAGCGTGACTCGTCGCGGCGATATCGCCGATCAGGCAGTGGACCCAGGCGATGCCGAACTGGTGATTCAAGGCCTGATAGTGATCGAGCGACTGTGCGGCGAGTTCATGGGCCAGCCGGTAATCGCCGCGCATGCGGGCCACCACACCCAGGCCGTACAATCCATTGGCGCTGCCCTCACGGTCGCCCAGGCGCTGGTTGATCTGCAAGGATTCGTGGTACAACTCCGCCGCCCGCTCGATCGCGCCGATCCGTTCGTACAGCCCGGCGAGAATGATCAGGGGGAATTTCGCCGTTGCCGGGTTGTCGGTCATGGTGCGATTGACCAGCACAGCCTGTTCAAGACAGGCACATGCCTCGTCGAAGCGCCCCTGTTCACGCAACACCAGGCCAAGGTTCGTGAGTGCGGCGCCATATTCATCGCTGGACTCGTGGCGCATCGCCAGATCGCGCGCCGTTTCCAGCCGGGCAACAGCCTGAGTATAACGACCCATGCCCAGCGCCAGGACACCGGCGGCGCGCAAGGCCCGCATCTCCAGCAGCGGCTCGATCGGCGTTTGTTGGGCCAATCCTTCCTCAAGCCAGGCCAGCCCCTCGCTCAGCAGGCCGCGCTGCCAGTGAAAGCGCCAGATGCCAACCGCGATCCGCAACGCCGCCGCGATCCGGCCGGTGTCGATCGCCCAGCGCCGGGCATGCCGCAGATTGTCGAACTCGGCCGCGATTCGGGCGCTCCATTCGGCCCCATCGCTGCCCAACAATGCGCCGCCGGCCTGTTCGGCGAAGTCGCACAGCCAGTCGAGGTGCAAGCTGCGGGCCTGCTCCAACTCGCCGCGTTCCGCCAGCAACGCCGCCCCATAATTTCGGATCGTTTCAAGCTGGATGTAGCGCAGCACCGTGCCGCTTGTCGCCGTCTGAAGCAGGCTCTGGCGCTGCAACAACTCCAGGATCGGCGCAAGTGTGGTCGGGCCGGCAACTGCCTGAAGCGCCGCATAGCTCGCGCCGCCGACAAACACTGCCAGCCGGGCGAAAACCGTCTGGGCCTGGCGATCAAGCCGATCGACACTCCAGGCAATCGCCGCCGCGATCGTCTGTTGGCGGGCGGGCAGATCACGTGGGCCGGCGGCGGGCGCCGGCAGATGGACGGCAAGTTGCGCCAGGGTATGTTCGGGTGTTTGTTGGGCCAACTGCGGCGCGATCAACTCGATCGCCAGCGGTAGCCCGTCGCTGCGGGCACAAATTGCCGCCAGGGCGGCGCTGTTTGATTCGGCGAGCCGGAATTCCGGCTTCAGCGCCTGCGTACGCGCGATCAGCAGTTGAACTGACGGAGCAGCCGCGATCGCGGCTATGCCGGTGGCCGGGACGGGGATGGCCAGGGGCGCCAGAGGCATGAGCTGTTCGGCCCGGATCTGCAACGGCGCGCGGCTGGTGATCAGCAGGTGCAGCGCCGGGCATTCGGCCAGCAGCGTGGCCAGCAGGGGCGCAATCTGCGGCAGGTGTTCGCAATTGTCGAGCACCAGCAGACTGTGGCGCGTTTGCAAGAGCTTGATCAGGGTTGTGGCGATCGGCTCGCGCGGGTTCTCGCGGATGCCAAGTACCAGAGCCAGAGCCTGCGGCACCAGGGTCGCGTCATCGATCGGCGCCAACGTGATGAACCAGACGCCGTCGCAGAAATCGTGGCGCACGGCGGCGGCGGCGGCCAGGGCCAGTCGGGTTTTACCAACCCCCGGCGGGCCGCTGATCGTCAGCGCGCGTACCTCATCGCGCCTGATACGTTCAAGCAGCGCCGCTAATTCGGCGTTGCGGCCCAGCATCGGGGTTGGCGCGTTGGGGAACGATCCCGGCGCCGGGCCAACCCGGCGCAAATCGGCGGCGCCGGCAAGTGGTGCAGCCGAGCGGATCGTCGCTGCGAGTTGTTCGGTGGCGTGATCGGGTTCCATGCCCAGTTCCCGGGCCAGGGTACGGCGAAACTGCTCATAGTGGGCCAGCGCGACGGCGCGCTGGCCGTTCAGGGCCAGCAGCCGGATCAACTCGCGATGGGCCGGATCCAACCATGGATCGAGGCTGATCTGCTGCCGCACCAACGTAATCGCCGCGCTGAATGCGCCGCGCCACTCGGCCTGCTCAACCAGACGCTCATAAACACCGATCGCCTGCTGGCGCAATTGTTCACGCTGCAGCAAGGCCCATTCCTCGAACAGCGCACCGTCGCGCAGCACAAACTGCGCCAGAAAATCACCCCGATACAGCGCAGCCGCGCGGCGCAGCCGTTCACCACAGACGGCGCAGGTGCGCCAGGCGTAATGGGCATGCTCGTCGCAGGCTGCAATCAGAGCCTGAAATGTATGCACATCGCTGATAACCTGGGCAGCGGGATTCAAGCGGATCGTCGCGGAATCAACCAGCAGCAGCGGCGGTTGGTGCGCTGCGGCGCCGGCCCGTTCGCCGAGTACGGAGCGCAGATTGGTGAGCGCCTGACTGAGACTCGCACGGGCCACCGATTCCGGCGCATCAGACCAGAGCAGACCGGCCAGGGCCGCGCGGGAATGCACCTTCGGGCCTTCAAGGGCCAGATAGATCAACAGAGCGCCGACTTTGCGATAGGTAAAGCCGAGCGGTGCATCATCGAGGGCGATTTGCGGCGTACCAAGGAGGGTCAGGCTCAGGGCGGACATGGGGCATATCCTCATTCATTTCGCGGCCCGGCAAGTGATGAGGATACCATTCTACACAGTGCGATCGGCTGTCGCAATCCGACTTTGAGACTTTTTTGAGACCACTGCTGTAAAGTGAGCACTGTTCACGAATGCAGTGTGCAGCATAAGGAGCATGGCATGTCGCAACCGTCCATCCGCCTGATCTATCGCATCGTTACGCTCCTGGCCCTTGGCGCATTTCTGCTTGCGCCGGTCGGCGCCAGGCCCGCACTCGCCGATGTAGCCGCGCCCACTATTCTCGATAATGTCGAGGAATGGGCGGTCGGCGCCGGCCTGGTCTATTGGGCCCAAACATGCTTTGCCGACGAGTTCAACCCGATCGCCACGCTCAAGCGCATACCGGCCGGCGGCGGCGTCCAGCGCACGCTGGAATCGATCAACAATGACGCCAGTTGCCGCACCTATCAGGCGCTACACAGCAGCGGCGATGGCCTGTATTACTTCGATGACGACGAGAATCGGATCGAGCGCATGCCGCTGGGCGAGCCGTACACACCCACCGGGATCGCCAATCTGAGCGACATCCAGGCGCCCAGCTTGCGCCCGGCCCTGATCGAAGGCGGCGATTTTCTGTACTGGCTCTCGCCATTCGGCGCGATCTACCGCACCGCAAAGGCCGGCGGCGGCCCAATTGAAACCGTCGCCACCACCGGGACACAGCCGAACGACCTGTTGCTGGTCGGCAACACAATGTACTGGAGCGACAGCACCGGGATCTGGTCGATCAGCGTGAATTGCGAGAGCCTGCCGTGCAATTCCAGCCGGACCCAGTTCAGTAATATCGAGGCCCGCGCCCACGGCCTGCTCTACCAATCGCTCGGAGGATTCAACGGCGCCTATCGAATCTACTGGGTGGAAGCGGCCCAGAACGGCGCCAACATCACCTGGTCGATCCGTTACCAGGCCTGTAATGCGATCACCGTCTGCTTTGTACTGCCGCCGCCGGGCCAGCTATCGCCGCCGCCGCCGCTCCTGTACACCGCCACAACAAACTGGCAGATCGGCGATCTTGCGCTTGCGGCGGGCAATCTGTACTGGACCGAGGCGGATCGCAGTACGATCAACAATTCGAACGGCGATGTGAAGCGCAAACCGTATAACGACGCCAATCCAGGCGCCCAGACGATCGCCACCGGCCAGGCCAATCTCGACAGCCGGATCTTTATCGCCGGCGCGTCCATGTTCTTCGCCCGCCGCAACAACGGCATCTACAGTCTGCCCCTGAACGCAAGTGCGATCGTGCGTGATTTCGAGGTGGCCGGCATTGAAGCGACCCAGGCGATTCAGAACCTGGCGAATAACGCACCTCTGGTGGCTGAGAAGACCACGTATGTGCGTGGCTACGCCCGGCAGGTGGCCGGCCCAAGTGCGCCGAATGTCGAGGCGCGGCTGGTTGGCTTGCGGAACGGCAATCCGTTGCCCGGATCGCCGCTTCAGCCGGTGAACGGCGTGCGTGCGTTAAGCACCGGCGGCAGCTTCGACCGCAGCCGGCTCAATGACGGTTGGTACTTCCTGCTGCCGGCAAGCTGGATCAGCGCCGGCACAATCGAGTTGCGGCTGGAGATCGATGCCCGGCAAGTGCATAGCGATCCCAACCGCAGCAACAACCAGATCAGCCAGAACATCACCTTTCAGGAAGCGCCGCCGATCTGTGTCTGGACCGTGCCGGTGCGCACGCATACGCCCTTGCCCTCGGTCTACGATCCCAACTTCTCCACCATGATCGATCACTTCAAGCGGCGCTGGCCCACGCCCGATGTCTGGGTGTTCCGCGATGTCGAGCCGGTGGAAGAACTGGAACTGTGTAGCTACTACGGCCTGCCCTACCCCTGTCACGGGCCGTACGAACTGAGCGACGGCTGGGGCTTCGGCGGCCTGCCCGACCGCGACAAAGTGATTGTCTCGCTCTGGACCAGGGCATTGCTCTCGTTCAACCCGGATTCCTGCGACGACATCGGCGCGCCGGTGCATTTTATGGGTATGGTGCATCCTGCGGCCGATAACGGCGGCTTCGCCGGCTACGCAAGTACGGTCAGCAACCAGTCATGGGTGCAACTGCCCGCGCACACACCCAACCCGATTGCACCCGGCTGGAACCAGATCCGTGAAGGCAGCGTGATGGCCCAGGAACTGGCCCATAACTACGGGCGCAAGCATGTTGATTGCGGCGATCCCGACGATATCGACGGCAACTATCCCTATCCGCCCTGCCAGATCGCAAATGTCGGCGCCGCGAGTTACTACGGCTTCGATGTGACCACGCTTCAGCCGATCAGGCCCAACGAAACCGCCGATTTTATGTCTTATGCACGGCGTAGTTGGGTGAGCGATTATACCTGGCGCGGGCTGCTCAGTTCGGTGCAAGCGGCAAGCGTGAGTGCGAAGCCGCAACTGCTGGCCCAACCGGGCCAGGCTCCCGGCATCTTTGTGAGCGGCGTGGTCGATATGGAAAACGAGCGCGGCGCGCTCAGCACCATCCTGCAACTGCCCGGCGCGAGCCTGCCGCCCGCCACCGTTCAACTACTGAGCGATCAACGCGCCGAGCTTGATCACGGCAATACCCAGCATACCTACAGCCTGCGCCTGCTCGGCCCCAACGACGCCGTGCTGCTTGAGCGCACCCTGGTTGTGCGCCCGCTCGACGACCACAGCGCCGAGAGCGCAAATGCCGTGTTCAGCGATCTGTTCGCGCCGCCGGCCGGATCGGTGACCACGATTCAGCTCCTGGCCGACGGCGTGGTGATCGACAGCCTTAAACCGGGCGCCGCCGCACCTCAGGTGACGATCCAGCAACCGGGCGCCGGCGTCACAATCTCGAATACGCTCACGCTACGCTGGACGGCGAGCGACCCCGATCAGGCTGATCGGCTGCGTTACACCGTGCAGTATAGCCACGATGCCGGCGCAAGTTGGCACACCGTCGGGCTGGATCTGCCGGGCGGCCCCGATCCGCAGGTAAGCCTGAATCTGGACGATCTCGGCTCACTCCCCGGCAGCGCCCCGAACGGCGCGCGGATCCGCGTGCTGGCCAGCGACGGCTACAACACCACGATCGCCACCTCGGCCGCCTTTACCCTGGCCGACCGCCTGCCGGAGCCGGCGATCAGTGCGCCGTATGCCGGCCAATCCTTGCGGCGGGCCAGGCGATTGTGCTGCGCGGCACGGCCCTCGATCCCGAAGATGGCGGGTTAGGCGGCGAGGCGTTGGAATGGCGCATCAATGGTGTGGTGCATGGAAGCGGCGCCGACCAGATAGTTCAGGGGCTGGCGCCCGGCAACTACACGGCGCAACTGAGCGCCCGCGACTCGGGCGACCAGACGGCGACCGCAAGTGTGAACTTTCAGATCGAGCCGCTCAGCATACCGCTGGCATCAGCCCCTATCCTCGACGGCGGGTGCGATGATTCGGCCTACGCCGCAGCAAGTGCCGTGGCGCTCCGAGCCTATGCCGACGGTAATCAGGCCACGCTGCGGCTGCTGCGCAGCGCCGATCAGCTCTGGGCATGCTTCAGCGGACTCCAGGCGGCGCGCCCGGCCAGACGGCATTTGTCGGCCTGCGCACCGACAGCGACAACAGCCGCGAGACACTGGCCCAGAGCGACGACAGCGGCTTCTTCGTCGGCGAAGACGGCGCGGTCTTTAGTCGTGCGGGCAACGGCGCAGGTGGGTTCGACGCGCCGGGACCTGATGGGATTCAGGCTCAGGTTGCGACGAATACCGCCGGCTGGAGTGCCGAATTACGGATCGAGCGAACCGTGCTCGGCGGCTGGGATCACCTGCTGGGCTTGAGTGCGGGCCACTATGGATTGACGGAAGCGCCCGACGGCTTCGCCTGGCCATATGCCGCCGAAGTCGCGAATCCGGCCAGTTGGGCCGAAACCGCCCTCGGCATCCAACCGCTGATCAGCGCCCTCGATCCCCATAGCGCCGAACTGAACAGCGCCGGCGTTACACTCACCATTCAGGGCAGCGGCTTTGTTGCCGGCAGCGAAGTGCGCTGGAACAACACACCGCTGGCAACCAGTTTTGTCGATGCTGAACAGCTTACAGCCGAGGTCGGCGCCGAACTGCTCAGCGGCGCCGTGATCGCCCAGATCACGGTGCATTCGCCGGAGCCGGGTGATTTTGCCTCAAACCCGGCGCCATTCCTGGTTCAGGCGGCGGCCCCCGTCATCACCGGCCTTTCGCCCGACAGCACCTACGCCGGCCGTTCAACCCTGAACCTGACCATTAGCGGCGCGAATTTCGCCCCCGGCGCACAGGTGCTCTGGGACGGCCTGCCATTACCGACCGAGCGGATCAATAATGGCGAGCTACGGGCGCAAGTGGCGACCGCACTGCTGGGCGAAGGCCGGCAGGCCGGCGTCAGCGTACGGAATGTCGTGCCGGACGAGCAGATCTCGGCGGTATTCGCATTCAACATCGAGGCCCGCGCATTCCAACTCAGCCTCCCGATCCTGATGCTCCCGCCGAAGAACTAAAACACACTGGGGTGCGTTCGCTTTGCGCTGAACGCACCCCAGATCGTTCTT
>JAAUQO010000146.1 GCA_012032775.1 Oscillochloris sp. | reverse complement strand
CGTCGGCCTTCGCCTTATCCCCGGCTTCCCACTCAACACGATGTGTTCGGTGCAGCCTCGTGAAGTTGGGGTGCGCCGGGTTCAACGGCCTTTTTGGCATCGACCACGGCATCCAGCGGCTCGTAATCCACTTCGACCAGAGCGGCGGCATCGCGGGCGATGTAGCGATCCTCGGCAAACACAATCGCCACCGGATCGCCGACCTGACAGATCTTGCCGACGGCGAGGGCACGCGGTGTTACGGCATTATTCTTCACACCGCCGGCCTGCCATGCGGCGGGCATCGGATTGATGTCCATCATATCGTCGCCGGTGAACACTGCGACGACGCCAGGGTGGGCTTTGGCGGCTTCGGTATTGATGCTTTTGATCGTGGCGTGGGCGTAGGGGCTGCGCACCAGCACCGCATGAACCATACCGGGCAACTTAATATCGTCGATATACTGGCCCTGGCCGGTGATAAGTTTAGGGTCTTCGCGGCGCTTTATTGAGCGGCCGACGATGCGCTCCTTCATCTCCGGTGCTGCGGTCATCATTGACTCCTACTAGATGTTGTCTGCGGGTCGTAAAGCATTGTCGAACAGGCCATTAATCGGCAGTTGCGGGGGCGGCCATCTTCTCGGCGGCGTAACGTACCGCACGGACGATATTCTCGTAGCCGGTGCAGCGGCAAAGATTACCCTCCAGGCCATGGCGGATCTCATCGTCGCTCGGATTCGGATTCTGCTTGAGCAGATCGGCGGCGGCCATGATCATACCGGGGGTGCAGAAACCGCATTGCAATCCGTGCTTCTCCCAAAATCCTTCCTGCAGCGGATGCAGGTTTCCGTTCGCGGCAAGACCTTCGATCGTCATGATCGTGGCGCCGTCGGCTTGTACGGCCAGCATCGTGCAGGACTTCACACTCTCGCCGTTGACATGAACGACGCACGCGCCGCATTGGCTGGTGTCGCACCCGATATGGGTGCCGGTCAGGCTCAGTTGTTCACGCAGATAATGGACAAGCAACGTACGTGGTTCAACTTCATTGGTGCGGGAAACGCCATTGACAGTGACGGTGATCGTGGTCACAGCTTCAACCTCCTCGTTGGCTCCGGATCTCAATAACGAATCCTACGAACGGCGCCCGAGCAAGTACCCGATCAGAAAGGCCATCAGCACCCAGGGCGCCCATGGCCGTTCTTTGACAAAATCCTCAACCACGCCGCGGGCGACATCGGTTTCACTCAGACGTTCGTGTTCCGGCACATGAATGGTGCGCCGCTCGAACCCCGCACTCATGGCGGCGGCATGTGGCGCAGTTGCATGCTCCGGTTCCGGCGTTGCGACAACCGCCGGTGGAGTTGGTTCGGCCGGGGCTGCGGCCGGAGTTGCCGGGGCCGCCTTCACGACCGGTTCCGGCGCAGTGGCAGATTCTTTCGGCCCGCCGTTGCGTCGTTCCATAACCTGCTGGTTCAACGCTTTCAGGCTCTGGTTGATCAAGGTTTTTGCGGCCCCATCAAGCAGACGCTGGCCGACACTGGCGATCGTACCGCCAACCTGGGCTTCGCCGCCGTAATCAAGAATCGTCGTATCGCCTTCAGCGCGCAACTTGATACTGCCGGTTCCCTTCAGGAAACCGTTGTTGCCCTTGCCATCGACATGAATATCGTATGACTCCGGCGCCACCAGGTTGTCGATTTTCACGCGCCCGTTGTACACGCCCCGTACCGCTTGCAGGCCAACTTTCAGCGTACTATCGTACTCATTTTCGCCGACTTGATCGAGGCGCTGGCAACCGGGGATGGTGCGAGCCAGCACTTCGGGATCGTTCAGCGCCGACCAGACATCCTCACGGGTTGCTTCAAAGGTGTAGTTGCCGGCGATCCTCACAGGGGACTCCTTTCGACCGTACCATTGCGGCATATCGTCGGAATTGCCGAACAGAAATATCCAATGTCGGTACACAAACAGAAAGAGGAAGACACTGGCGAGGAGAGCGCCGGGGGGCACGATCGCAGATCCACCCAGAGCGCGGGCCTCGTTGCCATCATCCGTGGTTGTAGTGCACGCATACATTGCGCTCACACTACCGCAGCACTCTGATCAAACATACGTTATGTATTTAAGATCTGGGTTCCTTCTCCATCGTACCCGAACGTTTTTTCCTTGTCAAGGAAAACTTTGCCGCACACATACGGGCTGCGAAGGTTCTTTCCGCTTATAGCCTGCAATAACGCTCGACTTTGACGTACAATAAGGCCATGAACCATGCACAACTTGATGATCTGCTGACCGGACGAATCGCCACGCTCACGTTACTCCCCGATGGAAACGCCCAGAGCGACGATCCGCCTGAGGGCGCCCTGCTTTCCGGTTCGTTCAATCCACTTCATGCCGGCCATCTCGGCATGGCCGATGCGACACGGCGCACTGCCGGCCTGCCGGTTGCCTTCGAGTTGCCGGTGATCAATGCCGACAAGGGGCAACTCAGCGCCGATGAGATTGTGCGCCGGGCTGAACAGTTCGCCGGCCGCGAGACGCTGGTGCTTTCACGTGCGCCGCGTTTCGTCGATAAGGTGAAACTGTTTCCCGGCCGGTTGTTTGTGCTTGGATACGACACCGCCGTGCGGCTGATCGATCCACGCTACTACGACGGCAATGCAGGGCTGATCGCTGGATTGAATACCCTGCGGGCCGCCGGTTGTCGTTTTCTGGTGGCCGGTCGTATGGTCGGTGATCATTTCGCGACGATCGATGATCTGGTGCTGCCCGCAGGGTATGGCGATCTCTTTGCCGGCATCCCCGAATCGTTCTTTCGGGCCGATATTTCTTCAACCGAGTTGCGCCGGCGAGCTCAAAACTCGGGATGTTAACTGCTGAGTAGCTTTGTAATGCCCATTGCTCCCGTGATCAGTATTGTGTTGCCGGTACACAATGCCGCGCCGACTTTGCCGGCCTGCCTTGCCTCGATCGCCCGCCAGAGTTGCGCCGACTATGAACTGATTGTGGTTGACGATGGCTCAACCGATCAGTCGGCAGCACTGCTGGCCGAGCACGCTCGCGCCGATCCGCGCATCCGGCTGCTCCGGCCAGGCCGGGTTGGCCTTGCTGATGCACTCAATATCGGGATTGGCGCCTCCCAGGCACCGCTGATCGCACGGATGGATGCCGATGACTTGATGCACCCGCAGCGCCTGGCATTCCAGGCTGCGTTGTTGGCCGACCAACCGGAATGGGCGCTTGTCGCTGCGCGCGTGGCTGCGTTTCCCCGCCACCTTGTGCGTGACGGCTATCGCGAATACCTGCGCTGGCAGAATAGTGTGCTTACGCCGGAGCAAGTCGCCGCAGAGATCTATATCGAGGCGCCGTTTGCCCATCCGTCGGTGATCTTCCGCCGTGAGGCAGTGACTGCAATCGGTGGTTATCGCAATGGTAATTTCCCCGAAGATTATGAACTCTGGTTGCGTATGCACAACGCCGGCATGCCCATGGCCAAGCATCCGCGGGTGCTGCTCGCATGGCGTGAACGGCCCGATCGCACCTCGCGCCGTGATCCGCGCTACGCTCGTGAACAGTTCGATGCGCTACGCGCTGCCTTTCTTGCGCGTGATCCGCGTTTGCATCAGGAACGCCCGCTGGTGTATTGGGGCGCCGGACGGCCGACCCGCTTGCGGGCCAGGCGTTTGATTGAACAGGGCTTTCCGCCGACGGCCTGGATCGATGTTGATCCACGTAAAATCGGCCAGAAGATCGCCGCTGTGCCGGTGTATCCGCCCACATGGTTGCAACAAACACCCCGGCCCTTTGTGCTTGTGTACCTGACCGCCCACGGCGCCCGTGACGATGCGCGATCCGACCTGCATGCCTGGGGTTACCGGCCCGGCGCGGATTATCTGGCGGTAGGATGATCAATGCAAAATGCAGCACGCAGAATTGCAGCACGCAGCACACAAAATGCGCCTTGATCTTCACGTACGCACAATCCCAACTGCCGCAGGCATGGTCGCTTACCTACCCATATGTGTAGGTGGCATCCGCCATTGGTTGGGTTGCGTGATAAATGAATGGTGATACACTGAAATTAGTTAGCTAAACTAACTGATTGGAGCGATTATGGAATGCCATCATCATAGTAATGCACATCGCCTCCTGCATCTTATGGATCAGATGCGGCATCGCCAGCGTTCGCCGGTGATGGGCCAGATCGCCGACCTGAATCTGTCGTTTTCGCATATGCGGGTACTGCGCTTGCTTGCACCGGCGAACGAGTTGGCGATGAAAGATCTGGCCGAGCAACTGCAACTGACGCCGCCATCGCTGACGGCTTTAACCAGGCGCCTGGTGCAGTCCGGGATGGTCGAGCGGCGGCCGCATCATGAAGACAGCCGGATTGTTTTGCTTCGGCTGAGCGAAGCCGGACGTGATTTGCATCGTCGGCTGTATGAAGAACATGTGCAGCGGATGCAGGATCTCCTGGCGGCATTGAGCGACGAGGAGCAGGAACTCTTTCTGGATCTTCTTGATCGCGCGGTACGCGCCCTTGATGATTATGAGCCGGTGACGGGGTGATTTCTGGCTGTTGTTCACTTGAAAATGAGGATGTACTACTGTGCAAGCACAAGTTGCTTCAAAGCGCTCAGAGCGGCAAGAACGCGCATCGGGCGGCGGTCTTGGGCGCGTTTTTGCCTATCTTGCCAACCAACGCCGGAGCTTGAGCATCGCGATCGGCGCACTGCTGATCGCCACTGTGGCCCAACTTGCGGTGCCGCAGATTGTCCAGACCATGATCGATGCGGTGACCGACAGCTTCGAAAACGGCGCTGATTCCGGCGCCCTTGAGCAAGTTGTGATCAACGCCGCGTTGCTGATTCTGGTGTTCGCCGCGTTGCGCGGTATTTTCTCGTTTATTCAGGTCTTTATGGCCGAGACAACGTCGCAGGGGCTGGCGTTTGATTTGCGCAATGCGTTGTTTACCAGGCTGCAACGGCTCTCGTTCAGCTACTACGATCAGAACCAGACCGGACAGTTGATGATTCGCGCCACCGACGATGTAGAGCGCGTGCGGACATTTATGGCTCAGGGCCTGTTGCTGGCGCTGCAGTCGTTGCTGCTGCTGGTAGGCGCGTTGGCGGTGCTGGCGTTCACAAATTGGCAACTGACCCTGGTTGTGCTGCCGTTGCTGCCGATTGCGCTGGTGCTGTTTATGGTGTTCGGCCGGATCAGCCAGCCGCTCTTTGCCGAGGTGCAGCAGCGCCTGTCGAAGTTGAATACGATCTTGCAGGAGAATATGGCCGGGCTGAAGGTGGTGCGCGCCTTCGCGCGTGAGCCCTATGAGTTTCAGCGCTTCGATGTGGCTGCGACATCACTGATGGATCAGCAGATCAAGGTCAATCAGATCCTCTCCTTCCTCTTCCCGCTGATCTTTCTGATCGCGCAACTCGGCCAGGCCGCCATCCTCTATTTCGGCGGCGTGCAGATCCTGAACGGGACGCTTGATCTCGGCGAGTATCAGAAGTTCAGCCTGTATCTGGTGTATGTCTTCTTCCCGCTCGGCCAATTAGGCTTTATTATCGCGCTCATGGCCCAGGCCAGTGCGTCGGCGAGCCGGATCTTCGAGGTGCTCGACGCCCAGAGCGATATTGTCGAGAAACCGGACGCGACGACGCTGCCGCAGATCGCGGGCCGGCTGAGCTTCGAAAATGTCACGTTCCGCTATCCCGGCAGCAACGATCCGGTGCTCTGCGAGGTAAGTTTTACCGCCGAACCCGGCCAGACGGTGGCGCTGCTTGGGGCTACCGGCAGCGGCAAAAGCACGATCATCAATCTGATCCCGCGTTTCTACGAGGCTGCCGAAGGTGCGGTCAAGATCGACGGCTACGATGTGCGCACTGTGACGATCGATAGTCTGCGCGAGCAGATTGGGATTGTGTTGCAGGAGAGCAACCTGTTCAGCGGCACCATTCGTGCCAATATCGCCTTCGGCCGGCCGGAAGCCAGTGATGCGGATGTGCAGGCGGCCGCGCACGCTGCCGCCGCCCACGAGTTTATCGTCGGCTTTCCCGATGGCTATAACACCAGGGTCGGCGAGCGAGGCGTAACCCTGTCGGGCGGGCAAAAGCAGCGGATCGCGATTGCGCGGGCCTTGTTGCTCAATCCGCGCCTGCTGATCCTCGACGACAGCACCAGCAGTGTCGATATGCTGACCGAGGCCAAAATTCAGCAGGCGCTCGATCGGCTGATGGAAGGGCGCACCAGTGTGGTGATCGCCCAGCGCATCAGTACGGTGCGCAACGCCGGTCTGATTCTGGTGCTGGAACGGGGCAAGATCGCGCGCGCGGCACCCACGCCGAGTTGATGGAGAATAGTCCGATTTACGCCGAAATCTTTCACTCGCAACTCGTTGACGACGCCGATCCGAGCGCGACCGGCAACGGAGAGGAGTCCTGGTCATGATGGGAGGATTGGGCGGCCCCGGCCGCATGCTGGAGACCGACAAGGAGAAACCGGTTCGTGTCGGCGCAACTCTGGCCCGCTTCTGGCATTACTTCAAGCCCTACTGGTACGCTGTGCTGCTCACAGTGATCTTGATTGTTGCCGGCACGGTTGCCCAGGTGGCTGCACCGTTTCTGATCGGTCAGGCGGTGGATTGTTATCTATTGCCGCAGTCCCAGGCCTGTAGTTACACGGCGACACCCGGCGGCGATACGGCGGCGCGCTTAAGCGGATTGGCGGGACTGGTCGGGTGGTTGTTGGTATTATTCGTGAGTGGTGCGGCGCTGCAAGGGTTGGCGTTTTTCTCGATGAACTGGGCCGGCCAGCGGGCGCTGCGGCGGATTCGCGAGGACACGTTCGAGCAGATCCACCGGCTCTCGCTTGGTTATTACAGCCGCAACGAAGCCGGAAATGTGATGAGCCGGATCACCAGTGATACCGACACAATCCAGCAGGTGCTCGGCTTCGCGTTGCTGAGTGTAATCAGCGGTATCTTGCAGATTGTGCTGACCATCCTGGCCATGCTGCAACTGAACTGGATCTATGCCTTGATCAGCGTGAGTGTGGTGCCGCTGATGGCGCTGGCCACAATCTATTTTTCCAGCCAGGCCCGCAAAGCCTTTCGGAAGAGCCGGCGTGAGATGGGGAGTGTGAATGCCGGACTGCAGGAGAGCATCGCGGGGGCGCGCGAGGTGCAGGCATTCAATCGCGAGGATGAGAGTATCGAGCAGTTTCGGCGCACCAATGCCGCCAACCGCGACGCGAATGTTCGTGCGGCCAGTTTTACCAGTGCGCTCAATCCGGTGTTGGAGGCGCTCGGATATGTGGCGATCGCAGTGGTGGTGCTGGTTGGCGCCCTGAGTGCGCTCCGTAATCAACCTTTGCTCGGCACGGCGGTGATCTCGCTTGGGACGGTGGTGGCCTTTGTGCAGTTTGTGCAGCGCTTCAACCAGCCCATCCAGCAGATCGCAGTGCTCTGGACGAACATCCAGAATGCGATTGCCGGCGGCGAGCGGATCTTCGGCCTGCTGGATGAGCGGCCGGATCTGCTTGATACTGCCGATGCCCACGAATTGCCGCTGATTGAAGGGCGAGTGGTGTTTGAAGGGGTTACCGCCGAGTACAAACCGGGCGAGCCGGTATTGCGCGGCGTGAGTTTCAGCGCCACGCCGGGGCAAACTGTGGCGATTGTCGGGCCGACCGGCGCCGGCAAGACGACGATTATCAACTTAATTCCGCGGTTCTATGATGTGACCGGCGGGAGTGTGACGATCGACGGCCACGATGTGCGGCAGGTGACGGCCGCGAGTCTGCGCAATCAGATCGGGATTGTGTTGCAGGATTCGTTCTTGTTCGCCGACACGGTAATAAGCAACATTCGTTACGGCCGGATCGATGCAAGCGACGATGAGGTGATTGCAGCGGCCAAAATGGCCGAGGCCCATAGCTTTATCGAACGTCTGCCACAAGGCTATCAGACGGTTCTGGGTGAGCGGGGCGGCGGCTTAAGCCAGGGTCAGCGCCAGTTGATCGCAATTGCCCGTGCGGCGCTGGCCAATCCGCGTATTCTTATCCTCGACGAAGCGACATCGAGTGTGGATACACGCACCGAGCGCTTGATCCAGCGGGCCTTTGACCAATTGCTCGCCGGGCGTACCAGTTTCGTGATCGCGCACCGTCTGAGCACAATTCGCAATGCCGATCAGGTCTTGATGGTTCAGGCCGGCGAGATCGTCGAGCGCGGCACCCACGAGGAGTTGCTGGAGTTGCGCGGCGCATACTACGACCTGTACATGAGCCAGTTCCGGGCCGAAGATGAAGGCGCGGAGATGGCTCGCCCGGCCGCTTAAGGGAGTTTGTCGTCGGCGAGTTGCGCGACTTCGCCGCGCAACTCGCCGGCCACATACCATAAAACCGCCCGCGATCGAGGCGATCTTGCCCGATGGGACGGCTGATAGCGATGGTGGTTGTTCGCAGCCTTGGCCGCAAACAACCACCTGCGACAGGACACTGTACCTGTATGGGCGAAAGGAGCGGACTACAGGCTACAAATTCTGATTGCCGACTTCTTCCTCACGGAAGGTGCTGCGCGGAATGCCCATCAATTCGAGCATTGCGGCAAGCAGATCGCCCTCAGTCACGATTCCAACGACCTGGCCGCGTCCATCGGTGACCGGCAGACAGCCGATTCGCCGGCTCAGAATTACCCGTGCGGCGTCGGCTGCCGGTGTGGTCGGCGATACCGTGACGACATCGCGCCGCATCACCAGTTCAACCTCGGCGATCGTGTTCATGTAGGCGCTCGCTGCTTGCAGCATGTCGCGTTCGGCGATAATACCGCACAGGCGCCCATTGTTGTCGATGACCGGCAGGTGGTGTACATGATGGCTTTGCATCAGCCGTAACGCACTCTGGTAATTCTCACTCGGTAGAACACTCACAACCGGAGAAGTCATCACATCTTGAACAACCATGTTCAGTTCCTTTCATCTGATACTCGGCAGGCCTGAGACACCAACAAAGATGGCCGAGTTCGACGTACCTCGACGTTATGCGCAATCTTACTCAGCGGTATGCTTATTATGCGACGTATTGCCCCGATCCTGCGAAAAGAAACCGTTACTTGACGCAGCAAACCGACGACTCAGTAGTAGTACGCAGCCGGCCAGGAATCGATCCGGTTCGATCCCAAACAAGGCAGGTGCGATTGTTCATTCTAATGCCCTAAACGTGCGATTCTGCCTGCGACGGTGGGCGCTTTCTTGCAATTGTCGTTACTTGGCGAACATGGGCCATTTGAGCGACTGTAGCGCTTCAGGCCGCACTATCGGCTATTTCATTCGAACATCAAGCGAGAACCGATCAATGGTTAAGAACCCTTTACCAGCGATTGAAGCGGAGCGTTTGCTCGATCGGCTTGACGCGATCGGCGCAGCCTTGAACGCCGATGGACGCGCATTAGCCTTGTTGAGCCTTGGCTCCGTCGGCGCGGATCTAGCGCGACTGGACAGCTATTCCGATCTGGATTTTTTGTGATTGCGCGCTCCGGTTATAAGGCCGCGCTGATCGGCGATCGGGGTTGGCTCCAGGCACCGGCATCACTGGTTTATCAGTTCGCGAATACGCCCGACGGCGCCAAAGCCCTGTACGAAGATGGAGTATTTGTCGAGTATGCGGTGTTCGAGGCGGATGAGTTATCGGGTATTGCCTTTGCCGACAGCCGGGTTGTGTGGGCTTCGGCTGAGTTCGATCGGGCGTTAGCCGTGCCTGCGGAGCGCCGGCCGGGCGAAGCGCCGCCGTTGGAGTGGCTGATCGGCGAGGCGCTCACAAACCTGTATGTGGGCATGGGCCGCTTTCTGCGCGGCGAAAAGCTCTCGGCCTACCGCTTTATTCAGCAGTATGCGCTTGATCGGGTGATCGATATTGTCTGCCGCAACGACAAACCTGCCGCCGGCTCGGCTGATCCGTTTGCGCCGGATCGCCGCTTCGAGCAGCGCTACCCGGTGGCGGCGCACGAACTTGCCGCCATGATTCAGGGCTACGAACGCAGCCCCGCATCGGCGCTGGCGATCCTGGCATTTCTGGAGCGCCGCGCAGCGGTCAATCCGGCCCTGGCCAATGTCATCAGGGCGCGCTGCGCCGCAGCATCACCTGATCGCCATGGCCCTGATCGGTCGGAGGAATAGTGTCCGTGATCGGGTAAGGATCACGCCCTGAGCGTTTGACGGCTCGCTGCCCGACACTTGATCACCGCTCACAAGGATGCTGGTTAGCAAGCATCAGGCAGTCGAGCAGGATTAGCCCTTAGATCTGCTCGAATCCGGCCTCGCGTTCACGAACTTTCTGACTGGAGTGGGTTAGAATTTCCAGCAGTGCATGCAGCAGATCGCCTTGCGTGACGATCCCAACAACGCGATCTGCCTCATCGGTCACCGGTAGACAGCCGACCCGTTGCCGCACCATCAGGCGTGCCGCATCGGCCACCGAATCTGATCGGTGGGCGGTGAGTACATTCCGCTGCATAATCATCTCGACTTCGGCGATCGTGTTCATGAAACGGCCGGCGGCTACCAACAAATCGCGTTCGGCCACAATCCCACAGAGGCGACCATTGGCATCGATCACGGGCAGATGATGGATTTTGTGGCACTGCATCAGGTGCAAGGCCTTTTGATACTCCTCGTCGGGCGGCACACTTAACACCATCGCCGTCATCACTTCGTATACCAACATCCGCGACTCCTTTCACGTGCTCTGGGAAGAGCGGTGTGGGTATGCCGAGCATACCCGGTTAATCGTTCGATCCGCAAGCGCCTCGCTGATGCGATGGACAGCACAATCACTCCGAAGCGTGATCGCCCGTCAGAGCGCGATCACACTGCGGTGATATCATCCTGCATACGTCGCTGTAGCAGAGGGTAAGGATCGTCGCCGGGAGCCGAGTGGTTCGGCGGTGAGGTGTGCCATCGCTGGCATAGATGCGATCGGGCAGAGTCTTGTCTGATTGTAACGATAGTTTACCTGGATTGCAAACAATTATTGTTGCATCCGGTCTTTGTTCGCTGGATGCATCGATTTCTTCGCCCCTGTATGCACAGTTCTAGCGCCATGTTACACAAAAAAGCATCGATCGCTTGTGTCCCACCACATCAAAAACAGGGATCGCTAATCATCGCTAATGACGAACATGCTGGCCGGCGGCAATTCAAACGCGATCTGTGCGCCCGGTATCGGTGCTGATTCACTGGTGCGGGCGCGTAACTGAAGCGGGCCGCTGCGAATCAGCAGTTCGGAATAATCGCCGCGATAGGTGACTTGCTCGACAATGCCGTTCAAGCGGTTAGGCCCGCCGTTGGCATGCAGGCTGATCCGCTCGGGGCGAATGCCGAATGTGGCCTGTGGTGCGTCGCTGCAGCCGGGGGGCGCCACCAGTGGGCCGAGTGGACTGGCCAGGATTCCGCCTTTGATCGGGCCGCTGAGCAGGGTTGTCACGCCGACGAAACGGGCGGCGGTGCGGTTCGGCGGGCGTTCGAAGATCGCGTCGGGCGCGCCCAGGGCCACCAAGCGACCCTCCGTGAGGACGCCGAGTTGATCGGCCATTGCCACGGCTTCGCTCAGATCATGGGTTACGAGAACCGTGGTAAGTGCGAGTTCGCCCTGGATACGCCGGATCACCTCTTGCAAACTTTGGCGCACCGCCGGATCAAGGCTGCTGAGCGGCTCGTCGAGCATCAACAGGCGCGGCTGAACGATCAGCGCCCGCGCCAACGCAACCCGCTGTTGCTCGCCGCCGGAAAGTTGGGTCGGCCGGCGGGGGCCGTAAGTGGGGAGTTCAACCAGTTCCAGCATGCGGCGCACGGCGGCGTCGATGCTGCGCCGATCGCTGCGGCGCATGCGTAAGCCGAAGGCGATATTTTCGGCGACGCTGAGAAATGGGAAGAGGTACGGACGCTGGAACATGAGCACGGTATTGCGGCGGTGGGCCGCGATCCTGAGCAGATTTGCGCCGCCGAGTTGGACATTGCCGCCGTCGGGTCGTTCGATCCCGGCGATGATCTTCAGGAGGGTCGATTTGCCGCTGCCGGAAGGCCCAAGCAAGGCCAGGAGCTTACCGGCGTCGAGTTGGAGTGAGACGCCGTCCAGAGCCGGGCGCTGGCCGCGAGCGTAGTTGCGCGAGATTTGGTCGATATCAAGAAATGACATAACGTCGCACGCAGAATTGCGCATAGGGTTTATATCATTGTGTCAGCGCCACTGCCACAGTGATATCAAAGAGTGATCTCTTCAATCATACCTGAGTTTGCGGCGCTTGTTCCAGGGTGAGCGAACGGGCAACCAGGGCGATCACCAGAATCGGCGGCGCAACAAAGATCAGGGCCAGGGTTGCGATCGTGGTTGGATTACCGCCGGCCGTGGCCGAGAAGAGCAAGAGCGGCAGTGTGATCACCCGGCCGCCGCCGACCAGTAACGTCAGGAGGTACTGGCTCCACGACACCAGAAAGGCGAAGAGGCCTGCTACCAGTAATCCCGGCGTCAGCAACCGCAAGGTAATCAGGCTGAACACCTGAGCCGGCGCCGCGCCAAGTACGGTTGCCTGTTGTTCATAGCCTTCGTCGTAGCGCGCCAGCACCCCAACCAGGGTCAGGATACTGTAGGGCAAGACCGGGATCAAGTGGACGAGAATAACGCCGAGCAGCGTGCCGGCCAATTCAAGCCGCAGAAAAATGATATTCAGGCCCATGCCGGTTGCCACCGGCGGCACAATTCCCGGCAGCGCCAGGAATAACAGCACGGCATTGCGTCCGCGAAATGGTGCGCCGGTAAGGGCGCGGGCGGCCGGGTAGCCGATTACCAGCGAGAGCAGACTGCTCAACCCGGCGATCACCAGGCTAACCGTCAGACTCGACTGGACACGCGGATTGGTTAGTTGGCGCAGCAAAATCTCGCTTGTCCATTCATTGGGCAACAACTGCGGGTAGAACCAGCGCTGCGAGAAGGCATACAGCAGCAGGCCGATGATCGGCCCAAGCAACAGGCTGTACACGGTAACTCGCAAAGCACAACTGCGCAACCAGTTCATCGTGCCGCTCTCCCGATGCTGCGTGCGATCAAGGCAACCCCCAGGATCGCGGCCGTCATCAGCAGACTGATCGCCATTGCTTCAGAGCGCACCCGCAGATCCGCGTTGACGAACAGATCAAGTGCGAGCACCGCCAGCACCCGCGGATAGCGCACACCAAGCAGGGCCGGCACTTCATAGGCGCCGAACACAAATGCGAACACCAGCAACGAGCCGCCGGCCAGGGCCGGTAGGGCCAGCGGCAAGGTGACATAACGAATGCGCTGCCAACGACTTGCGCCAAGATTCTCGGCCACGGCGTCGTAGGGTGCGGCCTGAGTGCGCAACACCGCCAGCACCACCAGGGTCAGGAATGGAATCTCTTTGCTGACATAATCGATAATAATGCCGAAGCCCTGGCGATCGCGCACCAGCACCGGGAAATCGGCCGGTCCGGCGATCCAGCCGAGGGCCGCAGCGATTCGGGCCAGCAAGCCGCTCTGCGAGAACAGCAGCAAGAGGCCGATCGCCCAGACAAGATGCGGAAAAGCCAGGTTTAGATTAAGCGCCAGCAACTCGGTGCGGCCCACCGGTCGCCGGTAGTCGCTCAGCAGTACCGCCAGGATTACTGCCCCGGCGGCGGCCAGCAGCGTCGAGATCGTACTCACCCAGAGCGAAAACGCCAGGCTGGGCCAGAACTCGCGTCCGGCGGTTCCCGTACCGCTTAGTACGCGTCGGTACGCCTCAAACGATAATTCGCGCTGGTCGATGATTGTGAGGTAGCCGAGGCTTTGCAGCACGCCATACAACAAACTGCCGCCGAACAAGATCCCGACGACCAGGAGCGCCGGAGTCAGAGCAAGCCAGGTTTTCCAGCTAGAACGGGTCATATACGCGATTGATATGCGAGTAGGCGCCGCATCCGCAAGTAAGGGCGCCGCATCCGCAAGTAGGGCGCCGCATCCGCGAGTAAGGGCGCCGGTGTCGGGCGCAACCATGTCACCCGCTACTGGATCAACACATTCTCGCGCCAGCCCTCTTCAACCAGGGGCTGATACTCGCCCGACGAGTCGCCGACCAGTGAGTTGGCGAGATCTTCGGCCGGGGTGGCGGCGGCGCCGAGTTGTTCCTGGGCGGCGCGCAGGGCGGCAAGCTGAGCTTCGTCGGTAACTCTGGTGATGTCGATGCCATACCCGAGGCCGAAGCCGTTTTCCGGCAGAATCTGGGCCGCCTGCAACTCCGGCTCCAGGATCAAGTTTGCGAGCACCAGGGCCGCAGCCTTATTCGGGGCATTCTTCGTGATCGCCAGGTAATTGTAGTCGCCGATCATGTAATCGTCGAACACAAATGCCTGTGCCGTCTCAGGCACCAGTCCATCGTTGATCAATGCGCGGCGCCGGCGATCGCCTGCGTGATGCTGAAATCAACCTCGCCGTTGGCGAACAGTGCGTGTAACTCATTCTCGTCTTTCGGGTAGGTTTCGCCCGCCCGCCAGAGGTACGGCTGTAGTTCGTTCAGATAGGCCCACAACTGCGGCGACCACTCATTCCACAGGGCTTCGTCGTAGGCCAACCACTGATCGGCGCCGCCGCTCAGTTCAAACAGCGCGCCCTTCACAAAGCGGGTGCCCTGGAATGCGCCGGGGCCGGGCGCAATATAGGTGAACCGGCCGGGATTGGCCTTGGCCCACTCCAGCAATTGCGCATACGAACGCGGCAATGTATCCTCGCTCATGCGGGCCGAGTCGTAGATGAACTGGAATTGCGCCGACGACCAGGGACTCTCCAGGCCCAGAACCGGTTCGCCGAAGTCGAGATAGACCGCCGGATTATCCCAGTTTACCAGGCTGGCATTCGGGATCGCGCGCGACCAATCCGGGTAGAGCATGTCGGCCTGTTTGAGCGAGAGGAAGTTTTCGCCGTTGATCCAGATCACATCCACCGCGCCCGGATCGATGCCGGCCTCTTTTTCGCTAAGCACCTGATTCACGACATCGACTGTGTCGGCGAGCGGCACCCGGTTAAGGGTGATATTGTAGCGCTCCTTGAGCGGCGTGCCGTAAACTCGTCTACAAAGCGGTTGATGCTGTCCGATCCGCCCCAAATATACCAGTTGACCGTCTGTCCGTTCGCGGCGGCGACGACACTCTCCCAGTTTTCAAGCTCGAAGGTTCCGTTGCCGGCGGCAGGTGCGGCGGCGGGCGGCTCCTCGGCGGCGGGC
>JAAUQO010000145.1 GCA_012032775.1 Oscillochloris sp. | reverse complement strand
ATCATATCCTCATCGCGATTGCGATCAATCTGACCCGCGTTGTTGCTTGGCTGGATGACAGCCCGAGGTCCGGGCCTTACCCTCGCCGCTCACGCTTCGCCGCGCTTGCCGCGGCCTGTTCGCCGTAGCTGTAAAGAACCGGTTTAACCAACAGAGTCCTAAAGCTGCCGGGTTTCCGCGCCTAAAGGCAAGCTATCTATGATCACAGGAATTCGCGGAGCACCTGATTGAACTGCTCAGGCTGCTCCATGCTCGGCAGGTGCGCAGAATCGGAGAAATGGACGACGCGCACAGTGCCGGCTTGCGCGGCAAGTACCTGCGCCGCCGCCGCAGTTTCCACCGTGTCGAGGTCACCGACGATCGCCAAAATCGGCAGCCGTAATGTATCGAGCCGCTCGGCTGCCGGCGGTTGCATGGGCTGCACCTGGCCATACACCTTCACGGTGGTGTAGGTGTTGAGCGCCATGGCATACACGGCCTCACGCACCGATGCAGCGGCGCGGCCCTCAGGCTGCAACGGGCCGTCAACCCAGAGCCGGACATCCATGCTGGCGGTACGCTCCCAATCCCCGGACTGCTCGGCTGCGCCCATGGCCTTGAACAGTTCGATCTCGGCCGGCGGGTAGCTCTCTTCAGGCATTTCCCAGCCGCCGATGCCGCCACACACCCACACCAATTTCGTCACCCGGTCGGCATACTCGATCGCCGTATCCAACGCGATCATCGCACCCCGCGAGCATCCCACCAGGGCCGCCTGGGCAATCCCGAGCTGATCGAGAAGTGCGATCAGATCGGCGCGATTGCTGAAGGGCACATCCTCGGTGACGGTGCGGCCGAAACCGCGACAATCGTAACGCACTACCTGAAAATCTGCGGCAAACGCGGCGAACTGCCCATCCCACATACGCTGGTCGGCGATCCCGGCATGGACAAAGACAAGTGCAGGCCCGCTGCCGGCGGTTTGATAGTACAAACTCGCGCCCGGCACGGCACAAACACCCTCACGAAACCCTGGTACATCCATCATGAGCGGACTCCTTCATAATCCAGTGTTGCGGTTTTTGCCGGCTTCGCAGCAAAAAAGAGCACCCCAACCAACCATTTTGAAGCGACGGTAGTTTCGCGGCGTTCGCGAGCCGCAACGCACAAGGTAGGATAAAATACAGGATACAGGATGCAGGCAGTCAGTGGCGTAGGCGGAAAGGCTGAACCACATTCAGCCGCACGCCTCAGGCGTTCAGGCCTTTACCATGGGCCAGGTTCCGCACCACCGCGACGATCATGCGGCGTTCTTCGGCTTTGATCCGCTCGTGGAGTGACTGTTCAGTATCGTTGGGCACGATCGGAACTTCGGTGCGGGCCAGAACCGGCCCGTCGTCAACGCGCGGCGTGACACGGTGGATTGTGCAGCCGCTGATCGGTAAACCGAGGCGTAACGCATCGGCGACGACATGCGCGCCGCGTAAGGCCGGGATCAGCACACCGCCGGCGTGCGGTAGGTTGGGCCGCCATCGTCGGGGAGCAGGGCCGGGTGTTGATTGATCACACGATTGGGGAAATGCTGCAAGAATGCCGGCGAAAGAATGCGCATAAAGCCGGCCAGCACAATCAGGTCGGGGGTGAATGCGGCGACAATCGCCGCGAGCCGTTGTTCCCACTCGGCGCGGGCCTGCTCGCGAGCCGGGCCACGCGGCGCCGGACGTAACGGCACATGGGCGGCGGCGATAGTGCGGTCGAGGGCTCGTTGTAAGCCATAGGCATCGGCGCGATCACTCACCACCAGATTCACGGATGCGCCGAGTTCGCCCGCCGCCTCGGCATCGAGCAGCGCCTGCAAATTGCTGCCGCTCCCGCTCAACAGCACCGCGATCGTGTAATTTGCGTATGTCACAGAATGGTGTATTCGTGCTGGACGCAGCATGCTGCGCCCTGTGTCCTGTCCTCTAGTACGCTCAAGCGTCCGTACGTCTCCGGCGCACAGCGCACAGTGCCGGCCTCAAGGCCGTTACAAACCCGCGACGGACGGAGGCCGACCGGTCCTAGTCCTTGCCGATATCACGGCGCAGTTGCTTGCCGTCGAAGAAGATATGATCGGCGGCGCGATAAGCTCGCTCACGGGCGGCGCGCAGCGTCGGGCCAAAGCCCGTGATGCCGAGCACTCGTCCGCCGGCGGTGCATAATCCATTCGGCCCCATCGCCGTACCGGCATGGAAAACCATCACACCCTCTTCGTCGAGCGCCTCGACGCCACGGATCGGGTCGCCGCGGCGCGGCCGTTTCGGGTAGCCCGCCGCCGCCAGCACCACACACACCGCATAGCCCTTGCGGCGGCGCAATTGATCGGGTTGTAACGTGCCGGTCGCACAGGCATACAGCGCCGCCAGCAGATCGCCCTCAAGCAGCGGCAACAACACCTGGGCCTCGGGATCGCCGAAGCGAGCATTGTATTCCAGCACCTTCGGCCCGGCGGCGGTGAGCATAACCCCGGCGTACAACACACCCCGGAACGGCGTACCAAGCGCCGTAAGTTCACGGATCACCGGCTGGAGACAGGTGGCGACGATCTGCTGGTAGAGCGCCGGCGAGACATCATCGACCGGGGCGATCACACCCATGCCGCCGGTATTCGGGCCGGTATCGTTCTCGCCGAGGCGCTTGTGATCGCGGGCCGGCGGCAACGGCAACATCCGTTCGCCGTCGCACAGGGCCAGGAGCGACACTTCGCGGCCCTCCAGTCGTTCTTCGAGCAACAGCCGGGCGCCGGCATCAGTCGCCCCGAGGGCCTGGATCGCCGCCAGGGTCTCCTCAGCCGTCGTAGCCACCACCACACCCTTGCCCTGGGCCAGGCCATCGGCTTTTACCACCCAGGCCCGATTATCGCGACGCACAAATTCGGCGGCATCGGCAGGCGTATTGAAGACATGGCTAAGGGCGGTCGGTACTCCGGCAGCCGCCATGATCTGCTTCGCAAACGCCTTGCTACTCTCAATCTGTGCTGCGGCTGCCGTCGGCCCGAACACCGGCATCCCGGCGGCGATAAAGCGATCGGCAATCCCGGCTGACAGTGGATCTTCCGGTCCGACGATCACCAGATCGATCAACTCGCGATCGGCCAGATCGACCAGTGCATCGAAATCGTTCAACGGAAAGGGGATATTCCGGCCATGCCGACCAGTACCGGGGTTACCGGGGACAATCAGGAGCTTGTGCAACTCCGGCGACTGCGCGATTTTCCAGGCAATCGCGTGTTCACGCCCACCTGCGCCGATCAGCAAAACATTCATGAGCAATCAGGAGTATGTACGAATATCAATCGGCGCCAGTATAGCACGATCCGGCCCAATCCTTGCGCCAAAAACCAGGACGTGCCGGTTTGGTCGCGCGCCGCCGTCAGGCGCGCGGTTGACACACACCAGGCATTGCCACCTGCTCCCACGGCACATTCACACTGAAGCGACTACCCCGACCGGGCGAACTTATGAGATCGATCGAACCATGGTGCGCTTCCGTCAGCCGTAACGCCAGGGCCAATCCCAGCCCCGTCCCGCCATATTCCCGGTTCAGCCCGCTGTTGATCTGGGTGAACGGCGTGAACACCTGCGGCTGATCGTGATCGGCAATCCCAATCCCCGTATCCCAGATGGTAAATGTCACCGTGCGCCGCGCAACATCGCTCTGCACCTCAAGCCCGATCGTCCCGCCTTCCGGCGTGAATTTTATCGCGTTGTCGAGCAGATTCACCAACACCTGTCGCAGCCGCCGTTCGTCGGCCTGAATTGTCTCAACAGCGGCCGCAAATGCCAAATGCGGGCTGATCCGCCGGGCTGCGGCGCTCGGCGCAATCATCTCAAGGCTCAGATCACAGAGTTCGCGCAGCGGTACCTCGGCGATCTGCAAGTTGAGTTGATCCGCCTCAAGCTGCGAAAGATCCAGGATATTGTTGATCAGGGCAAGCAGGTGCTTGCCACTGGCTTCGATGCTCAGCAAAGCTTCTGCTTGCTGCGGCGTGATCGGGCCGTAGATCTGTTCGCCCAACAATTCCGTACGGCCGAGGATTGTCGTCAGCGGCGTCCGCAACTCATGGCTCATACTGGCCAGAAACTCGTCTTTCAAACGAGCGGCCCGCGCCAGATCCTGGTTGGCGAGCCGCAACTCGGCGGTGCGATCCGCGACTCGCCGGGCCAGCGAAGCGCGCTCGGCCAGGAGCGCCGCTTCGGCGAGTTTACGGGCCGTGATCACTTCAGAGAAAAGAATGATTCCGCCAACTTTACCGGGTTGTTCATACCAGGGCAGAATCTCCCAGCGCACCCAATCCAGGCGCCCATCGGCGCGCGGGAATGGATCTTCCTCAGCGGCAATGCGCTGGCCATCCAGACAACGGCGGTGAATCTGCTTCCAGCGCGCGCTGATTTCAGGGAACACCTCGTAATGCGAACGTCCGATCAGATCCTGTTCAGGCAGTTGATAATCGGCCAGAAAGCGCCGGCTGACGGCGATATAGTGCATCCGGGAGTCAAGCATGGCGATCGCCGCCGGCGTATGTTCGACAAACAGCTTCAGCATGCGTTCGCTGTGCATCAGGGCCGCTTCAGCCTGTTGCCGGGCAGCCACATCGTGATGACGCATTCGCACACGCAGAACACTTGCCAGAACGCCGATCCCGATCAACAACAGCCACTCGGCAAACGCGAGCGTAAACCTGCCCTGGGCTATCACAGTGAGTAGCAGGTTGCCGGTTGCGACTCCGGCAACCGCAGTGCTGAGTAACCCCGGCCCCAACCCACCAAGGTAGGCGCTGAGGATGATCGGCAGCAGGAACAGCACTACCGATACTGTCTGACCGCCGGCTTGCAAGGCCAGATAGATCCAGACCGTCAGGCTGCTCAGCAGAATCGCCGGCAGAAACCGCCGCCTGCCGCTCCATCCAGGCCCGCATCCAACCAGACCGGCGCTCGTTTCGCACCGGTCGGCAACATCGCGCAGGATCGGATTGCGTTCGTCGGCCATAGTATTGCCTCTTGCAGGCATAGTACCAGATCCTATGATCGTTCGCCGCATTTAGGAAAGAAGGCTACACTGTAGCCATCAATTGATCAACCTCGTTGAAGTGGTGATGGATCTGCTGGCGACGCCCTGCACGAACCAGGTTCGATCTGATCCGAGTGCGCCAGGCGGTCGAGTCGCTCAGTGAGCCGGTCGCAATTCCGATCGTCAGGGTACGGTGCAACTGCTCAATCCGGCATTTGCGGCCATAACGGGATTCGATCTTGCGGCGATCCGGTGCAACTGCTCAATCCGGCATTTGCGGCCATAACGGGATTCGATCTTGCGGCGATCCGGGAGCCTGGCGGGCGCAGCACCATGGTCGCCGATGGGCACTGCTGCGCGCAATTCAGCACACAATCGCCAAGAACGAAACATCGCCATAGGCAAATCAGCGGCTGTAACCGTTCGCGCCGACCGGATACAGCCTATCACCGCGTGATAGTCGCCGTCGCCGCGAACTATCTCCCTGGTGCCAAGCGACTGTCACGCAGGAGCGTGTGGTTTCCGCCCTATCTCCTTACACTGCTGACGATACGTGGATCAGCAAAGGAGATATTGCCATGCGTACAGTTACGTTATTTACGCACCTTCTGGCCTTGTCGGCTCTGATACTCGGCGGCCTGATCGTCCTTCCCGTCCGGATCAGCCAGGCCCAGAACGGCGCGATTATCTATGTTGCACCGGACGGCAGCGGCGCGGGATCGAGTTGGAACGATCCCGCCGATCTACAGGATGCGCTCAGCGACGGCGCGCCGTAACGGCGCAACCCGGCGACGAAATCTGGGTACGCGCCGGGGTCTACTATCCGGCGCCTGCAGAAACGCCGGACGTCCTGTTCACCTTTCAACTACGTGACGGCGTCGCGATCTACGGTGGCTTCGCCGGGAGCGAAACCAGCCGCATGCAGCGCGATAGTACCGCGAACCGCACGATTCTCAGCGGCGATATCGACCGCAACGACCCAAATAGCGACGGCAATTTCATCAATGAGACATGGGCCGATATTCAAGGGTCCAACAGCCGCAATGTCGTCAGCGGCGGGGGAACCGGGATCACGGCGGTGCTGGACGGCTTCACGATTACCGGCGGCGATGGCGACACCATATTCAGCGGGGGCGGCATCTATAATTTTGCAGGCAGCCCAACCCTACGTAACCTGGTGATTCAGGGCAATCGCGCCGCTGGGATCGGCGGCGGTGTGTACAACCAGACCCAGAGCAACCCGCGGTACGAGAATGTGATCATCAGCGGCAATTACGCGGCGCTGTTGGGCGGCGGGGTGGGCAATGCCGGTGCGAGCAACCCAATATTCATCAATGTCACGATCAGCGGCAATCAGGCCGAACTTAACGGCGGCGGCGTCTTTAACACAAGTGCGGTGCCGACCTTCATCAACAGCGTGATCAGCGGCAATCGGGCCGTTACCGGCAGCGGCGGCGGCGTGGCGAATTCCTTTGCCGAACCGGTCTTCATCAACAGCACAATCAGCGCGAATCGCTCGGAAGCGCTGGGCACCGGAATTTTCAACGAAAACAGCACTGCTAATGCGACGATCACAACCCTGCATAACAGCATTGTCTGGGGCAATAGCGGCCCGAGTACCCAGCAAGTCTTTAATGCCGACGCCACCGCGCAGATAAGCTACAACTTCAGCCTGGTGCAGAACCTCGATCTCGGCGGCACCAATCTCAACGGCACGCTGGCCGCCAATAATCCGCAGTTCGTCGCGCCACAATCCGGCGCAAACGCACCGACCAGCGCCGGCGACTACCGGCTGAGCGCCGCCTCGGTTGCAATTGATGCCGGCGATCAAACACTTCTGCCCCCGGATCTCACGCTCGATCGCGTCGGTATGCCGCGCTTTATCGACGGCGACCGCGACGGCACGGTGCAGGTTGATCTGGGCGCGTTTGAAGCTCAATTATTCGCCGGAGCCACGATCACGCCGCCGTTGCTGCAAGTGCTTGAGGGTGGAGCGGGGATGCGTTACAGCATTGTGCTCAACCAGGCCCCAACCGCCGACATCACGATCAGCATCATTGCCGACGCCCAATCCAGCACCGACCGCAACCAGGTCATCTTCACGCCGAGCAACTGGAGTATCCCGCAGGAAGTGCTTGTACAGGCGATAGATGATCAACTGCGCGAGGGTACGCACAGCGGCGTGCTGCAACACCGCGCCAGCGGCGCGGATCTCGGCGCCAGCGTTGTCGCACTGGACGTTGTCGGCGTCACAATCAGCGACAACGATACGCCGGGCGTATGGCTCAATCCAACGACGCTCAGGATCATCGAGGGCGAAACTGCGGCCTACTCAATTGTGCTTACCGACCGGCCCCAGGCTGAGGTTACGATTGAGATCGAGGCCGGCGAGCAACTCGTGGTCAACCACACGGCATTAACCTTCACCCCCGAAAACTGGAATATTCCCCAGGCGGTGATCGTGGGCGCCGTGAACGACGGCATCATCGAAGCTACGCACAGCGCCGACATCCAACACCGGCCACGCAGCAGCGATCCCGGCTACGATCAACTCGACGCCATCGAACTCATGGTGACGATCGACGAATCGCCGGCAACCGAGTCACCCGGCGAACCGGCACAACTGTTGCAACTCTACCTGCCATTCATCACACAGTAACAAGTGCAGCCAGAATCACCGCTCCGATAGCAGAGGAAATGCAACGGTGCGCGCCCAAGCGTGCAAGATCGCATTCCTCCTGATCGCCATAGTGGTTTACTTCCTGACGGCAGCCGGCCCAACGCCCGCAGTGAATTATCTATCACCGCAGGCGTTGGGCGGTTTTGTATTGGGAGTGCAACTCCCGAATGGCGTTGCAAAATCTCCAGCTCTCCCCAGCGGAACATTCGGCACTACCGGCGGAAAGCCCCGGAAAGGCATTGGAAAGCGTGGAAATTGCGATAAGCGATGAAATTTCCGAGGTCGAAAAAGCCATGATTCGCGGCGCGGTGGCAGCCGGAAAAGGGAAAAGCGAGAGCCTTCAGGCGCTCAAAGGCAATAGCGGCCGACGGCATGCACGCTATGCGATGGCCTGGGATGCGGCGGCTGGTTTGAGTTTGCCGGCAAACATGCCGTGCGCCGGATTGCCGAACATCGTCTGCCCGGCCCACCCTGGCACTGGATCGACGACACCCAGATGGCGCTGGCGATCAGCGCGATCCTTCAGCAGTATGAGGGCATCGACCAGGATGCCCTGGCGGCGACCCTCGCCACCCGCTATGAGCGCAGTCGCGGCTATGGCATGGCGACGCGGGCCGTGCTCGCACGAGTTCGCAGCGGCGCCACAGCCATTTCGCCTCGCACTCACTATCTTGCATGAGACCGGCATGCGCGCCGGGGAGGTGTTGGCACTCAATCTGGGTGATGTACTGCTTCATCCCGGCTGCGAGGCGTTATACACCCGACTGACGCCCCAGAAAGGGGGCTAACGCAACGAGCGCAGGGCCACGTTCGCCTCAGCGATGTCGAACTGTTCGGGGTCGAACTCGCCGCCGATCCACTCAAGCAGTTCCTCGTGCTGCTCGTGCTCCGGGTCGGCGATCGCCTCCACGAACTCGGCGTAGCCCCAGACTCCGCCGCAGTCCTCGGGCGGGCAGGCCCGCTTCCCGGCGGTGCAGCGCGGGTAGGTAGCCCTCGGCTCCGGGGGAAGCACCTTCTCCAGCAGCACCTCATGCGTCCAACTGTCGCCGAAATCGTACTCGTAGCTCAGCTTCTGCTTTGGCGCGGTGAGCAACTGGTTCAGCTTGGAGCGCCGCTCGTCGCGCACGTCCTCATCGTAGTCGGGGTCCGGCACGCCGTACGAGATTCTGCCCAGGCTGAACATATGCAGGTGCGAGTCGGTCCAGCCCATCGCCGCCTGGATGATGCGGTGAAGCTTCGCCAGCGTGATATCGTCAGCCACCTCGACCCGCCGCCAGATCGGCGGCTTACTGTCCTTAAGCGTGATTTTCAGTTGGTAGACCCCGCTCGGGGCCGCAGCAGCTTTACGCGGCATCTGTGCCTCCTTGCTCACACCGGCAAATCATAGACTGTCACCTCGACGCCCTGGCACGCCAACTCCGCCTCAGCAATGGCGCTGATGGTCTCCCAGTTTCCGCCGGCAAGCCCGGCACCGATCCGGGGCATCTGCACGCCGGCTCCTTGCGTGCGGGCGAACACGGCAACCGCTCGCAGTCCCTCCCGAATCGCCTCGTAGCGCACCGGCGGCACCCCACCTCGCGACCGTACGTCGTGCTGGCCGATCAGGTTTGCCACCCACAGCCCGTTCTCGACCGCCAGCGAAATCCACCTATCGCGCACCGTTTGGTGATCCGTTGTAACACAGGTACATTGGCGTTGTCAGGTGTGCGCGTAAAAAACGATCCACGCATGCTGCTCCATAAAGCATGCAACGGAATGATGTCCATGCTATACTTGGCGCCAGACACCACAAAACCCACCCGTGCCGGCAAGCTGTGAGTAGGTTTTGCTGCATTCGTGTTTGTATGCGTTGTGCTGAGCTATTGTAGCATCCCCGCGCCCAGGTCGCAAGGAGCATCGTAGCCGGCCCAACGCAGCGCACCGCCGCTCAGCGGCATGTGCGTCATTGTGTTCAGGGTCGTCGATGCCCGTTTCAGCACTGAATATCCCTGGTTCTACGTTGCAGCGCACGCTCAACTTCGTCATTGAAGATCGCCGTGCGCTGTGGTGTGTTCAGCGTGCAATGCTGAAACGGCACTGGGTTGGTGTGGTTGTGTCTCTATCGCATCAGGCGACGAACACTGACGAGGACTACTTACCGGCGAAGAGTTAACTCGCTAGATCAGCTACGAGACGCGACTGATAGACACGGTAAGGGCGGTCATTTCAGAGGAGGGCTGATGGACATCCTCACAGTGCTGCTGACTCTGGCAGGTATTGTTGCGACGATTCTCGTCGTACTCCTGTTTCTGCTGTTCAGGTCGATGCGTGTTCAGAGAACAAACCCAACTGCTGAAACCGTTTCTGCGCCTGAACCGCTCGCCCCCGAAGCGATACCTGCACCGCCGCCGGCAACCCCGCAGAAGAAGCGTGACCTTCCGCTCAGCCCTGAACTGAGCGCTGCACTCGCTACGGCGACGCAGGAGCTTACCGCCACCGATGCGGCGATTCAGCACCTCCCGCCTCATCTCCGCGAGCGAGTCACGATGCGGGCGGAGATGATGGCGGTTGAACATGTGATCGAGCGCCTGCGTTATCAAGCACAGGCTGGGGGATCGTTGCATGGAAGTCTTGCGGTCGAGATGCAGCGGGCGACCGATCGCCTCAAGCGGATTCGTGTGGATGCAACGCGGATCGCGGAGGAGGTAGAGACGCTCGCGGTCGTGCAATACGAGCTTGCCCGTGACAGCGCGGCTCTGCATGCCACTCTGGAGCAACTCAGCCGGCATGCGCTGGTGTCAATTGCCTGGGGCGAGTTGGTTCGGAACAGCATTGCCGCGCTTGCCGTCGTCGAGCAACAACAGGCAATTGAGCCGACCGGCAGCTACGATGTCCTCAAGCGTGAACTATTGCGTGCTCGTGGATTGCTGAGTGACATTAGCGAGGGTCGGCGTTATGTCGTCGAGGTACAAGCACAGCATGCGGCCCTCTGCACAGTATTGGAGCGCCCGGAGTTGGCCGTCGATCCAGCCTGGTATCAGGCATTCCAGCGTATTCGCCCGCAAACCCGAGCAGTTGGGCAGGCTGCCGTGCCGCCTCAGAACACGGCACTCACCGAACTGTTGACGGAAGCCGATGCACTGATCGATCGTCGTCGTAGATTATTCCAGGCAGGTACGCTGCTTCCCGATGGCGCGGTTCGCATCCCAGATCACGCGGCAGAACCGGCGCTCCGTGAAGCACAGGCGATCCAACGCACGGCACTGAGCCTGGTGCAGCGCGCACGTGCCCTTGCCGCCGCCCGCCGGCAAACGGCGTCGGCTTGAATGAGTGGTGTGTATCAATAGCCTAAAGAGCCTTCATCTCTTGGCCGAAACCAGATGAGCTATCCTGATGAACCAACCATCCGATCTCGAACTCACCATCACCGCCGTAGGCGATAGCCACGAACTACGCATGCGCCTGAAGCGCCCCGGCGATGGCGCAGATATGCAGCGCGGCCCGTTCCCGGTAAGCCTGAACCCTGAAACGCTGCGCGAGCATAGCGATGATTTAGCACAGTACGGCGCGTCCCTGCGCGACATGCTGTTCACCACCGAGGCTGCGGCGCAGTTCAAGGCCATGCGTGCGGCTGCGATCGGAAGCGCTGGATCACTACGGGTGCGCTTGCATCTTCCGCCCGACCTACACACGATTCGCTGGGAACTCATCCTCGACCCCGAGACCGGGCGGGCGATGGCGCAGGATAGTCATCTCTTGCTGACGCGCTATCTCAGTGCCAACGACTATGCATCGGTGCAGTTGCGCCCGAAAGGCACCCTGCGCGCCTTGATTGCTGTTGCCGCGCCTGATGACTATGCCGAACATACGTTAGCAAAGATTGATTTCGACGCTGAGGTGGCATCCATTCAAGCCGCCCTGCACCACCTGAACCCAACCACCATTAACGCTACCTGGCAAGGGCTTGATAGCGCCCTGCGCGAGGGCTACGACATCGTGTATCTCGTTGCCCACGGTCAACTCCGCAACGGCAACCCCTGGCTTTACCTCATGGATGACGACGGCAATGCCGACCGACGCAGCGGCAAATCGCTCGCCGACCTGCTTCGCGGCCTTAATGATCGCCGTCCACGTCTGGTGGTGCTGGCAAGTTGCGCCAGTGCCGGCGACGGCTATGCTGATGCATTGGCTGCTTTAGGGCCAGCATTGGCTCAGGCCGGCGTTCCTGCGGTACTCGCAATGCAGGGCAACGTCCAGATGACGACCATCGCCGCCTTTGCGCCGGTGCTGTTCAAAGAATTACTGCTTGATGGCCTGATTGACCGCGCCGTCAACAGCGCGCGCCTGGCGGTGGCGGACACGACTGATTGGTGGATGCCGGTACTTTATACTCGTTTAAGCGAGGGGCGGATCTGGGTAGAGAAAGACTCGGCGGCGACCGCCGACCCCTTGCAAGCTGCATTGGCACTTTTGGAGGCGATGCCAACCGACAAACACACGCCGGTTCCGCTGCCCGACTCCTTTGCGGTTGCGACTATTCCGCATCGCATGGAATTGCCGCCGAATAATGTATTTGTCGGGCGCGATGACGAGTTGCGCCAACTGGCCTACGATCTCAAAGCCGGCAAGGGCGCAATCATTACCACCGGCATGGGTGGTGTGGGAAAAACCCAACTGGCATCAGAGTTCGCCTACCGCTACGGGCGCTACTTTGCCGGCGGCGTATTCTGGATCAATTGTGCCGATCCGGAACGTATTCCGGTTGAGGTCGCCGCCGGCGGTGGGCCGGGTGGATTAGATTTACCGAATTTCGCCGAGCAATCCGCCGATGAACAAGTCCTGCTGGTCAAGCAGGCATGGAAAGACGCGACGCCGCGCTTACTCATCTTCGATAACTGCGAAGATGAACGCGTGCTACGCCGGCATCGCCCACGTGAAGGTGGGTGCCGGGTGCTGGTGACCAGTCGCCGGCAACAGTGGAGTTCAGGGCAGAACCTCGCAACGCTCGATCTGGAGGTCTTAGGGCGGTCGTTTAGTATCGAACTTTTACGCAACCTTGCCAATCCGTATGATCCGGAGCGACTCAGCGTTGCCCAGGCAGATGCGATTGCTGAAATATTGGGCGATTTACCGTTAGCGCTCCATCTTGCCGGCAGCTACCTGGCGCTCTTTGACTCGACATCGCCGGAGGAGTTTTTGCACGATGTACAGCAACGGCGTCTGAGTCAGTCGGCATTGCTGAATGTGGATGAACTGTATGTTCCGACTCTGGAGGCGCAGGAGCGTGCGAGTAGCCTGTTCGCCGTCCTCACGCTGGGCCTTGACCGACTTGCGCCTTCCGATCCCGGCGGCGCACTGGCGCGCACGTTCCTGGCGCGAGCTACATGTCTGGAGCCGGCCGGCACCACGTTTCCGCGCACGCTTCTGAGTCGTACCGCCCCGGTTGATACAACCGACCAGGAACAGACCCGCCTGGTTGACACGGCACTGAATCTCATCATCAATCTGGGCTTCCTGGAACTGGAAACCGGCAATCGTCTGCGCATGCATCGCCTGATTGTGGATGCGATCAAACAGGCCGATCTGGCTGACGATCCGCTCAGCGATTTTGCCCCGGTGGCGCTACACTACTGTGCCGAACTGATTGCCCAGGCCGACAACCTGATCACCAACGGGCAGATTGTCGCAGGCCGTGCGTTGCTCGACCTGGAACAGGCGCTCTGGACGCAGTTTCTTGATTGGAGCTACGATCAGGAGTCGAACGAAGCAGGTATCAGTGTGGGTGCCCGTGCCACCGCACAATTAGGAAACTACTGGACGATCACGGGATTAAAGGGAGCTCCGACCGAGCAACGGCTGCGCAAAGCATTTGCCGGTGCCCAGCGACTCCATGATCGGCAGGCCCAGGCGAATGTGCTGAAGGCGATCGGCGACGTGCAGCAGTTCCGCGACGACCGGGACGGCGCGCTGAGCAGTTACCAGCAAGCCCTGGCCCTGTTCCGCGAGATTGGCGCAAAACTCGGCGAGGCGAATGCTGCTGGCAGCTCAGAGCCGCTTGTTGATCGACAGTGATCCGAACCAATCTCAAACACTACTTCAGACAGCACTGAGTATTCGTGAGAAGATCAACGATGTGTACAGCATGGGGGCCGATCTTGGCAACTATGGAATAGCCCTGCTCCAGCGTGGGCGTGCAGCCGAGGCGTTATCCTATTTGGAACGCGCACGTGCGTTATTCCTCAGTCGTGGTATTACTGAAGTTCTCCCGCAAACTGACGCCCTCATTGCCCAGGCACGCGGTGCTAAATCGCCATCGGAGGTATTAGCGGATCTCCCAGAGTCTCTCCGCCAGGCTATTCAATCCCAGGATAATGCCGCCTTCCAGGCTGCCCTGGAAGCACTGTCGGACGATGAACGGACAACGGTGCTGGAACAACTGCGCGCGGCCGGAATCATCGGCGGCGGGCCGGATATGCAGCGTATCCTGCATGAGTTTGAACCACTGCTGCGCGGGATTGCGCAGGTTGCCAACGGGGCTTCACAACCACAGGCCGAGATTGAAGCAACCCTGGCTGATCTTGAAACGAAAGGCTGGATGCTGCGCGAGCCGGTTGAGCGCATTTGGGCCGGTGAGCGGGATGGTGCAGTACTGACGGCGGGAATTGACGGCAATTCGGCCGTGCTGGTGCAACGTATCCTGGAACTGATTGAGTCGCCACCTGAACAGACACCCCTTCAATCGCCGTCCCCTGAGCCTGTCAAAGGGGACACCCAAATCCCAACTGCTGTCGAGGAAGCCATCGCAACCGGCGATCAAGCCGCGCTGCTGGCCGCGTTGGACGCATTGCCCAGCGAGGAGCGGCAACGAGTCGAGGCGCTTTTGGAAGCAGCCTCGCGCCAGGCGATCGAGCGGGCGCAGCGCCGCCGCCCCGAGGAGATTCTGGCCGGATTGCCGGATTCAGTGCGTTCCGCATTGGAGCAAGGCGATCAAGCCGCGCTGAGTACGGCGCTGAGTACACTTCCCGCCGATGAGCAGCAACGTGCGCTCGCCGATCTCGCCGACTTACAACCCTGCAACTTATCGCCGCCCAAGAGCAGCAGCAACGTGATCCGCGTGAACGCTTCGCGGCCTTGCTGCGCGATGAGCAGGTGGTGGCTGTGCCTACGGAAACGGTGTATGGGCTGGCTGGAAATGCCCGGTCGGATGTAGCTGTGGCACGTATTTTTGAAGCGAAAGGCAGGCCGGCATTTGATCCCTTGATCATCCACATCGCGCAGGTGGCCGACCTAACTTCCGTGGCCATCGTGCCCGATTCTGTGGCTGAGTTGGTGGAAACATTGAGCGCCGCATTTTGGCCCGGTCCCTTCACCATGGTGCTGCCAAAAGCCTCGGGCGTGTCTGCGTTGGCGACGAGTGGGCTGGATACAGTGGCCGTTCGCTGCACGGCGCACCCTGGTTTTTCAAAATATCATCGCGCCTGCGGCATCCGCTCGCGGCACCCAGCGCGAATCGTTTTGGAAAATCAGTCCGACCACAGCGGAACACGTCATGGCCGAGCTTGGCGATCGCATTCCTTTGGTGGTCGATGGCGGC
>JAAUQO010000144.1 GCA_012032775.1 Oscillochloris sp. | reverse complement strand
CGCCTCCGCCTCGCGCCTGAGCTTCATGACCGGCAATGCCATCCGTGGCGCGGCGGCGGAGGCTCTGGAGAAGTGGCGCAGCGAAGACCGGCCAGCCGAGTCGACACACGTGTATATGGCGCCAAAGACGAGCTTCTACGACCCGGAGACTGGCCAGTGCGACCCGAACATCACCTATGGCTACGTGGCGCAGGCCGCCGAGGTGGAAGTCGTCGAGCAGGAAGCGTAAGATAGGCCACAGGAGATAGCAGCATTCCGTACCTAACAATCCGTGGTTTGTCGCCGGTGCAAAATCGACGGCAAGCCACGGATTGTTGGCATGGTGGGCATTACACCTTCCGCCGCATACCTCCTCGTAGTGATTCCTCCTCGGTACGTTGCCGGATTCGCCGATACAGGGTCGATTCCTGCTTTAAGATGGTTGTGGTCGTCCTACAACTACACTACCGCACGGAGAATATCAATGGCGGCATACAAGCTCATGGCCTGTCCGCACGACACCGTTCGTAGCTCATCGGGATGGTATCGGCTGGCTGCTTACCTTGGCACACACCTCCCATTCGAACTCCATTTCGATCTGGCGCTTGATTTTAGTGAGTTCAACGAAAGACTCGGCAACGGCGATCTGGTTTTCGCCAACCCCACCGATAGCCTGCGCCTGCTGAGCCAGGGGTTTGTCCCGATTGCGCGAGCCAGCGAACGCTATGACGAAGCGATCCTGGTGATGAATGCCGAAGCCGCACCGGCTACCGCTCACGCGTTGAGCGGAGCAGCAGTTGCAACCGTAGCCAGCGCCGCCCCAACCCAACTGGCGCTCTATGATCTGAAACAACTGGGCGTTACCCCCGGCGAACTCAAAAACTACGACTCGTGGCTGGGAGTGGTGCGTGGGCTCTGGAACGGTGAAGCGCCGTTCGGGATTCTGTACCGCGACGCCTACGAGGACCTTTCGCCCCAGGGCCGGGCGATGGTGCAAGTGATCACCCATACGGATGTGCGCAAGCTTTTCCATAGTATCTGTGCTTCGCCCCGTTTGGTAGCCGAAGTGCCAAATCTGCAGCCGATATTGCTCGGCATGAGCAGTGATCCGGCGGGCAAGGAAGTTCTGGAGGATCTCGGCTTCACTGCGTGGCAAGTGGTTGAACCTGCCGAGATCAATGCGATGCAAGCATTGCTCAACAATTAAGTCCAGGTTGTCGTTTGCCCGCGCCGCAGCAAGTATACTACAGCGGTGTGCGCCACGACAAAACTCGACCTGATGCCTGATGCCTGAGCTGCGCGGTAGCGCGATCAAGCAACGGGCATCTTTTCGTGTCCAAGTGAAACCAGGAGTTGACGATGGAGTATCGCCCACTTGGCCCAACCGGTGTGCGCGCCGCCCCGCTGGCGATCGGCACCATGAACTTCGGCAATCCCACCCCCGCCGATGAAGCCGGCCGGATAATCAATTGCGCCCTCGCTGCCGGAATCAATCTGATCGACACCGCCAACAGCTACAATCAGGGCGAAAGCGAAGCGCTGATCGGGCGGGCCTTGCAGCACACTGGCCGGCGGCAGGATGTGATCCTTGCCACCAAAGCCCACTACCCCACCGGTTCCGGCCCGAATGATCGCGGCAACTCGCGCCTGCATATTCTGCGCGCCTGCGAAGAATCGCTGCGGCGCCTGCAAACCGATTATATCGACCTGTATCAGATCCATCGGCCCGATCCACTGACGCCGGTTGAAGAAACCCTGGCGGCGCTTACGGATCTGGTGCGGCAGGGCAAAGTGCGCTATGTCGGCTAATGCATAATCCGCCATCTTGCGCTATACTCGCCGCACAAACAGGAGCATGTGCAGAAAGCAAGCATCGTACATAGTGCGAAGGAGTAGCCACCATGAGCCAGGCCACGATTGGCGTGATCGGCGGCAGTGGGCTGTATGCGATGGAAGGTCTGGAGGATATTGCAGAGGTGCGCCTGGAGACGCCGTACGGCGCCCCGAGCGATGCCTATGTGCTTGGCACTCTGGCCGGGCGACGGGTGGCATTCCTGCCCCGCCACGGTCGGGGGCATCGCCTGACCCCCAGCGAGGTGCCCAGCAGAGCGAATATCCACGCTTTCAAACAACTTGGAGTGAACTATCTGATCTCGATCAGCGCCGTAGGCTCGTTGCGCCAGGAATACGCGCCGGGCCATGTCGTGATCCCGGATCAATTATTCGACCGTACCAAGGGGATCCGGCCGTTCACATTCTTTGAGCAGGGCATTGTCGTCCATATCGGCTTCGATCGGCCCTTCTGCAACGAGTTGAGTGATCGCCTGCTGGTTGCCGCGCAGGCAGCCGGCGCAACGGTGCATCGCGGCGGAACACTGGTGGTGATGGAAGGGCCGCAATTCTCAACCAGGGCCGAGAGCGAGGAGAATCGCCGTCGTAGCCACGACCTGATCGGGATGACGGCGCTGCCGGAAGCGAAGTTGGCCCGCGAGGCCGAGATCGCGTACGCATGCCTGGCGATGGTTACCGATTACGATGTCTGGCACCCCGATCACGATGCCGTGACGGTCGATGCGGTTGTGGCGGTGCTCCAGGCCAATGCGGCACTCTCACAGCAGATCGTGCGCGAGGCGGTGAATCTGATCGGCGACGGATTTGTCAGCGCCGCTCATAGCGCTCTGGCAAACGCCATTATCACCGATCGCAGCGTGATTCCGGCTGAAGTCAAGCACCGCCTCGATCTGATCGCCGGCAAGTACTTTTAAGAAACCGTTGTTGCTGTTGTTTGGCGGTAACTCACAGCAACAACCGAATTCTTTACGAACCAAACTTTACGATATTGTACTTGTGCGTGGGCAGGTGGCGTAGAGCCGGTCGATAATGATTGGAATGCTGTCGGCTTCGGCCCGATAGACCCATTCAAACAGCGGATTGTTGACGATCAACGGATGATGGATCAGCCCGGCCAGGCGCGTGGCGTCGGCATCAAGTTCGGCGATCAGGGGCACCTGCGCCGTTTGATCGACGATCGACAGGCGGGTGCCGGCTTCCCAGGCGGCGCCGCGCGCCCTGCGCATGCTGAAATTGCAGATCGACTCGTCGAACCAGAGACCGAGCCGGTCGAGGACACCGAACACCGGCGAGACATCGCCGATCGCATCTTGAACGCCGTCGAGCAGTTCCTGCAAAATGCGGTTGATGCTGACAAAATCGCGTTCCAATCCCGGAAAGCGTGCGCCGGGAGCAACCGCCGCCGCCGCAATACCAAGATCCAGGTTGATATGGGCATTCATGCCCAAGAGGAGGTGCTGCAACACCAGCGCCTGTTGGCGATCGGCCACTTCAAACGAATACTGCCAGGCCGAAGTTGGCCGATTGCCGCGCCGATAATGATCCCAGGCTTCAAGATAGCGATTGGCGAAGACGACATCGAGTCGCGCCATCCGTTCGCCGTCGTCGAATTGTCCGGCAGCGATGCCATCCTTGACAGTACAGGTGACTGTGCGGTACAACGCCGCAAAGAAGCCGTCGCGCGTACGTTTGCTGCGGGCGGTGTCGATAATCCCGTCGAGCCGGTCGATCACCTGGTCGATCGTTGTCGGCAACATGTGCTGTCGTCTCCTATGCTGCGTCGTCGTCTGGTTTGACTGTAGCAAGTTACTGTTACCGCAACGCGATCATCTTATGCAAAGTGAACTTCGAATACTAGCGGTTCGCGGCATCGCCGAGGTTTATCCCGGCGATGATCTGACGGAAGTATTGCTCAGCGCACTGCGCGAGCAAGGACAAGGGCTTGAATCGGGCGATATTCTGGTTGTCACACAGAAAATCGTTTCCAAAGCCGAGGGCCGGCTGGTCGATCCGCAAACTGTCGAACCCTCGGCCTTCGCCCGACAGATCGCTGTGACCGGGCGCAAAGATGCTCAACATCAAGAAGTGGTGCTGCGCGAGAGTAAGCGCATCGTGCGGATGGCGAACGGCGTTCTGATCACCGAAACCCATCACGGCTTTATCTGCGCCAATAGTGGAGTCGATGAGTCGAATGTCGCCGGCGAAGGCATGCTCTGCCTGCTGCCGGAAGATCCCGACGGCAGCGCCGCCCGTTTGCGAACCGGGATCCACGCGCACACGGGGATCGCCCCGGCGGTGATCATCTCCGATACGTTCGGACGGCCCTGGCGCGAGGGCCAGGTAAATGTGGCGATCGGCGTGGCCGGAATCGAGCCGTTGCAGGATTATGCCGGCGTAGACGACCCTTACGGCTACACTATGCACGCATCGCTGATCGCCGTCGCCGACGAATTGGCCGCCGCCGCCGAACTGGTGATGGGCAAGATCGACAAAGTGCCGGTCGCAATCATTCGCGGCTATGCCTATCAGCCCAGCGAAACCGCTACGGCGGCGCGTTTGCTGCGCGACCCGAAATTCGACCTCTTTCGTTAGTGCTGTGACACAGTAAAAGTGAGCTGTATGGAATTCATGGAAATTGTTCGCGGCCGGCGCAGTGTACGGGCATTTCGGAGCGATCCGCCGGCGCGCGAACAGATCGAAACTATTCTGGAAGCGGCGCGCTGGGCGCCCTCACCCCATGGCCGGCAACCCTGGCGTTTCGTGGTGGTGCAGTCGGCCACAATGCGTTTACGCCTATCTGAAGCCATGGGCGCCGAATGGCGGCGCCAACTGGCACTCGACGGGCAAGCCGAAGCGACGATCGAAGTGCGCTTTCGCAAGTCGCACGAACGGATCACCGGCGCACCCTGTGTGATCGTGCCATGCCTTTACCTGGAAGATCTCGATAGCTATCCCGACGACGAACGCCAACAGGCCGAAACGATCATGGCTATCCAGAGCCTTGGATGCGCCGTGCAGAACATGCTGCTCGCCGCCTATGCACTCGGCCTCGACGGCGGCTGGATGTGCGCGCCGCTCTTCTGCCAGGCAACCGTCCGCGCCGCGCTGGATCTCCCGCCAACGCTGCAACCCCACGCCCTCATCCCGATCGGCTACGCCGCCCAGGATCCGCGCCGGCGCCTGCGGCGGCCACTTGATGAACTTGTGACGGCCTGGCTGTAGCGACCGCTTGACAAACCCGCTACCGTGTAGTACATTTGTGCGTATAGAGATTCGCGGGTCTTGTGGTAGCATGGCAACAGGCCGAGGAAACCGGGAGGTGCCCGATGGCGATTGAAACACGCCGGCTGCCCGCCGAAGAGCTGGAATATCCCAGCAGCGATGGGCAACCAATGGCCGACAACACCAAACAATTCCGCTGGATCGTGACGATCCAGGGCGGACTGGATGCGCTTTTCCAGTCCGATCCAAACGTCTTTGTCGCCGGTGATCTGCTCTGGTATCCGGTCGAGGGCCGGCCGGCCCTCAGGCGCGCCCCCGACGCACTGGTGGTGTTCGGGCGGCCGAAGGGCGATCGGCGGGCCTATTTACAATGGAAAGAAGACGGGATCGGGCCGCAAGTCGTTTTTGAGGTGCTTTCGCCCAAGAACACCGTCGCCGAGATGTTCCGCAAGCTGGAGTTCTACGACGACTACGGCGTGGAAGAGTATTACCTCTACGATCTCGATGGCGGCGAACTGACCGGCTGGCAGCGCCACAACGGCAATCTGCGCGTGATCGAGACGATATCCGGATGGGTTAGCCCGCGGCTTGGCGTGCGCTTCGACCTGGAAGCCGGCGAACTGGTGCTAACACGACCAGACGGCACACACTTTTTGAGTTATGTCGAGTTAGCCAATCAGCGTGACCAAGAGCGCGAACGAGCCGAGCGACTAGCGGCGCGCTTACGCGCCCTTGGCATTGATCCCGACGCGGAGAAATAAGTATCCTTTGCCTGGCTCTGGCGGCGAACCCGTCAAGCCAGACAAAAACATGAGCGACAAGCATGATCCTCACACTAGCGGGCGGAGTCGGTGCGGCACGATTTCTGGAGGGGCTGGTACAGGTGGCGCCGGTTGAAACCATTACCGGCGTGGTCAACACCGGCGATGATTTCGAACTTCATGGCCTGTGGATCTCGCCCGATTGCGACATTGTAACCTGTACATTGGCCGGGTTGATCGACCAGGTGCAGGGCTGGGGGATCACCGGCGACAGCGATGCCTGTATGGAATGGCTTGGCAAACTCGGCGGGCCAACCTGGTTCAAGCTCGGTGATCGCGATCTAGCTCTGCATATCAGGCGCACGGCATTATTACGCGGCGGCGCCACCCTCAGCACCGTCGCCGAGTCATTCCGCAAAGCGCTCGGCTGCCCGATTCGCATTGTGCCGATGAGCGACGATCCGGCGCCGACACATATTGTCACCAACGCCGGCGAGATGCACTTCGAAGAGTATTTTGTGCAGCGGCGCGCCGCCGACACAGTACTCGATGTGCGTTTACACGCCGCCGGTTCAGCCGAACGGCGCCGGGGTTGGTTGGAGGCGATCGCAAGCGCCGAGGCGATCCTGATTGCGCCGAGTAACCCGGTGGTCAGTGTCGGGCCGATTCTGGCCCTGGCGGGCATACGCAAGGCGCTGCGCGAATCGCCGGCGCGGGTCGTCGCGGTTTCGCCGATTGTGGGCGGCGCAGCGATTAAAGGGCCGGCGGTGCCGCTGATGCGCGCAGTTGGGATCGAGCCGAGCGCCCTGGGTGTAGCTCGCGCCTACAGCGATGTTCTGGACGGAATCGTGATCGATCAGGTTGACGCCGATCTCGCCGCGCCGATCGGCGAACTCGGTATCCAGGTTGCCGTCACCGACACAATCATGCGCGGCCCGGCCGAGAAAGCGGCGCTGGCGCGAACCGCACTTGAACTCGCGCGCAGCCATAACGGCTGATCGATGGATCTGCGGAGCCCGAATTTGCACAGCAATACGCAATCGATGCGCCTTCACGCAGTCGTTCCAGTCAAAGATCTGGCCAGCGCCAAGAGCCGGTTGGCGGGTACCCTCAGCCCCGACTCGCGCCGTTCGCTGATGCGACTGATGCTCGGCCGGGTGCTGACAACGCTGACGGCATGTAGCGGCGTTGATCGTGAACTGGCGGCAGTCTGGGTTGTGAGCCGCGATGTCGAAGTGTTGGCGGTGGCGGCAAACATGGGGGCGCGCCCAATCCGCGAAACCGGCGGTGGTCTGAATCCGGCCCTTGATCAGGCACGCAAGACCATTCGCGCTGCCCAGGCCGATGCAATGCTGATTTTACCAGCCGATGTCCCGCTGGTGCATTGCGACGATGTGCGCGGCTTACGCTCGGCGCTGATCGGCGGTGCCGATATTGTGATCGCACCGGACGCGGCAGAAAGCGGCACCAATGCGCTTGGGCTCTGGTTGTCGGCGGCATTGCCGTTTCAGTTCGGCCAGGCGAGTTTTGCGCGCCACCGCGCATTGGCTGCCTGGAACGAATTGATCGTCGAAGTGTATCGCTCGCCCACACTGGCCCTCGATGTCGATGATGCGGCCAGCCTCGATCACTATCAGGCCGTCGCCTGCTAACGACTAGTACCGGTCGGCCTCCGTCCGTCGCGGGTTTGTAACGGCCTTGAGGCCGTCACCGTGCGATGTGCGCCGGAGACGTACGTACGCTTGAGCGTACTAGATCCTATTGATCAGCGCCAGCCGCAACTCAGCCGGCGAACACAACGCTGGTAAAAAAGTGTCACCTGGCGCCGGTTGTCTTCGTCGCGGCGCACCAATGTCGATTCAAAAAGATAGCCGCGCAGGCTGCGCCGAATATAGGTCTGATCGCTTTCATCCGGCAAGACATTGACGCGCCGTAAACGCCAGCCGGCGGCACTAAAATGTTGATGCACATGGTTGGCCGGTTGGCGCTCGGCAAGCACCACCGTTGCCGCAAGCCGTCCAGGGCCACGCCGTTCGACCTTGATCAGCGTGGCGCCGGGCGGCAGCAAGCCGGGCGGCACGCCGGCGCAAGCAATAACGTGCCGAAGCCGATCAGAATCAGACCGATCAGCATTGTCATTCCAATAATCAAGAAGATGTCGCGGCGCATACGCAACTCATCATAGTTCTACCGGCACTACACATCATGCTACAATAGTTTTGTCCACCACGCCCGCGCTTAGAACGTCGGTAGCGTAATCGGATTTGTGGGCGTTTCGGGCCGCCGGCCCGTAAGGATTCTGGGTTGTGATGCGGCGCAGCGAAGCTGCGCCGCATCACAACACAAATACTCTACCGACGTTCTAGCACGAGAATCAGGCCCGACACTTCCCGCCAGCGCAACCCTGTTCATACCCTTATCGGCAGGGCGGCGATTGGTGTAACGCTATCTGTACGAGGAGATCTCATGGCAACGATCGGTCTTTCCGCTGCGCTGGAGCAATTTCACCCGAATGATTTGCTGGCCCATTGCCGTCTCGCCGAAGAGCACGGTTTCGAGGGTGTTATGGCCGCCGACCATTTTCAACCCTGGGTGCCGGCCCAGGGCCACAATGCCTATGCCTATTCGTGGATGGGTGCTGTGGGCATGGCGACGAAGGGCAATTTCGGCCCCGGCGTCACATGCCCGTCGTTTCGCACCCACCCCTCGGTGATCGCCCATGCAGCCGCCACCCTCGGCGCTATGTTTCCCGGCCGCTTCTGGCTGGGCCTCGGCAGCGGCGAACTGCTGAACGAAAATGTCGTCGGCGGCGAATGGCCGGAGCCGTTGGTGCGCTTCGAAATGCTGCAAGAGGCGACCGAAATCATCCAGAAACTGCTCAGCGGCAAGGCCAACCGTTTTCGCGGCCAATACTACCAGATGAACAAAGTCAAGCTCTGGACATTGCCCGAGCAACCGGTGCCGGTTTATATTGCGGCAACCGGGCCACAGACACTCAAGTGGGCCGGTCGCACCTGCGACGGACTGATCACCCCCGGCGCGAGCCACGAGAAGCTACGCGGCATTCTGGATAATTTCGCCGCCGGCGCACGCGAGGCGGGCAAAGATCCCGACACCATGCCGAAACTGTTGCAGTTGCACGTCTCATGGGCCGCGACGGAAGAGGAGGCCATGCAGAACGCCATGACCGAGTGGCCGAACGGCGGGATGAACTTCCCGAAGCAGGATATTCGTTCGCCGGAGGATTTTGCGGCGATGGCGAAACTGGTACGGCCGGAGAATTTCAAGGGCCGGGTGTTAATCACACCGGATCTCGAAGCCCATCGGGCCCATTTACAGGGCTTTCTCGATCTCGGCTTCGATACAATCTATGTTCACAACGTCGGGCGCAACCAGGAGGCGTGGATCAAAGCCTACGGCGAACACGTTCTGCCGAAACTGCACTAATGCATGCTGCGGCTCCGGTGGTATAGCCGCCGGAGCCGCAGCACCATCTATCTACTCGGTCGCAACCGGTTCTTTGCCGATATTGAACGCGCACGTCTCGGCGCCCTGGCCCATACACGAGCATTGCTCGACGGTGAAGCGCTTGCCGCCGCTCGCCCAGGCCGCCGACTCTTCAAGGATGCCGCGGGCAAGGAAGAAATGCGGTTGCGGCTCACGGTTGATGCAATTCGAGCACTGCGTAATATGATAGATGAACTGGGTCTTCTCCTCGCGGATATGGGGATTCAAGTCGGTGAAACGGCCGAAGACCTGAGTAACCGCGTTCAGAATAATCTTCAGCTTCATCGACGGCGGCATCAACTTCATCGCCAGGTCGGAGACACTCAGCAGCGGGCCGAACTCACGCAGGCCCAGGTTGAAGGCCACCCGGCCGGCGCGCATCTCAAGCCCACGGGCACCACGCGGGCCGTACATCGTATGGAGCGCCTGCGATGTCGCGGCCTGGGCCTCAAACGGAAATTCGCGCTTGAAATCGCTCGGCGGATACGATTCCAGATAATCCGGCAGATCGGCCAGTCGCAAGAGCGCCTTCACACCATTTGCACCCATCACCTCTTCCAGCGACACATAGAAAAGGTGTCCGATCTTGTTCATGTAGGTCAGTCCCCGGAACTGGTCGGTGCCGCTCATGGTCGATCATCCTCCTGGCGCTGCGTACCGCCGTCCGACAGCAACCGGAACCACGTCGCCGGCCTGTCAGCATCTTATCCACTGTTAGTTGCGTACGCCGATTCGACTCGCGAGGCGTGTGTACTAACGCTGTGCATACTATAGCGCAAAATACGACCGACTTGTTCAAAGATTCGGGCCGAAGTGGGCGCAATTTTCAAATTGGCGCCACAATGCGCTGCCGCGACCGGCAGCGAGGCGCGTTGGTTATGGATCAGTAACCCCGGTCTATGATACTAATGCTTAACGTATATCTTCAATCCACTCCAACACATCCAGCGTGGAATGTATAGCGAGAGTACCCTTGATGTTTGATTTGAGCCTGTTATAGGGCTGGCTTCCCATCCGCATGACATGGTACGGGAATGAGCCAAACCTCGACTGGTGTTACCTGGGAGAGCGCGGATTCCAGGAGCCGTTTTTCGACCAGACGATTCGCGCCCATCTCCAAAATCCGCTCAATCATCAACTGCGGCGCACCGGCATCAGCGAACTACTCAGCCTGGCCCAGGCGCGGCCAATGCTTCCGCTGAGCGGTATGATTTTCCATATGTCGCGCTGCGGCTCAACCCTGATTACGCGCGTACTGGCCGCCGATCCGACCAATCTCGTGATTGCGGAAGCGCCGCCGATCGATGAAGTTCTTGATACCGGGCGGCGAAGCATTCACGACGACATCCGCGCCCAGTGGCTCCATGCGATGATCACGGCGATCGGCCAACCACGCAGCGGCCATGAGCGGCGCATGTTCCTGAAATTCGATAGCTGGCACATCCATGATCTCCCCTTGATTCGGCAGGTTTTCCCTGAAGTTCCCTGGATCTTTGTGTACCGTGAGCCGATTGAGGTGATTGTCTCGCATCAGCGACTGCGCGGCATGCAAATGGCGCCCGGCCAGATCGCGCCGGAGCGGCTTGGTCTGGAAGCGAGTGCCGCGCAAGTGCCGTTCGATCTGGATCGATTCTGTGCACAGGTGATCGGGAATTTTTGTCGCTCGGCGGCGCACTATGTCGATCAGTTCGGCGGCAAGCCGATCAACTACCGCGACTACCCAGATACGATCTGGCGCGATATTCTGCCGCTGTTCGCGGTGCATCCCACCGCAGAGATACGCGAACTAATGGAATTAGAGCTGCAATATCACGCCAAGCATCCCGGGCATCCCTTCGCACCGGATAGTGCAGGAAAGCGGCACGCCGCATCACCCGCACAACACCAACTCGCCGCCGAATTCGCCCAGCAGCCATACGCGCAGCTCGAAGAGCAGCGACTCAGACACAGCATTTACCGGTAGCACCTGACGATCCCCGCCCAACATTTCCACCGCATAAACACCACATTTTTGCCTACATCTATTGTGAGGGAGTTTTGATGGGATCGCACAATCGCAATCGTATTAATCGGCGTGCCTTTTTACGTCTCATGGGAACAACCGCAGGTGTTGTTGCCGGGCAAGCATTACTACCGGCAACGACACGAGCGGCCTGGATCGAAACGCCGCAACAATCCATGCGGATCGGAGTGATCGTACCCGAATCAGCAATGGCGCCTACATTCGGCCCCTCGCTTGTAAGTGGTCTTCAGCAAGGACTAGCGCAGCCGACCGCGCCCGCATGGTCGCTGGATGTGCGGCAATACGGCTACCGGCAACACAATGCGCTGAAGGCGGCGGAAGCATTACTGGAAACAGGCGTCAATCTAATTGTCGGCGCGATGAGTTTTGATCTTGTGCGCCAACTTACGCCGCACTTGGAAGCACACCGGACACCGCTGATCATCAGCGATGTAGGTGCGATTATGCCGCGTAGGCGCCATACAAGTCCATTTATTCTACGCAACTCGCTCGGCCACTGGCGGGCGGCCTGGGCATTGGGGCAATGGGCGGCGGCACATGTTGGTCGGCGCGCCTTGATCGCCACCTCCTTCTACGACAGCGGGTACGACACAATCTATGCGTTTAGCAGCGGCTTTAAACAGGCAGGCGGAACAGAACCCGAACTCATCGTCACCGATCACCCGACCGGCGGATCGCCGGATCTAGCGGCAGTAGTTATGGCGACAAAGCCGGATGTGATCTTCGCCGCCGCGAATGGCCGGCGCGCAGCTGAGTTTGCCCGCATGTATCACAATCTTGGCCCGAGCAACCGAATTCCGCTGCTTGTCAGCCCCTTCTTTGCCGATGAAGCATGGCATGCCGACGAGCGTGCGACCATCCCCGGCATGCTCAGCGCCCATAGTTGGTCGCCGGAACTGACACCGCAACTTTCCATGCCCGGCGCTATTGCCGCCCTCGGCTACGACACCGGCCTGTTGATTGCCAGTGCCGCCGGTTCGGCACGCAAAGCAGATCTCGCCGTTGCGCTGACAAACACAACTGTGCGCGGGGTACGTGGAACCCATCGGTTTAATCACGAACATCTGGAATTTGAAACGCCGATCTACCTGCGCGAAGAGCGCAACAGCTTCGAAAGTCCAATCAACACGATTATCGCTGATCTCACGGCGCTTGCTGCCAATCCGCTTGCCGCGCCAACGGGCGTGCGCAGCGGCTGGCAGAACGCATATCTGGTGGCGTAAACCTTTTTTAATAGGAGGAACACATGCCTGCTGAACCATTGTTGGCCGAAATCTACATGTTCGCCGGGAATTTCGCACCGCGTGGCTACGCATTTTGCCAGGGACAACTGCTCGCAATCAGCTCGAACACAGCGTTGTTCTCACTCCTTGGCACCACCTACGGCGGAAACGGGCAGACAACCTTCGCATTGCCGGATCTACGCGGTCGGGTACCGGTCGGCACCGGACAGGGGCCGGGGCTTTCGAATGTTGTACTGGGCGAGATGAGCGGTGCGATGAGCACCACGCTGACGATCAACAACATGCCGATACATGCCCACACTGCAACCGCCACGGTGAATGCAGTGTCCGGCACAGGTAACACAAGTGGCCCGGCCAATGCCTTGCCGGCCGGCTCCAGTGCCCGTGACAATCAGTACTCTACTGCCGGCGGGAACACAACCATGGCCGCCGGAATGGTTGGCGTAACGGTGAATCAGGCCGGGGGCAGCCAGCCGTTCAACATCATGCAGCCTTACCTGGGGATGAACTTCGTGATCGCCTTGGAGGGTATTTACCCGTCGCGCAACTAACGATCGCCTTGGGTTGCTGTGTGTTGGCGGCGAAGTCGCCCATACACAGCAATACTTTTTAAAGAGCCCGCTATGCACCCTGCTTTTCGTTTACCAATCAATTTTGATCCTGTTGCGCTGCAACGCGATCTTGACGCCATCACCGGCAATGGTTGGGTGGCGCACTTCAATACGCCGTATTACAAGGGCGACTGGAGCGGCATCCCGTTGCGCTCGGTCGGCGGCGAACCGAACCGGCTCTACCCCGATCCGGTTGCGCAGACACCCTACGCCGATACCCCCTTGCTTGCTCATTGCCCGGCCTTTCAGCACGTCTTGGCGAGGTTGCCTTTCCCGCATCTGGCGGTACGTTTGCTGCGCCTTACGCCCGACTCAAGCATTCGTGAACATAAAGATTACAACTTAGGATTTGAAGACGGCGAGATTCGCCTCCATATTCCGATTTACACCAATCCCGATGTGGAATTCAGGCTGGCAGGCGAGCAAATTGTGATGCTGCCCGGCGAATGTTGGTATCTCGACTTTAATCTCCCGCACAGCGTCGCCAATCGCGGAACAACCGACCGCATTCATCTTGTCGTTGACGGTGTTGTCAATGACTGGGTTGGTGAGCTTTTCAATCTACCGTCACACCAATCGTAACTCAACCAACTCATACCTGAGGAGATCGTTATGTCTTTGCCGGATGCAACCGGAAACCGCCCCAATGTTGTGCGGCATCGTGTCGGATCATTGCTGTTACGCTTATCATTGATCGTGATCCTGGCACTTATCCTGTTTCCGCCGGCAAGTACGCCGGTGTTCGCAGCCTCGATCGTTGTCAACACAACTGCTGATGAAAACGGTACCGGCGGTGCCTGTTCCTTACGCGAGGCGATCACCGCCGCCAACATCAACAGTGCATATGGCGGGTGTTCAGCCGGTTCCGGCACCGACACGATTACATTCACTGTAATGGTACGTTCACGATCACTGGAGCGGCGAATGATGATGTGAACGCATCGGGTGATCTTGATATCTCCGACTCGCTCGTCATTACCGGCAATGGGATCGATCAGACGATTATTGACGGCGGTGGGCTCGACCGGGTATTTGATGTCTTTCCGAGCGGGCCGATCACCTTCAACCTGAGTAATCTCACTGTCCAGAACGGCGATGTCCGTACCGCCGACATTTCAAGCGGCGGCGGCATCTACTTGTTCACCGATGTCACCGCGACAGTAACGAATGTGCGGGTACGAAATAATTTCGCTCAGGCCCGAGCCGGGATCGAAGCCCAGGGGCCGCTCACCATCACCGACAGCGAGATCAGCAACAATCAGTCGATCGCTCCCTCAAAAGTGGATGGCGGCGGTTTGTTTGTCGGCAATAGCCTGACGGCAAACCGCATCAGCGTATTGAACAACAGCGTTACCGGCGAGGGCGGCGGCATACACGTCAATGTCAGCGCCGGCGTTACCGCTACCATTACCAACAGCGAGATCAGCGGCAATAGCGCCACCATTGTTGCTACTGAAGGTGGTTTTGGCGGCGGCATCGGCAGCACCGGCAACGACGGCACAATCAACCTGACCAATGTGACCATTTCAGGCAATACGGTGCAGTCAAACGGTGGCGGGATCTATGCAATATCACCCACCGGCGGTGTTATTAACCTGACCAATGTCACAATTGCTAATAACACTGCGAACAGCAACGGCGGCGGTATTTTCCGTAGCAGCGGTACCGTCAGCTTACGCAACACCCTGGTTGCGCTCAACAACGCGGCAGTCGCCCCGGATATCAATGGTACAGTAAGCGGCAACAATAACCTGGTCGGTAACGGCGCCGGATTAGGCGGGATTAGCAACGGCGTGAACGGAAATCTCGTCGGCGTGACTCCGCAGATCGGCCCGCTGGCGAATAACGGCGGCACGACCCTTACCCATGCTTTGCTCAGCGGCAGCCCGGCGATCAATGCGGGCAGCAACGTCGGCTGTCCGGCCGCCGATCAGCGCGGTACAGCCCGGCCACAAGGCCCATTCTGCGATATCGGCGCGTTCGAACTGATTCCCGATTCCACTCCGCCTGATACGACGATCACCGCCAATCCGCCCAATCCAAGCAACAGCGCCAATGCGTCATTCTCATTTACCGGCAGCGACAATCTTACTAGTCCGTAAATTAAGTCTTCTGGCACTTTTACAGCAAAGCAGCATGCCTCCTCGTACATTGAGCGTCAGCGGAGGATTCGAACGAAACGGTTGCGCCGCCATCTGCTTGGTCCATGCTCTCGGGCG
>JAAUQO010000143.1 GCA_012032775.1 Oscillochloris sp. | reverse complement strand
GGCTGTGAAGGGTATAGAGCGGCGGTTCGGCGCTATTTTCGACATCCAGATTGATCACGACAATGGTAGCACTGGCCTGTAGTGCGACGCGCGGGAGTGAGGCGGCCGGTTCAACCACCCCGGACGTGCCGATCGAAAAGAACAGATCGGCGCTTGAGGCAGCCGCCCAGGCCTTGGCCAGCAACTCGCGTGACAACATTTCGCCAAACCAGACGACATCGGGACGCAGCAGGGCGCCGCATTCGGGGCAGAGCGGCGGTGAATCGGTTTCGGTGGCGGGCCAGGCGCTGTAGTGCGGAAGCGGGCCGCTGCAGCGCAACCGATCGATCTGGCCGTGAAGTTCGATCAGATTGCTATTACCGGCCCGGCGATGGAGTGGATCGATGTTCTGGGTGATCAAAGTAAACTGCGACACCCGTTGTTCCAATTCGGCCAGGGCCAGATGGGCCGGATTTGGTTTGGCGCTCAATACCCCGGCCCGCCGCGACTGATACCACTGCCAGACGAGGTCGGGGTTGCGCCGGAACGCATCAGGAGTTGCCAGATCCTCAGGGTTGAACTTTGCCCAGAGACCGGTTTGGGCATCGCGAAAGGTCGGGATTCCGCTCTCAGCGGAGATGCCGGCGCCGGTAAGCACCGCCACATGGCGGGCGTTGTGAAGCACGGCAATCAGACCAGCGGGGATCGGCGGCAATTCGTCCATGAGCGTACCCTGGCGACGCGCGAAGTCAGACTTCGGCGCGCGGTTTGAAAACCAACTCAAAACGCCGGGTGATTGGGTCGAGCATGGCGACATGCCAGATTCCACAGGTTGGGGCGGGGTTGCCGCCCGCGTATACATGGTTGCGCAGGTCGATCTTCTCGTTGCTCAGTTCCATCAGAAAGGCGCGGATCGGCGAGCCGTGCGACACAATCCCGATCCGGCCGTGAGCCGAATCATTGGCGCCGGCGAACAGTTCGCGGATTCGTTCGCGCACCGTGTCGAAATTTTCTTTTGGGCCATGTTCCTGCACCAGCGACGTAGATGTGAAGGGCAGGTTCAGAATTGCGACGATCTCCTCGGCCGTTTGGGTGGTGCGGGCGAATGGCGAGACGAACAGATGCTCAATGCCTTTGTCGGCAAGAAATGCCGCCGCCTGACGCGCTTCGTCCCGCCCGCGATCGGCCAGCTCGGGGCCGGGTAGGGTGTTGTAGGGGATGTTGGGATCGTAGGCCGGTTGGCCGTGTCGGATCAAATAAATATCAGTCAGCAACTTCGCACCTTCCGCTACGACAGAGCCATACCAACGCATCCATTCCCCCGCAACATAACATAGCCGCTGTTGGCTGTCAAAACCAGGTGCAAGACGTGAGCCGTGTGAAGGTTTGCCCACACGACCCACGCCAGGGCGCGCACTGCGCTTACATCACCAGAACCGGCATTGTGGCGCCACGCAGGAGTTTATCGGCAATATGGCCTAAGGTTCCGGCGTCGCTGCGTTGTGCGCCGGTGACGGCGAATGCCAGCAGGTCGGCGTTGCCGTCGGTAGCGGCGGCAAGAATCGCCGGTACCGTTTCGCTCTGCTGCTCGATTCGCAGATCGACCTGCAAGCCGCTGTAGCGTAGATCCTGCGCGATTGGGTTCAGATCGAAGGGTTCACCCTGTTGCTCATGAATGTGAAGCAGGGTAACGGATGCATGATCCGCAGCGGCAACGGCCTTGACCGCCGGCAAGATCGCGGCTGCACATTCGGAGCCATCGAGCGGGGCGAGAATGGTGCGGAACGGAGCGATCCGGCTGTCGGGGCGCAACATCAGCACCGGCACGCCCGCGCAGCGGATCACCCGTTCGGCGACACTGCCCAGCCAGAAGCGCGCAAACCCACTGCGCCCATGGCTCGTCAGCACGATCAGATCGACATGCCGCTCGTGGGCATAGTTGCGGAGTGTCGGCGCTATTGGCCCTTCCAGCCTTTCGGTTGCGATGCGCAGTTCATCGGATCGCAAGCCGGCGGCGATTCGCTCCAGGTAGGTGCGTTGATGTTGCGCCGCCAGCGAATGCATATCCGCGTCGATCACCGGCAGATCCTCAACCAGGATCGGATCGGGCGAGGCGGCATCATGGACATGAACCAGCGTCAGTTGTGCCCTGGAGGCGCGAGCCAATCGCGCAGCCGGCAGCAACGCCTGTTCGCTCAACGCCGAGCCGTCCAGGGGCACCAGGATATGCTGAAACATGGCGTACCTCCTTCATAACCGTTGGTGTGGATGGTTGTCGGCGAAGTCGGCAACCATCCACACCAACAAACCTACCCGGATTCAGTATATGGCCGGAGGCTGAGCTTGAAGATAAAACCCAGCAACGGCTAGGGGAGCTTTACGAACTGAGGATTAGCCGCGTGGCGCAAAAAACATAAGACGGCTGTGGTCGTGTATGCGTCGTGCATACGACCACAGCCGTCCTTAACTTCGGTGCGTCGTACGGCTATGCCGTATGATGCACCTCGCCCATGCCATATACCGGCGTCTCAAGCCCTTCCATGCGGGCCTTGAGTTGCAGCGCCAGGTAGAGCGAGTAGTGGCGCGACTGGTGCAGGTTGCCGCCGTGGAACCACAACGAATCTTGCTTCGTCGGCTTCCACATATTGCGCTGTTCGCCCTCCCACGGGCCGGGATCTTTGGTGGTGTTCGAGCCGAGGCCCCAGCATTTGCCGACCTTGTCGGCCACTTCTTGCGAGATCAGCTTCGCCGCCCAGCCGTTCATCGAGCCGTAGCCGGTCGCGTAGACGATCAGGTCGGCCGGCAGTTCCGTGCCGTCCGCGAGTACAACGCCGTTCTCGCTGATCCGCTCGACCTGTACCCGGCTTTTCAGCTTGATCTTGCCGTCGATGATCAACTGCGATGCGCCGACATCGATGTAATAGCCGGAGCCGCGACGTAGATACTTCATAAACAGGCCCGAGCCGTCGTCGCCCCAATCAAGCCAGAACCCGGCGGCTTCAAGTTGCCGGTAAAACTCGGCATCGCGCTTCGCCATCTCTTCATACACCGGGATCTGGAATCGTGCATGATCTTGTAGGGGATCGAGGCAAAGATCATGTCGGCCTTGTCGGTGGTGATGCCGTTGGCCAGGGCTTGCTCCGAATACAGGCCGCCCAACGCCAGGTCCATCAGGCTCTCCGAACGGGCGATATGGGTCGAACTGCGCTGCAGCATTGTTACATCGGCGCCGTGTTCCCACAGATCGGCGCAAATGTCGTGGGCCGAGTTGTTCGAGCCGATCACCACTGCGCGCTTGCCGGCATACGCATCGCCGCCGGGGAACTTGCTGGAATGGAACTGCTCGCCCTTGAAGGTGTCCATGCCGGGGAAGTTCGGCATATTCGGCACGCCCGACATACCGGTTGACAGCACCAGTTGCTTCGGCCGCAGAATCACCTCTTCGCCGGCCCGATCAACTACGATCTCCCATTCCTCGCTGATGTCGTTGTAGCGCGCGCTCCTGGCCTCGCTCGATGTCCAATAATTCAGCTCCATCACCCTGGTATACATCTCCAGCCAATCGCCGATCTTGTCTTTCGGCGAGAAGATCGGCCAGTGATCGGGGAAGGGCAGGTAGGGCAGGTGATCATACCAGACCGGGTCGTGTAAACAGAGCGATTTGTAGCGTTTGCGCCACGAATCGCCGGGGCGCTCGTTTTTCTCGACAATAATGGTTGGGATGCCGAGCCGCTTCAGGCGTGCGCCGAGGCCGATTCCACCCTGGCCGCCGCCGATAATCACGACGTAAGGCTGCTTGCTGTAGCCAAGTTCGGCCTCTTCCTGCTGCCTGCGCTCCAGCCAGTTCTTGCGTTCCGCGAATGCGCCGTGCGCCACACCTTTCGGGCGCGTCGGGCCGCGCGGCTCCTCAAAGCCCTTCAGTTCGGTTATGGCGGTCAACAATGTCCAGCACTGATCGCCCTTCATGCGAATGTGGCCATTCCCACGGGCCGCGCCGGTCTCAAATGTGATCCAGGCATCGGTGACGCCGGCGGCCTCATTGGCCTCACCATCGATCCGCCAGTTCGTCGGCTTGACATGATCAAGCTGCATGTCGAGCATCTCGGCAACCGCCGTTTTGCCCTCCACCGTCTTGATATTCCAGGTGAAGGTGACCAGATCGCGCCAGTAGCAATCATCCTGGAACTGTGCTACGGCAGCCTGAATGTTGCCCGTTTCCAGGGCAGCGCCAAAGGTGGACAACCAGTTGGAGACCCGTTCGGTCGGCGTGATCGCACGATCGCTCATGCCTAGCTCCTTTGCCTGTCATCGTTGACGAACCAATATCGGGGGGATATAAGAATTATACTCTATTTTACTTTTTGGCGTAAGGGGATCGCGGGGCAGTTGGACGCAGCCGTGTTTAAGCGGCAACACGGCTTTACCGCACTGGAATGCACGAAAGCGAGGCTGCATTCTGTATTATAGCGGTGAGCACAACGCTTGAGCCTGATCCGGGAGCGCATCCCTGATTGGCGAGCCGCGCGGCAGCGCGTTCAGGCATCACGCATCAGGCATCGTGCGATAGGGGAGGATACTTGCCAGCGCCGCAGGGATATCGCGTACGTCGATTTTGCTGAGGTACGCTCTGGCTCCGGCGGCCAGGGCCCGTTCACTCCAGATCGGGTCGGGCTCCGCAGTCAGGATCACCACTGCCGGCGGAACAGCGCTGTCGCTCAATTCCGCGATCAGGTCGATCGTATCGGCGCCATGCAACCACAGATCAAGCAGCACGACATCGGGTTGTTCGCTTGCCGTGAGCATGCGTGCTTCGTCGGGATAGGAGGCGGCGCCGACCAGCATCCAGACGCCGGAAAGGCGTAACTGTAGTTCGATGATTCGGCTTAGACGCGGATTGTCATCGACAATCAAGACGCGGCGCAGATTGGTGTTTGAGGGTGAAGTTGCCTGCTGGTTCATTGAGCCAGGGTAGCACGCCAACACCGGCTCGACTATTGGGGATTAGGTGAACCGGCCCTAAGGGAATACGCTAGTACGCTCAAGCGTACGTACGTCTACGGCGCACATCGCCCTGTGACGGCCTAAAGGCGGACAGTCCCCGCGCCGTGGTGTGAGCGTACTACCTGTAATGTAGGAGTCTTTTTATGGGCGCAGGCCCAACATGCCGCAGCGGAGCGCCTGCTACTCGGGGTTGAACAGGCCGCTACGGGTTGCATAGAGCGCCGCCTGAGTGCGTGAGGTAAGGTGGAGTTTGGCGAGCAGGTTGCTCACATGCACGCTGACGGTTTTCTCGGCGATACTTAGTTCGCCGGCGATCTGACGATTTGTCAGGCCGCGGGCCAATCCCACCAGCACCTCGCGCTCACGGGCCGTCAGGGTATCGCCTGGCTCCACTGGTTGAGCGGTGGCCTGAAGTAAGTGGCGCGTCGCCTCGGGATGCAGAAACGGCTTGCCGGCCATAACAGTCTGAATGGCGCGTTCGAGATCACCAATATCGACATCCTTCAGCAAATAACCGTCGGCGCCCGATTGCACGGCGCCCAGAACCAGATCCGCCTCGGCAAATGTTGTCAGCGCAATCACGCGGGTGGCGGGATGATCGCGTTTGATCGCGGCAATTGCCTGCACGCCATCGACATCAGGCATAACCAGATCCATCAGCACAAGGTCGGGCTTGAGCTCGGCAACGGCCGAGATCGCCTCGCTCCCGTTGCGGGCCTCGCCGACCCATTCCATCCCTTTGAGCACCCGCACAACCGTCTGAAGCCCCTGGCGCACAATTGCGTGATCATCGACTATCAGGACGCGAATCGGTTCATCGGCCATGAATCTTCCCTTTCAAGTGTAACGGCCCGACACGATTAGCTTGTGTCCTCTGCCCGGTACCCTCTGCCCTCGCCCCGCCATTCTACCCGCACTGCCGTGCCTTGCCGGGCGCCGAAGCGATCTGCAAGCTTGCGCCGATCGCCTGGGCGCGTTCGCGCATCGAGATCAGACCCAGGCGGCCGTTAACGAGTGTACTTGGATCGAAGCCGCGCCCATTGTCGCTGATAATCAAGCTGAGCGGCGGGCCGACCTGCAACTCCAGATTGACCCGATCGGCGCGGGCATGATGATCGATATTGGTCAGGGCTTCCTGGCAAATTCGCACCAGTGCCTGGGCTAACTCAGTCGGCAAACGCAGCGATTTCGGCGCTGCGACATGCACTCGCACCCCGGTGCGGCGTTCAAATGCGCCGCTACGGGCGCGCAACGCCTGAGCGACATCCTGCTCGTCCGAGTCTTCGGGCCGTAACTCATACAACAATTCACGCATCTCCGCCAGTGCGCCGCGGGTCAGATCGCGAACTTGCTCCAGCGAACGGGTTGTCTCGGCCTGGTCGATCTTCCACAGATCGGGCAATACCTGGGCGAGCAGGCTGATACTGAACAGCGACTGGGTCACGCTGTCGTGCAGTTCCCGCGCCAGCCGGCGCCGCTCCTCGAAAATCGCCACCAGTCGTGAGCGCTCGGCCAGCAGGCTATGTTGGATCCGGCTATCAAGGGCGTTCGCCAATTGCGCAGCGGTGGTCTGGTAGATCCGCAACTCGGCCGGCGGCCAATCGTGGGGCCGCACATAGCTCAAAATCACCAGGCCAATCCGGCGACCGCTGGCCAGGAGCGGAATCAGCGCCAGTGCCGGGCGCCCGTCGGCGGTTTGCACTTCGCGCAATGCTGCGGAACAGCGCGGATCGCTATGCACATTCTGGATCGTCACGGTCTCGCCGGCATCAAGCGGTTCATCGAGGGCGTCGCGGGTATATGGTACCCGCACTTGCTCCATCAGCAGGCCGTGTTCATGCGACCAGACCCCCTGAACAACCACGTTTTTGCGTTGTCCGGACGCCTGAAGTTCGTAGAGCGCCACGGTACAAACGTAGCGTCCGCGTGCGGCGACCTCTTCCAGGTAGGCGCGCACCACATCAACGACACTCATCGCTGTGCCGAGGCGCTGGCTGACATCGAAAAGCAGCCGGGTGGCTTCCAGGGCGCGTTGCGTTTCGCCGAACAGACGGGCATTTTTCAGGGCGGCGCCGAACTGATCGGCCAGTGTCTCGATACTCTCGACTTCGTCCTGATCGATCGGATGATGGGCTTCGATATTGATCAGGCCGATCACCCGATTGCCGACGATAATCGGGACAACCAACTCGGCGACGACAGCGGGATCGCCTAAGAGCGCCAGGTAGCGCGGATCATTGCGCACATCGTTAATCAGCAGCGTCCGCCCGGCGCGCAGGGTAGCGCCAAGAATGCCTTCGTTGCGCGGATGGCGATAACCGGCCGGGATAAGAAAGGGCTCCTGGCCCGATTGAGCGAGCAACAGCAGCCATTCCGGATCGTCGGGATCGATGATACCGGCGCCGAGATAACTGAAGCCGAAGTTGGCCCGGATCGTATCAACTGCGGCCTGAAACAACTCCTCGAAGCTCAGACTGCTGGTGATCAGGCGGGCGACGCGGTTGATCAACGCGATTCGTTCCGTACGCCGCCGCTCGGCCTTGAACAGCCGCGCATTCTCAACCGCTACCGCCGCATGGCGGGCCAGGGCGATCAAGGTCTCCTCATCCTCGGCCGAGAAACGGGCCGGCGGCCGGGCGCCGATACTCAGCACACCGATCAGCCGGCGCGACCACCAGATCGGGATGCCGACAACGGCATTTTCCGCCAATCCCGGAATCGTCATCTGGGGCAGGTCGGCGTAGCGATCGACCCGAACCGGCCGCTGCACACGCAAAATATGGCCCATCATGCCCTGATCGATCGCCAATTCCGAGTCGATCGTAATGCTGGGCAAATTCACCACTGCCGCAGTCCGGGTGCGTGGGCCGTCGCGATGTTCGACCACCAGGCCGATCGAGCCGTACTCACCGCCGGTGATCTCCACCGCACTCTCGATAATCCGGGTTAGCAGCGTGCCCAACTCAAGTTCACCGCTGATCAACTCGATCACGCGGCGCAGGCTCTCGGCGCGGCGCTGCGCTTCATCGATCTGGCGGCGCAACTCGATAATCTCGGCTGCGGCCGGGTTGGCGGGAGAATGGTTCATGAATTCAGCATGCAGAATTCAGCATGTTCGCATTCTGGTTCTACAACAAAGATTGGAATGGCTGTGTCGGTTGATGTGTTTTCATTATACGGGGCCTATACAGTGTCTCGATGGGCAATTTTCAGGATTTTGCATTTTGCATTTCGCATTAGTACTACGATGGTACCATCGCGGCTTGACAGAGTCCGTCGCCCGTGCTATCCTGCCCTCGGTTGAATGAATTATTAACTATGCACAAACTCATGGCTTCTCGCTTTGTAAATATCCTCCTGCTTAGCGCGCTCGTACTCCTCCTTATTACGGTGGAGCAATAGCCGCTTGGGAGGGGATGTCGAAGCCCCGCAGCCTGAACAAGACTGAACCTCCCGCTGAGAAGCAGGGGGTTTTTTGATCGTCGAGAAGTCGGGGAGGAACCAAGATGAGGCGGATCGTCCAAATTCTCACCGATCTCCTGGCTCGTTTACGTGGGCCGCAACCGCAACTTGTCCCGGTTCCAGTACCGGCACGGCGCCGGATCGTGCGTAGGTAAGATACGCGCAGCGTCGGCGCACAGCCTCGCGCCGATGACGCCACAACGCCGTGGCAGCGCCGCGAATGGTTCGTTCACTACATCGTTGTCTCTTTTCCAGGGAATTGAAGAGCAATGTCCGGCTCTACAGACAGCCGCCGGCTGGACTGTCTGGTTTCGTGTTGCCGTAAACAGGGTGATCTATGCGCTCCGATACGATCAAACGTGGTTTTGAACGTGCTCCTCACCGTAGCCTGCTCCGTGCTACCGGCCAGATCAAGGATGAGTCCGATTTCGGCAAGCCGTTTATCGCAATCTGTAATTCGTATATCGACATTATTCCCGGCCACGCCCACTTGCAGGAGTTCGGGCGGGTGGTGAAAGAGGCGGTGCGTGCTGCCGGCGGTGTTCCCTTCGAATTCAATACAATTGGCGTGGACGACGGAATTGTGATGGGCCACGAGGGCATGCGTTATTCGCTGCCGTCACGCGAGTTAATCGCCGATAGCGTCGAAACCGTGGCTGCGGCCCATTGTTTCGATGGGATGATCTGTATCCCGAATTGCGACAAGATCGTGCCGGGGATGCTGATGGGCGCCGCTCGGGTGAACATCCCGACGATCTTCATCTCCGGCGGTCCAATGGCCGCCGGTGTTGATTCCAGCGGCCAAAAAGCCGACCTCGTCACAGTGTTTGAGGCGGTCGGCAAGTACGCCGCCGGGGCAATGTCGGATGCGCAACTGCTGGAACTCGAACAGGTGGCCTGCCCGACCTGCGGCTCCTGTTCGGGGATGTTCACCGCCAATTCGATGAACTGCCTCTGCGAAGCCCTCGGGATCGCGCTCCCCGGCAACGGAACCATCCTCGCTATCTCCCCCGAACGCCACGAACTCGCGCGCAAAGCCGCCGCCCAGATGCTTACTCTGGTTGAGCAGGGTGTTCGCTTCCGCGATGTTGTTACCGCCGACGCGATCGACAATGCGATGGCGCTCGATGTGGCGATGGGCGGCTCGACTAATACGGTGCTGCATGTGCTGGCCCTGGCCCGCGAGGCCGGCCTTGAGTATCCGGTGTCGCGTTTCAACGACGTGAGCGACCGCGTCCCGCATCTGGCGAAAGTCAGCCCGGCCTGGGACGGCCCGCAGCAGTGGCATATTCAGGATGTGCATGCGGCGGGCGGCGTGCCGGCGATTCTGGCGGAACTGGCAAAGAAATCCGACGCGCTCAAACTCGACGCGATCACTGTTACCGGCAAGACGATCGGCGAAAACCTGGCCCATGTCGAGTGGCGCGAGGAGCCGCAAGTTGGCGCGTCTGTACGCGTTATCCGCCCGATCGATAACCCCCATAGTCCCCGTGGCGCACTCAGCGCCCTATTCGGCAATCTGGCCCCCGAAGGCGCGATCATCAAGGTCGGCGCAGTCGATCAGCACGAGATGGATTTCTGCGGCCCGGCCCGCGTCTTCGATAGTGAGGAGGATGCGACCAACGCCGTGATCAACGGCAAGATCAAGCCCGGCGACGTGATTGTGGTGCGTTACGAAGGGCCGCGTGGCGGGCCGGGAATGCGCGAGATGCTGGCGCTGACCAGTATGGTGAAGGGGATTCCCGAACTTTCGTCGAGCACGGCCCTGATCACCGATGGGCGCTTCTCGGGCGGCACGCGCGGGCTGTCGATCGGCCATGTGAGCCCGGAAGCCGCTGAGGGTGGGCCGATCGGCCTGATCCGCGACGGCGACATGATCGTGATTAACCTGGCGGCGCGAACCCTCGACGTTGAGGTGAGCGCCGAAGAGTTGGAAACTCGCCGCGCGCAATGGAGCGCTCCGACAGCGAAGTACACCCGTGGTTGGCTCGCTCGCTATACCCGACTGGTTACCAATGCAAGTAATGGGGCGATCCTGGAGTGATATTTGATGCCTGATGCCTGAGAGTTGAGGTCTGAGAGTTGAGGATGTGATGGCGCAACTGGTAATCGATTACGCCGAGTGGGAACAATCGGTGCCGCAATCAATCAGCAGTGATGCGCTCTGGCGTGTTGAGGCGTATCGACTTGCGCTCTATGCAACCGATATTGCCTGGCACGATGTTACGAAACTTGGACAGGACAGGCGCACAGTGTCATTGGCGGATCAGTTGTATCGAGCACTTGGTTCGATCAGTGCGAATGTTGCGGAGGGCTATAGTCGCGAGTCCGATAAAGAAAAGGCCCGCTTTTATGAGTACGCTCATGGCTCGGCACGCGAAGCGCGAGATTGGTACTTTAAGGCGCGTCATCTGCTTGGCGAAGAAGCATGCAATGACCGCATTGATCGACTGACGCAAATCACACGATTGCTGAATGTAATGGTGCGTGACCGACGCAATCGCGTGGTTAAGGAAGCACAGGCAATATATGAGGCCGATGCTGGGGAAATGGCTTGAGGAAGTGAGCCGAAACTCGTGCGGCGAGCCGCGCGGTAGCGCGTCACCTCTCAGGTATCAAGCATCAGGCATCAATTTAAGGAGTTATCTCATGTCAGATTCCCGAACCGGCGCGCAAATCATGTGTGAGGCGCTGATCAACGAAGGCGTCGAGGTGATGTTCGGCATCCCCGGCGGCGCGATTATGCCGTTCTATTACGCCATGTGGGAGTACCGCGAGAAGTTGCGCCATGTGCTTTGTCGCCACGAGCAGGGCGCCGGCCACGCCGCCCAGGGCTATGCCCGCGCCACCGGCAAACTCGGTGTTTGTATCGGCACCTCCGGCCCCGGTGTAACCAACCTCGTTACGCCGATCGCCGATGCGATGATGGACTCGAACCCAATCCTGGCGATCTGTGGTCAGGTCGGCAGCCATGTGCTTGGCAAGGATGCCTTTCAGGAGACCGATATCACCGGGATTACGATGCCGATCACCAAGCACAACTATCTGGTGAAGCGGGCCGAGGAACTGCCATATGTCTTCAAGGAGGCGATTCATATCGCCATCACCGGCCGGCCCGGCCCGGTGCTGATCGATATCACCAAGGATGCGATGCAGAAGAGCGTTGTGCCGAACTGGAATATCAAGCTCGATCTGCCCGGCTACAAGCCGACCTATAATCCCAATCGCAAGCAGGTGCGCGAGGCGCTGAAGCTGCTGGCCAATGCCAAGAAGCCGATCATCATCGCCGGCAACGGCGTGATCATGGCGGGCGCCCATAATGAACTGCGCGAGTTCGCCGAGCGTCTGCGCGTGCCGGTGATTACGACTCTGCACGGGATCGGCTCCTTCCCCGAGCAGCACCCGCTTAGCCTGGGTATGCCCGGTATGCACGGTTGGGTGCATGCCAACCGCGCCATCCAGGAGTGCGATGTGCTCTTTAATATCGGCGGTCGCTTCGACGATCGCGTGACCGGCAAGGCCAGCACCTTCGCCCCTAACGCCAGGGTGATCCATGTCGATATCGACCCTTCCGAGATCGGCAAGAATGTCAAGGTCACGGTGCCGATCGTCGGCGATGCCCGCCTGACGCTTCAGGCGCTGCTGGACGAGATGCCGAGCCAGGAGGAGTTGGCGGCGCTGCACGGCAATGCCTCCGACTGGATGGAGCATATCCGCGATCTGCAAGATAAGCACCAGGGCAAGCAGCAGTATGTCAATCGGGCCAACACCGAGAATATGCTCTTGCCGCCGCACGATGTCTACGACAAACTGAACCAGACTCTCGCCGGCCAGAACGACGGGTACATTCTTGTCAGCGACGTGGGCCAGCACCAGATGTGGGCCGCCCAATTGATCGATTGGAACGGCGGCCCGCGCACCCACCTTACCTCGGGCGGCGCGGCAACCATGGGCTTCTCGGTGCCGGCGGCCCTTGGCGCGGCGGTGGCCCACCCCGACAAACTGGTCTGGGTGGTCTGTGGTGATGGTGGCTTCCAGATGACCAACCAGGAGATGGCGACGATCATCCAGGAAGGCATCAAGAATGTGAAGGTGATGATCATCAACAACGGCTACCTGGGCATGGTGCGGCAGTGGCAGGAGTTGTTCGAGCAGAAGCGCTACAGCGGCACGCCGCTCAGTGGGCCGAACTTCGCTATGCTGGCCGAAGCCTACGGCTGGAAAGGAATCACCGTCGAGCATAGCAACGATGTGCAGGCTGCGATCGACGAGGCCATCGCCACCGACGGACCGGTGCTGATCGACTTCCGAGTCGAGCGCGAAGTCAACGTTTTCCCGATGGTGCCGCAGAACAAGTCGATCGGCGAGATGATCACCAGCGAAGCCGAGGCGTAGGTAAGGTTCCAGGAAGGAACATTATGGTGGTTCGTTTTGCGGCGAAGCCGCAAAAATGAACCACCAGATCCCCTTTCTGATATCAGTAGGTTCGCCAGAACCATATGGAGCGAAGCGACCATGCAAAAACACACAATCGTCGCGCTGGTGCAGGATCGGCCCGGCGTGCTCAGTCGCGTGGCCGGACTCGTCCGGCGGCGCGGATACAATATCGAGAGTCTGGCGGTTGGCCATAGCGAGCAACCCGGCGTCAGCCGGCTAACCCTTGTGGTCGAGGCGGAGGATGTCGAGCAGGTGACGAAGCAACTCTACCGGCTGATCGAAGTGATCAAGGTGAGCGATGTTACCTTTGATCCGACGGTCGAACGTGAGATGGCGATGGTCAAGCTGCATGCGCCGGCGGCGACCCGGCACGAGATCGTTTCGATGTGCGGTGTTTTCGATGCCAAGATTGTCGATGTCGGCAGCAATACGCTGATCATCGAGATGACCGGCACGCCGTCGAAGGTTGAGAACTTTTTGGAAGTGATCCGGCCCTACGGCATCAAAGAGATGATGCGCACCGGCCGGATCGCGATGGTGCGCGGCGCCCGCGGCCACAACGCCAGCGAGTATGTCGAACCGGCCGCCGGCAACGGTATCGCCGCGCCGAGCCTTAACTAGTACCGGTCGGCCTACGTCCGTCGCGGGTTTGTAACGGCCTTTAGGCCGTCACAGTGCGCTGTGCGCCGTAGACGTACGTACGCTTGAGCGTACTAGGGTACGAGCAGGTACGCCGTAAGGGCGAAGTAAAGCGCACAGCGCGTGCTTCGCCCACACAGAGCAATCTATCTATAGCCTACAGATGACAACCGGGCGCGGCATGCTGCGCTCCAGCGGAGAATTACTCACCATGGCGGAGCTTTTCTACGACAAGCAGGCGGATTTGGAGCGGCTCAAGAATAAGCCGATCGCGATTATCGGCTTCGGCAGCCAGGGCCATGCCCACGCCCGCAATCTGGCCGATAGCGGCCTTGATGTGCGCGTCGGTCTGTATCCCGGCTCGAAGTCGTTCGCCAAAGTCGAGGCGGCCGGTCTGCGCGCAATGACGGTGGCCGAGGCGGCCAAAGAGGCCCAGATGATTATGATCCTGACCCCCGACATTGGTCAGGCCGACATCTACCGCGATCATATTGCGCCCCACATGGAATCCGGCAAGACGCTGATGTTCGCCCATGGCTTCAATATCCGCTTCGGCCAGATCATCCCGCCTGCCGGAATCGACGTAAGTATGGTCGCGCCGAAAGCCCCCGGCCACCGTGTTCGCGAAGTATACGAGCAGGGCGGCGGTGTGCCGGCGCTTGTCGCTGTCCATCAGGACGCCAGTGGCGGTGCGTTGCAGGACGCGCTCGCCTATGCGAAGGCTATCGGCAGCACCCGCGCCGGTGTGCTTACCACGACCTTCGCCGAGGAGACCGAGACCGACCTGTTTGGTGAGCAGGTTGTGCTTTGCGGCGGTGTCAGCGCCCTGGTGAAGACTGCTTTCGAGACGCTGGTCGAGGCCGGCTATCAGCCCGAAGTTGCTTACTTCGAGTGCATGCACGAGTTGAAGTTGATCGTGGATCTGTTCTACCAGGGCGGCCTGAACTATATGCGCTACTCGGTGTCGGATACCGCCGAGTGGGGCGATTACACCGCCGGCCCGAAGATCATCACCGCTGAGACCCGCGCCGCGATGAAGCAGATCCTGACCGACATTCAGTCCGGCGCCTTCGCCGAGGACTGGATCGACGAGAACCACAACGGCCGCCCGCGCTTTAACGCCCGCCGCACCTCCGACATCGAGCACCCGATCGAGCAGATCGGCCTGGAGTTGCGCCGCATGATGCCGTTCGTCAGCCCGCGCGAGGTGACGCCGGGGAGTGGTGGCGCGTAGGAAGCTGAGAACCTAGAAGCTAGAACCTAGAAGCTAGAAGCTAGAACCTAGAACCTAGAAGCTAGAACCTAGAACCTAGAAGCTAGAACCGGGGATCTTTGCGGTTATGTGAAGGCGGTTATGTGAAGGTTGATGAGCGCATGACGAAAGACTATTCCTATCGCAATCTGATCGTGTGGCAAAAAGCTCAAGAGCTGGCCCACGAGGTGATTGCAGTCACTAGGAAGTTACCTCAATCTTGGGCAAATGCGGTAATCGCGCGTCAAATTATCGCCTCGGCTACATCAGTCGGAGCGAATATCGCTGAGGGACATGGTCGTTATTCGGTCGGCGCTCATCGAAACCATTTATCGATCGCAAAAGGATCTGCGGCTGAGAGTGATAGCTGGCTCGACTTAATGCGTCGCGAGCAGGTTCTTACTGATGAGGAAGAAGCGCGTTTGCATAAGCTTTGTGTTGAGCTTATGAAGATGCTGACTGGTAAGATCCGTGACCTTGAGCAACTTGAAGATCAGCAAAAGGCTCAGTCACAAAAGCGTGAAACACGCGAAGGATCTACATTATACGATCTGAATCAAGCACCGTTTCCATTTACCGACGCCGATTATCTATCGTAGCAGTCCTCATTTTCCGGTTCGCGGTTCGCGGTTCGCGGTTCGCGGTTCCCAGTTCGCGGTTCGCGGTTCCCAGTTCTTGGTTCTT
>JAAUQO010000142.1 GCA_012032775.1 Oscillochloris sp. | reverse complement strand
CGGGAACCGAGAACCGAGAACTGAGAACCGAGAATTGAGAATCGAGAATCGAGAATCGAGAATTGAGAATTGAGAATTGAGAATTGAGAATTGAGAATCGAGAATCGAGAATCGAGAACTGCTGGTTCTGCGTGCTCGGTTCTAACGTGATTCAAGCATCACCCGGCGCGTATCAGTTCTCGTCAGTGTCGTTTGCTTCGGCCAATCCCATACTGAATTCCACACAAGAGCGCACCAACAATCACCAGCGCAACAAACCTGATCATACCGCTTGCCTCGCCAAGCAGAGACTGCAATCCGATCACGGCGACACAGATCAGCAGGCCCATTATCAGGGCTTCAAGATAAAAGCGCTCCACTGATATCACCTATTCGGCTATTCGCGATTGCCGACATCATGGCCTTGATCGAGCGAATATCCGCCGCTATCCTGGGCCGGTGGCTCACCTGCTTTCTGAACGATCACACCAAGCTGGATCAGCAACCAGAAGATACCGCTGCCTACCAAGAACAGAAATAGGATGCTCGCTAGCCCGATCAAAATCATCCATGTCATAGGTGTTACTCCATATGAAAAATTGATTACATGGGTTCGCGGCAATATGTGAACGCCGCCAACCAGACGTATAATCGCTTTGTGGATTGCGCCGCAGCAATACCTTATCCTAGCATAGACAGGTAGGCCATGCATCTTTCGCTATGCGAACTTTTCATGCAACGCTGCCTACCCCCTATGGTATAATACTGTCGCTCATCCCAATTTGTTTCAAACTGCTACATTTCTCCCTGGCGATGAGCGAGGTGAGAAGAGCAAATTTGCCCGTGCCGTCCAACTACGAGCAAAATACGAGTATGTTATGAGTGAGCTTGGCGCGCGTCTGCGCGAAGCCCGTGAGAGCCAGGGACTCTCCCTTGCCCAGGTTGCAGCCGACACCCGAATCCTTCAGCAGTCGCTGGTGGCTCTTGAAGAAGGTGCCTATCAACGCATGCCCAGCGATGTCGTGATTCGCGGTTTTATTCGCAACTACGCCACCTATCTTGGCCTTTCCCCCGACGAGTTGATTGAGCAATACCGGCGTGAGCGCGGCGCTACTGATCGGATCCAGGTGGTTCCGGCCACGCATCCGCCGCGTACTCGCGCCTATGTGTTGCCCAGTTTTTTCGGGGTCTTCTTTGTAACGGTCGCCCTGGTGGGGATGGCCTATATTGTGCTGAACGCTGTGGGCCGGATCGGTGAGCGCAACGATACGAGCGCCGCGGTTTCCGATCCCAGCCCTACGGTGCCGCCGCCTTCGCCGTTGCCGACTGCGACAATTGGGCGGGCGCCGACGGTGCTTCCGGCGATCACGGTTGCGCCGGAAGCCTCGGCAATTGCGCGGCCGCAATCGACGACCGACGTTGCCGGCGGTGCGTTCGCGACGCCGACGACAACCCAGGCGGCGCCGATTGTGCTGGAGGTGTTTGTTCCCGCCGGTAATCCATCCGGTTCCTGGTTGCGAATCGAGGCCGATGGAAACCGAGTTTTCGAGGGGATCATGCGCCCCGGTGGCCGGGAGACGTTTCAGGCTCAGCGGCGGGTGTTTATTAGGGCCGGCAATCCGCCCGAAGTGCAGGTGGTGGTGAATGGCTTGCAGCAAGGTCCGCTTGGCCAGGTGTCCGGCCAACCCGTGAATTGGTCGTGGCCGCCTGAGTAGTGAGGAATACGTGTATGCCTGCCGAAAACAGTTTCGATATTGTGTCCGACTTCGATCGCCAGGAGTTGGTAAATGCGATCGATCAGGCTCGCCGCGAGATCCAGACCCGCTACGATCTCAAGGATACGAAGACGGAACTTGATCTCGGCGAGACTGAGTTGGTGGTAACCACCGATAGTGAACTGTCGCTAAGCAGCGTACGCGATATGGTGCAGACGAAAGTATTGCGCCGTAAGCTCTCGCTGAAGATCTTTGATTTCGGGAAGGTTGAGAATGTGAGCGGCGGCCGTGTCCGGCAAGTGGCTGCTTTGCGCCAGGGGATCGATACCGAGCAGGGGAAGCAGATCGCGAAAATGATCCGCGATCAGTTTCCCAAGGTTCAGCCACGCATTCAGGGCGATGCGGTGCGGGTTGCCAGCAAGAGCCGTGATGAATTGCAGGCGGTGATCGCATTTCTGCGCGAACGTGAGGAGAGCATCGATCTGCCGTTGCAATTCACAAACTATCGCTAGGCGAAGCGCATGCATGTGCTCGGAAGCCGCCTGCTGTGGATCGCGCTGCTGTTGATCACCGGGTTGACGGCCTGGATCGGCTGGTGGATCCTGGATGTGAATGCGCCGCGACGTGAGCTTTCGGCGGCTCGTGGGCGCTGGGATGCGGCGCCGGTTACGCACTATCGGATCGTTGTGCAGATGCGCGGTTGGGGTGGGTGTCGGCAGGATGCTGAGGTGCGCTATGAGCAGCTTGTCGCGGTAGCCGAAAATACCTGCCGCTTTTTTAATCCGCGTACGGTTTCGGCCCTGTTTGGCGAAACCGAGCGGTTTTTAAGCCCGCCCGAATTCGGCAGTAGCTGTCGGCGCAGCCTGCCCGGTCGTGATTGTTCCTGTTATGTGCCGTATCAAGTGCGGGCGGTGTATGATCCGGAGCTTGGCATCCCGCGCGAGGTGCGGGTTGAGTGGGGACAGTATGCGCCAAATCGTAGTCATGTCGATTATTGGCGGTATCTGCTTGCCAATTGGCGCGAGCCGGCATGCGGCGGGCCGCTTGCTCCGCCCGGCCGTCATTTAGTGGTCGAAGTGTTCGAAATTTTGCCTTAGGTAACACATTCTGTAATGAAATACCATATTGTCACGCTGGGTTGTCCGAAGAACGCCGTCGATAGTGAGGGCATGGACGGTATTCTTGCCGCCGAAGGCCATACTGTCGCCGCTGATGTCGATGATGCCGATATCATTATTGTCAACACATGTAGTTTTATTGCCTCGGCCCGGAACGAGACATTGCAGGTGCTGGGTGGGTTGGGGCAGCGTAAGCGCGCCGATCAGCAGTTGATCGCCGCCGGCTGTATGGCCCAATCGCATGGTGATCAGGTGGCGGCAGTGCCCGGCGTCGATGGCAGTTTGAGTACACAGCAGTGGACGCGGATCGGTGAGTTGGTGCAGAATCTGCGCGTCGAAGCCGCCGGCGCCCCCGGCGAGGCGAAGCGCGCTATGCCGATGATCGCACTTCAGCCGATGACGAGTGCCCCGGTTGCTGAGCCAACCGTGGTTTCTGCCCGCCGTCGCACCAGCGATCTCGGCTATGCCGACTGGCGCACAACCCAGATCCGGCGTACCAGGGTTACACCGTCGGCTTACCTCAAAATCTCCGATGGCTGTAATCTGCGCTGTGGTTTCTGCACGATCCCCAGTTTCAAGGGCGATATGCGCTCGAAGCCGCTGGGTGCTATTCTCGGCGAGGCTCGTGAGTTGGCAGAGAGCGGTGTGCGCGAGATTGTGCTGGTGGCCCAGCATCTTACCGACTATGGCCGTGATCTGGGGTTGAAGGATGGATTGGCGACACTGCTCGACGAATTGTGTCAGGTGTTGCCTGAAACCGTCTGGCTGCGGATGATGTACGCCTATCCGCACGGGATCTCGCAACGCCTGATCGAGGTGATGGCTGCGCGCCCGCAGATCGTCAAATACCTCGATATGCCGTTGCAGCACGCCCATCCCGATACGCTGCGTCGGATGCGCCGGCCGCCGGATAGCGAACGCACCAGGGGGATTCTGGCCGATTTGCGCGCGGCGATGCCCGATATCGCCCTACGCTCAACCTTCATCGTCGGCTATCCCGGCGAAACCACGGCCGAGTTTCGGGCGCTGCTCGCATTCCTCGATCAGGTGCGGCTCGATCGGGTCGGTGTGTTCCGTTTCTCGCAGGAACCCGGTACCCACGCCGCAACCCTGCCGGATCAGGTGCGCCCGCAGGTGATCGAGCGGCGCTGGCATGAGGTAATGCAGTTGCAACAGGCGATCTCGGCCGAGCGCACGCAGCGCTGGTTGGGCCGCACGCTGCCGGTGTTGATCGAAGGCCGCGGCAACGCCGACGATGGGCGTCCGTTAGGTGTCGGGCGTTCGTTCCGCGACGCGCCGGAGGTTGATGGGCAAGTGTTTGTCTGGGGCGACGCGCCGGTGGGCTCGATCGTTGATGTGCAAGTAACGCAGGCGACCGAGTACGATCTGTGGGGAATGCTTCGTTCGTAGCAAGACAAACGGCGGGATGGTGTGAACGATCCACACCATCCCGCCGTACACCGGAAACTACGCGCTGGTGCGCTTCTGAATGGCGCGCTGGAGGCGCTGTAACTCCGCTGGATTGTTGCGAGCCAGGTAATCGACCATGTAATCGATCGCGGTGTCGCTGTAATCGTCGAGAAGCCCGTCGAGCACCTGCCGTACCACCATCGAAACGAAATCCTCCTCGGAGATCGCCGGAGTGTAGACATAGGCAAGGCCTTCACGATGACGGTTCAGCACACCTTTCTCCGAAAGACGGCTCATGGTCGTCATCACGGTGGTGTAGGCGATCTCGCGCTGCTGCGACAGCCGACGGTGGACCTTCTTGACGGTGCTGCGCTCGTCTTGCCAGAGGATTTGCATAATCTCGGTCTCAAGGGGGCCGAGGACCTTCACCAGGCCGTCTTTGGCGGGACTAAAGCGAAAGCGCATGTTGAGCGGCATGGGGGACAACTCCTTTCAAAGGGATTGCGGGCGGGTCGTTAAGATGTTTTCCAACAGGTCTTTTCGGGGCGGGTTACCGATTGACCTGTGTCCTACGGCCGAACATATGGCCGAGTGTACTAAAATGAACCGCTTCGCGACAATCTATTTTGATTACGGCGTGGTTACAAGAGTGGTGGGTGTAACGATTGATTTAGCGCGTCAGGATGCCATTTGTACTATTGTATGTCGTAGAATGATCAACGATGGGTGTAAGCGAATTAGCTGAGAAAACAATGACAATGCCTGATATGCGTCTGAATGTGCAGGCCGCAATGCGCGCCGCGTTTCCACAGGCCGAGGCCCGAGTTTCGCACTTTTATGCCATGCAGGAATATCACCTGGGCTGGCGCGATGAACAGTTAACGCCGACCAGCGCCGATCCGGGGAAATTGGTGCGTCCGCAACTAGCATTGCTGGCTTGTGCGGCTGCGGGCGGCGTTCCGCAACAGGCGGTGCCGCTGGCGGCTGGATTACAATTGCTGCACGATTTCTCGCTCATCCACGACGATATTCAGGATCAGAGCGACACCCGCCGCGGTCGGCCGACGGTCTGGAAGATCTGGGGGATTGCTCAGGGCATCAACACCGGCGACGGCATGTTCACGATCGCGCATCTGGCGATTCATCGCCTGGCGGATCACGGCGTGCCGGCGGAGCGTGCGCTGGCGGTGCTGCGCCGGTTTGATGAGATCATTCTGCATGTGTGCGAAGGGCAATTTCTGGATTTGAGTTTTGAAGGTAACCTCGACATCGGTACTGACGATTACCTGGCGATGATCGGACGCAAAACGGCGGCGCTGATCGCGGGTTCGGCCGAGTTGGGAGCACTGGTGGCCGGCGCCGCAGCTCCGATGGTGGCCAATTTTGCCGAGTTCGGGCGCAGCCTCGGCCTTGCATTCCAGATCGAGGACGATATTCTGGGGATCTGGGGTGATCCGGCACAGACTGGGAAGCCGCGGGCCGCCGATCTCTATCGGCGCAAGCTGAGTCTGCCGGTGGTACATGGCCTGTCCAACGCGGTCGATCGGGCGACCCTGGCCGATCTGTATCGGCGCGAGCAGCTTGGTGATGCCGAGGTCGATCGGGCGCTGGCGATCCTGGACTCGGCCGGCTCACGGGAGTATTGTGTTGCGATGGCCCGTGGGCAGCATCAGGCGGCATTTGCCGCACTCGACCGGCTGGAAGGCGGCGGCACAGAGGCCCGACAGGCCCGGGAGGTCTTGCGATCACTCGCTGAGAGCCTGATCGGCCGGAAGTCGTGATAGGCGCCGAGGATATCGGTGTGTAATGCGTATTCTCTTTCTGAGCGGCGAGTATCCGCCGCAGCCGGGCGGCGTGGGCGACTACACGCACCGGCTCGCTGCTGCGCTGCGCGAACGTGGATATAGCGGCGGCGTGCTGACGATTCAGGCGGGCCGCGTAATTCTTTACGACTTACCTCAGATTCGTGACACTCGCAGCACCGGAGATAACAAAATTGTTATGTCCGGCACGCGCGGGAATCTCGACTGGTCGTGGCGTAGTTGGCCGGCCGTATTCTCTGCGCTTGAACAACAGCGCCCCGATTGGTTGCACATTCAATATCAGACCGGCGCATACGCCATGCATCCGGCGATCAACCTGTTGCCGCGCCGGTTGCGCCGGTTGCCGAATCGGCCGCGTGTGGCAGTCACATTTCATGATCTGCTGGTGCCGTACCTGTTTCCCAGGGCCGGGCCATTACGTCGATGGACGAATCTTGCCCTGGCACGTTCGGCTGATGCGCTCATCTGTACGAATGCCGCCGATGCGGCGCAGTTGCGGGCGGCGGGCATGCATCCAACCCAGATTCCAATCGGCGCCAATATTGCGCCAATTCCGCCGCCCGAGTACGATCGCGATGCATGGCGGGCACAGCTTGGTGTCGGCGAACATGAATTGCTGGTGGCCTATTTCGGCTTACTGGCGGCAAATAAAGGCGTTGATCTCGTGCTGGATGCACTACAACAGTTCAGCCGACCCTGGCGTCTGCTCTTGATCGGCGGCGCGGCAACTGCGCCGCAAGACATCGCCTATGGGGCCGCATTACGGAACCGGATCGGGCAACAGGGCCTGGTCGAACGCGTTATCAGTACCGGCCATGTGGCGCCGGAGCAGGTGTCGGCCCATCTCCTGGCTGCCGATCTGGTTACGCTGCCGTTTCGGGACGGCGCTTCGTTGCGACGTGGAAGTTTGTTGGCGGCCCTGGCCCATGGTTGCCCGTTGATCACGACGCAGCCCCAGGATCCTGAAGCCGCCGCACTTATCCGCGACGAGTGTGAGGCGCTGCTGACAGCGGTTTCCGCTCCGGCAATTACGGCGGCACTTGAACGCTTAGCCGATGATACGGCGCTACGCAACCAGCTTGCTGCGGGCGGCAAAGTATTGGCGGCGCGCTTCACATGGCCGGCGATCGCTACGGCACACGAGGCCTGTTACCGCTGATTGCTTGAATAAGCTATACTGTGCGGCATGGTGCGAAGATAACGACCGAAGCGCGTTTAAGTCAATGGGATGCAGTTGCTTCTAGGTACGGCCGCCAACAACACTTCATCTACCTCGGGCCGAACCGCTGTTCCTTCTACCTTTTCGAAAGTGGCGTAGTGTGCGATTGCCGGGCAGTAACATACGGCGGTTCACTACATTTGCCGTTGCTGCAGGCTGCGGTATCGGCCTTCTGATCTATGGATTTGCCCGCTTGGTCGAGGGTGTGGCCCCCAGTGATATGGTTCGTGCAACCATCTATGCGCTCCTCAGCGGTGTTGCGATCGGACTGGCGTTTGCGGTTGCGATCCGGCTCGTACTGCGTCAGGCGGCGATTGATCTGCATGCCTATGCTGTGGAGTTGATCGACGCGCCGCTTTCGTCACCGACAAGCAGCGGTGATGATGTCGTATACATGCGGGAAACTTTGAACCAGGCACTGGCGTATATCCCGCGTCCTGATGACTTTCAGCCTCTGGCGGGCGAATTGGCGACGGCAGCCGATTCGGGAGTTGCATTACGGGTGCTGGTGGAGTATTTCAACCGACATATCCCCGTCCAGGGTGCAGTATTACTCTTGCTTGATTACGAGCGTAGCCTGTTATATCCCGAGGCGATTGTCGGGGCGGCGGATGTGGATCGCAGCGCCACCGTCGATCTGTATGCCAGTGCGATCGGGCGAGCGCTGCGTGAACGCCGAGACGTGATGTACAGTAGCATGGAGATGCGGCGGTTGTTGCCGGTAGCGGTTGCAGCCAGCGACATGTCGCTTTTCTGCTTGCCCCTGTTGGTTCGTGAGCAGCCGTACGGCATGTTGTGTGTCTTGTTGGCGGGCGGCGATGCACGGCTGAACGAAGCCCAACGAACCTATGCGCGCAGTGTCACCGACATGTTTATTCTGGCGCTGCAGAGCGCCGTCTACCGGCAGTTGTTCGCACGTGAGGGCGATCGTCTGGCGGCATTTGAGCAACTTGGTAATCTGATCGACGACAGCGAACGGATCGATCGCGCGCTTGAGCAGGTGTTGCGCGTGGCGGCCCGGGTGACGGATTCGGCCCACGGCACCCTTTTGCTGCTCGATCCTGAAGAACGCGAAGTCCGTTTGCGGATCACGCTGAAAGAAGGCGATGTCTTGCCGTTGAGCATCACCGCTGCACCGATTTTACGCCATGGCCTGGCCGGGTGGGCGTTACGCGAACGGCGCGCCGATCTGATCGACGACACCGAGCGCGATACGCGCTGGCTGCCGGTTCCGGGCCTCGACACGATGCGCTCGGCACTGGTGGTGCCATTGCTGTTCGGCGAGCGGGCACTCGGCATCTTGACATTGGCGCATATCTCACCCCGCCATTATAGCCGCCGTTCGCTGGCCCTGGCTTCGGCCCTGGCCGCCTATGCCGTTACCGTACTTGCTCGTAGCCGGCGCGACGAGATGTTGGATCCGGGACGGCACGGATTGGTGCGCCGTGCGTTTGAGCCATACGTGGCACCGGAAGTACTTTCCGATCTGATGGCAGTGCCGGAGTTGATCGAGCGCCGTTTGGAACCCTGGCGTGGCCGGGCGGTGGTACTGTGCGTCGGCGTTCGTGGTCTCGACCGGATCGAAGATCGTTCGCCTGATGTCTTGATGCGTGAAGTGATACGACCATTCAGCGAAGCGGCCCGCGCGGCGATCCTTACGCAGCGCGGCTTACTGCTGCATGCCGGCGAAGGGGTTGTGTTGGGAGTGTTCGGCTATCCGGTGCCGGATGAAGCAATGGCGATGCAGGCATTACAGGCGGCGGCGGCGATCCAGTTGGCCGGACGGCGATTGCGCAAACGCTGGGGAGCGCCCGGCGGCGATACGGCCTTGAGTGTCGGTGTTGCCTACGGCGACCTGGTTGCCGGTATCATCGGGATGCAGCCCGGCGAACCGATGGCGCTTTTCGGCGCAGCGATCCGCGATGCCCGCCGCTTGCAACAACTGGCGCGGGCCGATGAAGTTCTGGTGAACGAGTTGCCCAACTGTGATACGCTGGACAAGGGGATGCTCGAATCGTTAGCGCCGCTGGTGACCGCTGCCGGCTCTGAGCCGCGACCGTTGTTTCGGCTCAGACGTACACCGACCGAACGCGTACAGGGTTAATTATGAGTCGTAAACAGCACGTTACGCCCGCACGTGAAACTGTCGATCACACGCTTGTCGAGCCGCGCATCGGGGCATTGCCGCGAATAGCTTCGGTGATTGAGACGGCTGCCACGCTGGATGAGTTGTTGTTGCTGGCATTGCACGAATTTGCGAGTTTGCTCGATATGCCGCATTGCGGGGTATTGCTGATCGACGATAGCGGCGAACAGTTGCGCTTGCAGAGTACCTTTCCGCCGCAGGTGAACTTGCCGGAGCCGTTTGCGATCAGTGAGACGACCTTTCTGCGCCAGATGTTCGCCAATCGCCAGCCGATTCAGATCAGCGATGTGCGGCGCGAGATGATCGACTCGGCGGCGAGTCCGCTCACCGAGCAACTAGGGCAGATGCTTGCCAACGAGCAGATCACCTCGCTGGCGTTTTGCCGCTGGTTGCACAAGATCACCTGATCGGCGCGCTGGTTCTGGCTGCCGCCGGCGAACCGCGTATTCTCACTGAGAATGATGTGGCGTTGACGCGTTTGATGGCCAGCCAGTTGGCGGCGGCGATCACCTCGTTTCGACTGACCGAGAAGGCCCAGCGGCGCAGTGATGAGTTGGCGACCCTGAACGATATCGCCGCCGCAGTAACATCCTCGCTCGATACGCGCGAAGTCTATCACATTGTGATGGAGAAGTTGAACGAGTACTTCCGGGTTGATGCCGGCTCGTTGTTGATGGCCGATGAGGAGACGCAAGAGCTTGTCTTTGTGATGACGCTCGAAGCCGGCGAAGAGAAGTTATTCGGTGTGCGTGTGCCGCAGGGCAAGGGAATTGTCGGCAGCGTCGCTCTGAATCAGGTTTACGAGATCATCCACGATGCCAAGAGCGATCCGCGCTTCTACGCCAACGTCAGCGATTCGGTCAACTATGAGGTTGAGACGATTTTGTGTGTGCCGATCGTTGTAAAGGGTCGGACGATCGGCGTGATCGAACTGTTGAACAAGCGCGAGGGAATCTTCACCGAAGAAGAAGCGCTTCGCCTGACACGCATGGCGGCCACAATCGGGGTTGCGATTGAAAACGCACGGCTCTTCCAGCAGGTGATGACGGTGCGTGATCGCTTCGAGGCGATCGTCAACTCCACGAACGACGGCATTCTGATGGCCGATATGCATCGAACCGTGGTTACAGCCAATCCCACCGCCGCTGCATTACTCAACGACCGCCCCGAAAGTTTAATCGGCCGTAATCTGGATGAGTTGCTGGACGATTTGCGTAATCGCGCGATTGAGATCAGCAAGCCGTCGTGGTTGAACGACGATGACAATGCTCCCGATGTCGTTGAGTTGGAATTGGGCGGCCCGACGCGTTATATCCGCCACTATATGTTGCCGGTGCGCGAGATGCAGGGCCACGAGATCGGGCGATTGGCCTTGTTCCAGGATATTTCGAAAGAGCGGGAACTGGCGCAATTGCGCGACGACTATACCGGTATGCTGGTGCATGACCTGCGCGCGCCGCTGACGGCGATCATGAATGGGATCATGATGGTCAAACGCGGTCTGGGCGGGCCAATCTCGGAGCAGCAGCAGGAGTTGCTTGGGATCGCCCATCAGGGCAGCCAGACGATGCTGGAAATGGTTAATACACTGCTCGATATTTCGAAGATGGAACAGGGCCGAATGACCCTTGAATTGGAGCCGCTGTCACCGTACGCAGTGGTGGATGAGACTCTTGATCGGCTGCGGGTTTCGGCCCAAAGCCAGCGAGTGCAACTGAGCCAACAATTGGCGGTAGGTTTGCCGTTGATCGAGGCCGATCGCACGAAACTGGTGCGGGTGTTGCAGAATCTGCTCGACAATGCGATCAAATTCTCGCCGGGCGGCGGCGTTGTTACGTTGGGAGCGGCCTTCACTCGCTTTTGGCCGGATCACGAATCCGGTTCGCAAACGATTAATCTGCCGCTGGCGTTGCCGGTCATTGATCCGGGCGATTGGATCGTGTACTGGGTGCAGGATCAAGGGCCAGGAATTCCGGCCCAATACCACGAACGTGTGTTTGAGAAATTCGGCCAGGTTCGCGGGCACAAAGTCCGCGGCACCGGTCTCGGATTAACATTTTGTAAACTGGCAGTAGAGGCACATGGCGGTCGGATCTGGTTAAATAGCCGGGAAGGTGTGGGTAGTATATTTGCCCTGGCATTGCCGCTTAGCCAATCACAACGCATCCGATCGCTTTGATGTGCGAACAAAGCCTGATGCTGGTGGGATTGTAGGCGCTTTGGCCTAAGAACGCTTTACACATATCTTGTCATCAAACTGTTACTCCTTCCGTTGCCACGGTTTGCGTACGTCGGCTATAATTTGGCGGATCAGGCCCGAAACCGAGTAGATTGTAAACTCAGACGAACCGCAGCATACGGCAGAGGTGCTTCCATGGAACCATCTCTGCACGACAGGCATGGTAGCGATGCGTCAGTTGATGCAGCATGTGCGAGCACATATTCAGTATACGGTGATTTTGCCGTACCTGCTGCTCATGGTTGTCGTGATGCTGATCGGTTCAGGCGTGGCGATTACGCTGGTGGCCGGCAGTTGGCAAGAGCGATTCAACAATCAGCTTGGCCAGGTTGCGCGTAACTTCGCCGAGACATTCGCCCAACGCGAGATCAGCAATATTGAATATCTTGGGCAGATTACTTTTACTGCACCGAATGCCGAGACAAATGCACCTTCGGTTCCTCAGGCTCTGGCAGCGCGTGATGCAAGTGGGCTTGAATCGGCGATGCGTGGCCTCTGGACACTTGGTTTGAGTGATGCTTCAGTTTCGCAGGATCGCCTGATTGTGTTCGATACCGCAGGCCAGGCCTTGCTTGATTGGGAGCGCAGCCTTGATACGCCGAATGCACCGATTCGCTATATCGGCACGGATCTTTCGCAACAACCGCTGGTGCAGGCGGTATTGAACGGCGAAACCACAGTGCTGCCGGGAGGCGAGGTAGCCGGTGATAAGTATAGCGGCTTGATCGCCTTTCGGGCGTCCGACGGCACCGATAATCTGTATTTCTTTACGGTGATCCCGGTGCGGCTCGGCGCGGCCGATGAATCCAGCGAGATCATCGGTGGATTGTTGGTGGCCCAGCGACTTGACCGCTTGCTGCAATATCTGCAAAGTCAGAGCCAATCTGCCGTCAGTACGATTTTCGATGTAGACGGTGAGATTATGGCAACGACGGTTCCAAGTGCCGAAACGTCCACGATCGAGATTGATAGCGCGACAATCAACCAGTTGATCGATCTGAATCAGTCTGTCTCCGGAACGGCAGGCGGAACGATCGATCCTTGCCTCGATATCGGGAATCTGGCCGGTCGGCTGGTGACGCCGTTGGAAACAACTCAACTCCCGGTCTGTTCATTGAGTGATGAAGAATTTGTTTCCGGGCGCTCCTACCAGGTGGTCTATGCGCCATTGCTGATTCGCGGCGTGCAGTCGGGCTATTTTGCGGTTGGCCTCTCACGTGATTTCGTGATCAACGCATGGTCGAGCAGCCGGAATGTGGTGTTTTTGGTGACGGGAGGGCTGGCGCTAGGCGGCGTGCTGTTGGGAGTCTGGGTGGCGCGCCGGATCACGCGCCCGCTCGATGATCTGGTGGATACGGCGCAAGCGGTGACAACCGGCGATCTCGATCGGCGCAGTACAGTGCGTGATGCAAACGAGTTAGGTACGTTGGCAACAGCCTTCAACCAGATGACGGAGCATTTGCTGCGTTTGTACACCGCCAGCCGTGAGTTGAACCGGACGATTGAGATCGAAGAGGCATTGACGATCGCATCTGATGCGGCCCGTTCCTTTGTGCCGGGTGTTGAGGTGCTGGCGCTTTTAAAAGCCGATGACGCATATTCCTATGTGTTGCATCCGGATATCGACGAGCGGATGCATAGCTTGCAGAGCTTGATGGTTGCCGGCGATAGCTCGCTGTTGGCGGCGTTGCGTAGCTACGATTCCAGCAGCAGCAACCTGTTGCGTCTGGCGCCGCTCACAATTGCCGAGTCCGGGTTGCGTGACACCGGCATGGAGAGTGCGGCGGTGATGCCGGTTGTGCAGTCGGCGCAGATCGTTGGTGCTCTGTTGATCGCCCATCACGAGGCGAATGTGCTGGATGATGTGTCGCTGCAACGGCTGGCGGTGATCGCGAATATGACGGTCGCCGTGCTGGCAAATGCAGTTTTGTATGAGCAGGTGCAACAGGATTCCAAGCAACGGCAGGCGATTCTGACATCGATCGGCGACGGCGTTGTGGTATGTGATGATCAAGGGCGGATTGTGCTGGTCAATCGTGCCGCTGAGAAACTCCTGGGACTGGATAGTCTGACGGCATACCGGCGGCGACTGGCGGATTTGCCGATCGAAGTGGTGGGCCGAAACCACGATATTTTCGGCCAGACCGGTGAGCAATTCCGCGTTGGGGATCGCTATCTGACGCTGAATCGTGCGCCGGTGGTAGCCGAAGACGGCCATACGACCGGCGAAGTGGTCGTGGTACACGACATTACCAAGGCGGTGAATGTCGATAAGGCCAAGAACGACTTTATCGCGACGATCTCGCATGAATTGCGTACGCCGCTCACGGTGATTCGCGGCTACATCGAGTTGTTGTTACGTGGTACCGGCGGCTCGAAGCCGAATGACGATCAGGTTGAGTTGCTGGAAACGGTACGGGCACGGGCGATTGATATTACCGATCTGGTGAATAATGCGATTTTGATCGCCGATATTGAAACCGGTAAGCTGACGACCGAGTTGGCGCCGCAAGATCTTGAAGCGGCGATTACGATGGCGTTGGCGCCGCAGCGGAGCGCATTCGAGGCCAAGGGGCTGAATGTTACGCTTGATATTCCGGCGGATTTGCCGGAAGTGCTGGCCGATCGTGAGCATCTGAAGCGGGTGTTCAGCCAACTGCTTGATAACGCCCGGCGCTACACCGAGCGCGGCGGCGTGACGATGCGCGCTGAGGTTGATGGGCCGATTGTTCGTGTGCATGTTGTTGATACTGGGCCTGGTATCTCATCGGATATTTTGCCATTGTTGTTCAAGCGGTTCCAGCGGATTGAGGGTAATAATTCACAACAACGCGGCGGCGGCCTCGGGCTGGCGATCACCCGACAGTTAATCGAACTCCAGGGCGGAACCGTGACGGTTCAAAGTTCGCCGGGACAGGGCAGTACGTTCACTATCACGCTGGTTAAAGCACATGAGCAGTCTCTCGCCGTCGCCCAACCCAACGAATCGCAGTCAACAACGCCGTAGCCGGCTCGGTTGGCTTGTCCTGGCGGCATTGCTGCTTGCATTGCTGCCGATTAGCTGTGTATCACAACTGGCGTTATGGTTGGTGACGCCCCAGGATGAGGCGTTTAAGGATGTTGCGGCGGCGGCCGACCTTGATAGCGCTTATGCGCCGTTTCCTGGTGGGATCAGCTTTGCGCCGATTGATCCGAACCTGCCCGATATTCGGGCAACCGAGGTGAGCAGTCGCGAACGTACGGCAACCAGTGGTCCGGTTAGTGGGGCAGGTTCGATTGCGGTTGCGCCGGTTGTGGCGGTGAATCCGCCGGCTGAGCGGATCGAACCGGCAAGGCCGACACCGACCCGTCAATCGGTTGCGGTTGCGACAGTGGCTGCATCGCCTACTACGGCCGCCGCCGGTGGTGCGAGTCCGAGTGCGACCCCGGATCGCCCGGTGGTGTTGCCCGGCCCGACATTGCCGCCCCCGACCGCATCTACCACAAGCCTGCCTTCGCGTACCAATACTGCGACGGCGACACGAACCGTTCAATCTACAGCTACGAGTGTCCCCCAGGCTTCGGCAACCCGTATCGCGACTTCCGGATCTACGGCAACCAATACCGTAGTTGTGCCGACAAGCGGCGCTTTTGAGACGCCAATCAGTACTGCGACACCAATTGTTGTTGCGCCGGCGACGAGAACACCGACGGCGACGGTATTGCCGGTGGCGACGCCGACCAACACGGCGACGGTATTGCCGGTGGCGACGCCGACGAATACGGCGACGGCATTGCCGGTGGCAACGCCGACGAATACGGCGACGGC
>JAAUQO010000370.1 GCA_012032775.1 Oscillochloris sp. | reverse complement strand
GTCGGAATCGCGGCGGGGCGGTTCGGTCGGCGCCGGTACGGCGGTTGGCGCTGCGGCCGGCGCACCGCCACAGGCGGCTAGAACTGCTGCACCGACGGAAGCTGAAGCGCCGATACCCAATCCACGCAGGAATTGGCGGCGGCTCAGCGGTACGGCCACACGAATACGCGGTGGGTCGTGAGTCTCTCCTGCCATAAACGTCATTCCCCTTGAGAAGAGTGCCTGTAACAACAGCCCTTGCGGGAGGTGATAGTTATGTCCGAGCCGGCATTTATTGCCGGAACGACTATGCCACGACGCTGTGGATTGTAAAATTTCTCATATTCAGCATTAACATGATGGCAACCAAACTTTGGATGTATAATCCAATTGCACTTGTTTCGTGATTGTGCAACCGCTATTCTCAGCAAATCGAAATCCGTCTGCACATGTACATTATGCAAACACACTTCGAACAGGCAGCAGGCATAATCACGATATACTGCAACACGCCACATCACTGTGGCTAAGGTTGCGATCCAACGGGGATCGTTTTCGTGAGCTTTCCGACCATCTGTGATAGCCGGAACAATATGGCATTACATGTGGATAACGGCTAGGGATTAATGAAAGTATAACGAATTATAATAGCTGTGTCAAACATGCCTGATCTTTTGGTTCGTTTCGGCGGCATAACCACCAAAACGAACCAAAAGATCGCATTTATGCCGAGCGGGCGGCGGGTTGCGGCGGGGCGTTGCGGCTCAAGGCGGCGATAATCATGCCGATTGCGTCGGCCGGTTCGCTGCCGTAACTGATGGTGGTGGCGGGGGCGCCGCGTAATAGCGGTGCCGCATTGGCCGGAGCCAGCACAATAACCGGGATGCCCGGGCCAATCCGCTTTAGATTGGCGGCGAGCGCACCTGCTGCTGCGCGGCCCGGCACAATACATAAGGCGATGCCAAGGGCGCCCCGTTGCAGCACAAAGTCGGGCACAACCAATGCGTCCGCGCCCACCAGCGGCTCAGGATCGCGCCGCATACCCCAGCCTGCGGTACGCCCACGGCTCTGAGCGCGGCTCCAGAACCGTTGCAAGTTGTCGATCACCGTATCTTCCCAGGTGTCCGTCGCAAGGAACGTTGTTGCCTCGGCGCCAAGAATCGCGAGTGCCCGCTGGTCGAGTTGTAAAGTGGCCGGTTTACCGTCAAGATGCACCAGCGCTTCACCGCTGACGGCGGCGCCGGGATGGGCGGCCAGCATACGCAAGACGACGCGGGCCAGCCGGCGACCGGTGCGGCCCCAACCCCCGAGTGCATCTTTGCGGCCGAGTATGTGCAGTTCAAGCCGGTTGTCGAAGAGCGAATCGGGCAGTGCGCCGACAACATAGCCGATCCGGTAGCGCCGCGACAGATTATGGGCGCTGCGCAACATCGGCCAGACCGTTCCGTGCAGATGGAGTGTGACATGTTCGGCGTAGCAAAGCGCCGTTTCCAGCGAGTGATAGTTGTAGCGGGCGATCCACGCATCCGGTGTCGGCGGCGGCGCCCGATGGTGTAACACCCGTTGCTCATCGGCATCGAGATACAGCGCCTGCTCAAGCTGATCGGGTTGCAGCGCCGGCGTTTCCAGTTCGGCGAGCAATTCCCGTAGCACAGCGATCCGTTCGGCGGGCGGGATGAAACCGCCGAAGCGGCGATTGAGCAGTTGGTAGAGCCGGGCGCGCAGATCGGCGGGACGGCTGATCCCGGCGCGACGAAATGCGGCCGCAGTATCGCTGCCGACGAGATCGGTAAGTGCCGGGCTAAGCCAGACATAACTGCTGCCCAGACAGGCCACCAGTCCGCGCGCCAGTTTCGGATCACCAAAAAACTCCAGCAGCGCGGCCTGATCGAACTCAGCCTGGCGCCGGCCTACCATCCGCTCGTAGTAATCCAGGGCAAAGCCGAGGGCGGCCCGATGCCGATCATCGCGGATCTGATGCGGGTAGATCCGCCGGCCTTCGCCGCGTCCACGGATCGTTTTTTTGAAATCGCCGAGTTTGAACGACAAGGTATCTTCCTTTCTTTCCAGGCATAGTGCAGAACCGCGCTTCACGCCTCACGCCTTCTTGCGTTTCGCCGGCGCGATGCGCCGACCTCGCTGGTGTGGCGGGTGACGAGTTCATAGAGGACGGCTTCACGTTGTTTCGGCCGCAAGATGCGTCCAAGGCGCTGGATCTGTTCACGGGGGGCGGCGCTGCCGCTCAACACAATTGCGACGGCGGCGTCGGGAACATCGACGCCTTCGTTGAGCACGCGCCCTGCCACAAGCTTGCTGTAGGCGCCGCTGCGAAATCCGGCCAATGCGGCCCGGCGCTCGTCGGGCGGCGTACGATAGGTGATCGACGGCAATCCCAGCCGGCGGGCGACTTGATCGACCAGCAGGTTGTACTCGGAAAAGATCAGCACCTTGTCGGCGCGATGATCGGCGAGGATACCTGCGGCGACGCTGATTTTGGCTTCGGCGTTGAGTGCGATCATGCGGGCCTGATGGTGGGCGCGTAATGCCGCACGGGCCGCCGGATCGCTGCCGCTGCGCCGAATCAGAGTGCCGAAGAAATCGCCGCCCTGGCTGAGTGCGGCCCGGTTGCGCGCCAGAAACCACTTCCACTCATTCATCAGCACACCATAGCGCAGCGCCTCATCGTCACTCAGGTCGATCGGGATGCGGCGGCGACGGAACTGCGCCAGATGGCCCTCTGCGGCTAATTCCTCCGGGCTGCGTCGATAAACCACCGGCCCGGCCAATTCGTACAACGCTTCTTCTTGCCCGTCGCCGCGCTCGGGTGTGGCGGTGAGCGCCAGGCAATATGGGGCGCCGCTGCGCGCGACAATCGGGCGATAGGCCGGGCGCCGGCAGATGATGGGCCTCGTCGATGATCAGCAGGCCGCAATCGCTGATCGGCGCGTCGGGCATGGATGCCGAGGCGTAGGTTGCGATGGTAACGGTACAGCGGTCGCGGCGGCCGTCGCCGAGTTGCCCGACGCGGGCCGCCGGCAGACCCAGCCGCTCGATCATCGCACTGCGCCACTGATGCAGCAGTTCGATCGTCGGCACCAGCACCAGGGTTTGAAGGCGCAGCCGCGCGACAGCCATCAGGGCGAGTTGGGTTTT
>JAAUQO010000141.1 GCA_012032775.1 Oscillochloris sp. | reverse complement strand
CAGCAGCGCCTTGGTGTCGGCCACCAACTGCGGGTCGAGCAGGGCCGCATCCACCTGCGGCCACTGGGCCAGATGCACGCTCTCCGCCGCGTTCGCATCTTGCTCGGCCACCAGATTACGATACAGCGCCTCGCTGATGAACGGCGTGAAGGGCGCCATCAGCTTGGCCACCGTTGTCAAGCAGGTGTAGAGCGTGTAATAGGCCGCCTGCTTGTCGGCGTCGGTCTCACTCTTCCAGAAGCGCCGCCGATTGCGTCGCACATACCAGTTCGACAACTCATCGACAAACGCCTCGATCGCACGGGCCGCCGGATAAACCTCGTACTGCTCGAAGTTCTCGGTTACGCTTGCTACCAGCCCATTCAGGCTAGCCAGTGCCCAGCGGTCGATCGGCTGGAGCGCGTCGGCCGGTGCCGCATTCCCCGGCGTCCAGCCATCCAGATTGGCGTAGGTTACGAAGAACGAGTAGCTATTCCAGAGCGTAAGCAGGAACTTGCGCAGGCTCTCGTTCACCAGGCCCATGGTGAAGCGGCGCGGGTTTCCGGGCGGCGCCGCCGCAAACAGGTACCAGCGCAACGCATCCACACCAGTTGTGTTGATCACCTCGTTCGGCTGGATGATATTGCCCTTGCTCTTGCTCATCTTCAAGCCGTGCTCGTCGAGTATATGACCAAGGCAGATCACATTGTTGAAGGCCGGTCGATCGAAGAGCAACGTACTTTCGGCGTGGAGTGTGTAAAACCAGCCGCGCGTCTGATCGACCGCCTCGCAGATATAATCCGCCGGATGCGCCATCTCGAACAGTTCCTGGTTCTCGAACGGATAATGCCACTGCGCCACCGGCATTGCCCCGCTGTCGAACCAGACATCGGCCACATCGGGGATGCGGTGCATGGTTCCGTGTTGTGGATCCTCCCAGGCGATCTCGTCCACATAGGGCCGGTGCAGATCGAGATCACGCAGGTCGCGACCGGTTTTCTGCTCCAACTCAGCCACGCTGCCGATGCACTCCAGGTGCGTGCCGTCGGCATTACTCCAGATCGGGAGCGGCGTTCCCCAATAGCGCTCGCGGCTGATCGCCCAGTCGATGTTGTTTTCCAACCAGTTGCCGAAACGACCATCGCGGATGTGTTCAGGCACCCAGTGGATCTGGCGATTGTTGGCGACCAGATCGTCCTTGAACGCCGTCGTTCTGACGTACCACGAACGCTTGGCGTAGAACAGCAGCGGCGTACTGCAGCGCCAGCAGAACGGATAATAGTGTTTCACCCGAGCGCTGCGCAGCAGCAAGCCGCGCTCCTTGAGATTGCGCGAGATCAGCGGATCGGCCTGCTTGAAGAACATCCCGGCGAAGCCGAGTTCGGCAAACTCGGGCAACACATTGCCGTCCAGCCCAACCGAGAACAGCGTAGGCAGACCGTGGCGCCGGCCCACATCCAGGTCGCCGTAGGCCGGTGCGATATGCACCATTCCGGTGCCGTCATCCAGGCTAACGATCTCATCGGCGATCACATGGTACGCCGTGGCCCAATCGATCGTATCGCCGGCGCCGGGCACACCCGTAAAGAGCGGTTCGTAGCGCAGGCCAACCAGATCATTGCCGCTGAAACGGCGCAGCGGCGTCGCATCCTCGCCAAGCAGTTGCGGCATCAGGGCCTCGGCCAACACCAGCCGATCGCCCTCGTACTCAACCTCGACGTAGGTCGCGTCGTGTTTAACGGCGAGCGCCACATTGGCCGGCAACGTCCAGGGCGTGGTTGTCCAGGCGACGAGGTATGCATCGCGCAACGGATCGGCGAGCGGCGACGCATTGCCGGCCACATGTTTGCCGGTGACGCGAAACTTGATATAGACACTCGGATCGTCCACATCATCGCGGGCGCCGAGGCTGACTTCGTGGTCGCTCAGGCTGGTGCCGCAGCGTGGGCAATGCATCGTGACTTTATAATCACGGAAGAACAGCCCGCGATCCCAGAGCTGGCGGAAGATCCACCACTCCGACTCCATATACGCATTATGGAACGTATAGTAGCCGTCTTCATCGAGCCAGAAGGCGATCCGCTTGGTGAACAGCTTCCACTCATCGATATATTCGAGCACGCTTGCGCGACAGAGCTGATTAAACTCGGCGATACCGTACTTCTCGATGTCGGGCTTGCCGCTAAAGCCGAGCTTCTTCTCGACCTCGATCTCCACCGGCAGGCCGTGGGTATCCCAACCCTCACGGCGACCGATGATTTTGAATCCTTGCATCGCGCGATAGCGCAGGATGATGTCTTTGAAACTGCGACTGATCACATGGTGCAACCCTGGGCGGCCATTGGCGGTCGGCGGTCCTTCATAGAACACGTACGGCTTATCGCCCGAGGCCAGCGACTTCTCGACGATACGGTTCGCCTCCCACCAGGCCAGTACCTCTTCTTCGAGTTGGGGAAACGCGACATTGGTAGCAACCGGCTTGAACATAGTGTGCAACTCCTGGCCTAATCCAAATGCAGAATTCAGTATTGTGCAACGCCCAGCGCCGCCTGCTGAACACAACACCGAACTGATTGCCAATGGCGACGGAATCAAAAAACCCCGCCCCCGACGTAGGGACGAGGCGAAAAAACCCCGCGATACCACCCTGATTCAATGCAAAATGCGAAATTCAAAAGTCAAAATGGAACATGACCGAAGTCATTTCGCATTCTGCATTTTGCATTCTGCATTTCACACTGCACTCTGTGAGCGTCGATCAACGCTCTGCCCAGGTAACGGCGGGCAAATCCGGGAAACATTACTCAATGCAAAAGCTATAAGTCAAACTGCACCATTTCGCAACAGGGTGCAACATGGTGCATTTCGCAACTTGCATTTTCATGCTCCGGCTCAGGGGTGATCTTCACAGTGTTGCATTCCGCCCGGCTCGCACCATTCCGGACTCGCTGGAGGCGCCTGACACAGCTACTCGTCCCCGTCGTCGCCTTTCTGGGCGGCAGTATACCAGTGCGCCCAATCTGCGTCAACCCGCCCAAAGACGGAAAAACACTACAAGAAAGCGCCGAGGGCAACAGGGCCGCCGGCGCTTATGAGGGTTTATGGAATCCGGGGTGAGCGGATTATTTTAGTAGCGGTCGCGTCCGAAGCCGCCGCGACCACCGCCACCACCGCCGCCACGATTACGGTCCTCGGCCTCGTTCACCCGCAACGGGCGCCCGTCCACGTCCTGGCCGTCGGTGGCACGGATCACATCGGCGACATTTTCCACATCGATCTCGACGAAGCCGAAGCCGCGGGAACGGCCGGTGTCGCGATCATTGATCACACGAGCACTCTGCACATCACCGTGGGGGCTGAATAATTCTTCCAGCTCAGCATCACCAACAGACCACGGCAGGTTTCCGACAAACAACTTGACCAGCATCAGTCTCTCCTCCGCACGATGCGGAACGCGGGCACGTTTCCATACCAGTGCCCATACAACGCGACATGCCATACAGCCGGTGATGCATCCCCTCAATGCAACAACTCGCTCCGGCGTTCACAACGTACACATCTACTTCGAGCGATGAAGTTCTGCCGAGTGACCAGGGAACCAACAGGAGTCTCTGATGCAGGCCTCGCAGGGGTGACGTTGACCACACTGAGAGTGTAGCATATCTTTTGGTTGCTGCAAGCCCTTTTTTGGCGGTATATTGTAAAAGCCGATTTCGGCGCGGGTATCGCCGAAATCGGCGCTCATCCACGATCATCGCTAGTTTACGCGCGCCTGAGTTGGCGTTCGGTGATGCGGGTGCGCGCCCCGAGTTCGCGTAGCCGCGGCAACAGCAGATCACTCACCAACAGGCTCACGATCAATATCCAGCCGGCCAATGCGCCGCCAATCATACCAACGCCCATCATAACGGCGATCAGATCCATAAACATTGGTAATTCCTCTCCATTGAAGCGATTTTGCGATCCTGTACGGTCAGTGTAATAGCTGCGATCGGGCGGCAGTAGGGACGAATCGTTGGTTTGGTGAGGAGATTTTTTCTGCGAAAGGTAGGGAAAGATGAGCCGAGGCAACGGATCGATCCGGCGTCATGTCTGGGTCTGGGATGATGGACAGATTCGGCGGCGACGTGATGCAGTTGCGATCGAGGAGCCGCTGGAGATTCGGCTTCAGGCCGGCGGTGTAATGCAACCTTTGATGACGACGATGCGCACGCCCGGCGCCGATTTTGAGTTGGCGGCCGGGTTTCTGCTGGCCGAAGGGCTGGTGAGCGCCCGTGAACAGATCGGCAGTATCCGCTATTGTGTCGATGGCGAGCAGTTGTATAACACGCTCACGGTTGATCTGAGGCTGCCGCAGTTGCCGCCGCTCGCCCATCTGGAGCGCCGCTTTGTGATCGGGAGTGCATGTGGGGTTTGTGGCCGCGCCGCACTCGATGATCTGGTTGTGCGCGGGCTTACGCCGCTTGCGCCGACTGCGCCGCTCGATCCGCAAACCCTAACCTTGCTCCCCGATCGGCTGCGGGAAGCACAAGCCGGTTTTGCGGCAACCGGTGGTGTGCATGCGGCTGCGCTCTTTGATCGGGGCGGGAATCTGATGACGCTGCGCGAAGATGTTGGGCGGCACAATGCGGTCGATAAACTTGTCGGCTGGGCTTTGCTCAATCGGCAGATGCCGTTGCACCACACAATAATGCTGGTGAGCGGCCGACCGAGCTACGAGATCGTGCAGAAGGCTCTGGTGGCCGGTATCCCGATTGTGGCCGCCGTTTCGGCCCCAAGCAGCCTGGCTGTGCAACTTGCCCAGCAGTTTTCGATTACCCTGGTGGGCTTTCTGCGCGGCCGGCGGTTCAATATCTACAGCGCAGCGCACCGGCTAGGCTTGGAGTAACACAACAACCGGCGCCTAGGGCAGCCGGTTGTGTGTAAGCCAAATGAGCATATTGTGTTACCGTAGCGCAATGCGTGAAGTGCTCCCGTTTGAACGCTGCGCGGAGCGGAGCGCCGCTTCGATTCCGGCCTGAAGGCTGCTATGGGATTGGATCGACTCTAGCGGCAGATCAAGCCCAACCAGCGCCTGGGCTACCTCGGGGCGGATGCCGACCAGGCCAACACTCGTGTCAGCAGACGGGCCGACTGGATCACATCGAAAAGCCCCTGGGCTACCGTAGCATCCACGATCGGCACGCCGGTAACATCGAGCAGTAAGGTGTGGGCGCCGGTTCTGCCGATCGCTTCCAGCGCCTGCGCTTGCAGCAGTTGTTGTCGTTCGCTATCGATCGTGCCGACCAGCGGCATTACCAGCAGGCCGTTGCTGATCGGCAGTACCGGCACACTAAGGTGGCGGATCACCTCGCGCTGTCCTTCCAGAACCGCAACCAGTTGGGTTTGCTCGACAGCCCGTACTTCGAGTTCATCCAGAGCCGTTCTGGTGGCGGCCATCTGGGTGGTTACTGCCGCATCGCGCTCACGTAGTTTCGCCATCATCTGGATGAAGACGCCTTGCAACATCCCCATCTCATCGATGCCGTTATCGGGAATACGCCGCTCAAACTGTCCATCGCCAACGGCCACCGCCACCTTGGCCAGATCGCGCACCGGACGGACGATAAAGCGATGGAGCAACCAGGCAGCGAGCGCTGCGATGGAGCCGAGGATAAAAAATTGCGTTGGTATGATCACCTGCGCCGTGCTGATCCGGCTCTTTACAGCCGCGATATTGGTTTCGGCTTCGCCGAGCAGCACGGCATCCTGGGCCTGGATCAGAGCTTCGATTTCGGCATCGAAATCTTCCAGATCCTCCAGAATCTCCTTCACCGACGGCTGATCAGCGCTGTCGATCGCTTGTTCAAGCCGTTCGGCTTCCTGCTCAAGGTACTCGATCTGGGTTAGCCGTTGACGATCGATCCGGGTGTAGTCCGCATCAGCTTCGGTTGCTTGGAGTTCAATCAGATCTTCCAGAACCTCACGTGCCAGCAGCAGGTTTTCGCGCGCCTCGGCGATTTCCTCCGCTTCGAGGCGCGCACCTGAGCTGACAAGCTCGGTTACGGCACGTGAAAGCCGAAATATCAAGGCTTGATTGAGTGTGGCTTCGATCAGGGTTGATTCGGCAAGTTGGCGCGTCGATTCTTGCGATACGATCGCATTCTGAAGCGATCCAATTGAGGCAACCATGAGGATCATAATATACGTGAGAACCCCGATCGTTACCTTTCCGGTCAGTGTGCGGAGCATGGTATTATCTCTTGCGAAAAAGAAGGAGTAAAGTGTCGGCAATCCATCCTCTTTATCCTCAGGCGTTACGATCAAAAGAGTATGTGAGCACCATAAGAATGCCGGTGGATCTTCTGCCGGCATTGTTTGTAAAATAGCGAATATTCATGCTGAGGACAAGGCCGCAAAAGATAATAAATAGGTGAGATCGGGTTCAGATCGGGTTGAGGGGTTATTGCTGCACCGCGCGGTGCATCATCAAGAACAACTGCCTGCTGAACTGGCTGTGAAACTCGGCGCTGATAACAAAGCCGGCCCGGCTGTAGAGCCTGATCGCGCGGGTATTCCAATCCGCCACCGTCAGGCGTAGGGTCGGCGGCGCAAAAGTGCGTTCGGCGAAATCGGTTACCGCAGCAAGATAATGCAGCCCCTGGCCGCGCCCGGTCAAATCCGGCCTGATCCCAATCCCAATGTCCAACCCTGGCGCGCTGTAATCGCCGCCGGGCACCTGACCCTCTGCGCCGAAACAGCAAAAGCCAACCAGTTCATGGTTGCATAGGATTTGAAAATAATCCGCCGCTTCCCCTTCTCGACCAACAAACACCAGCGGATCGCCGATGAGATTGTAGTAGTCGTAGGGTGATTCGTAACGCCAGGTCGCAATCCGGCGTGCCGCCGCACCATCCATAGGACGGATCACAAATTCCACGATCGTACTCCACCTATCCGCCTCGGGTGTGTTGGCGATGCGATCGGCCCTGTGGTACGATAGGCACGATCTGAGGCAACATGATGCCCATTGTACATTGAAAGGAACTACTGCAATGCAGGAATTATACGCTGAACTTGAGCGATTACGCGGGCGTTTCGCCTCGATCCGGGGGCATCTTTGACCTGGCAGGAAAAAAGGCTCAGATTGCCGAGTTTGCAGAGCGCTCAGCCGATCCCGACCTTTGGAATGATCCCCGTGAAGCGCAAACGGTGATGCAGCGGCTCACCCGTTTGAAAGAGGAAGTTGATGCCTGGGCGAGTCTCGACCAGCGGATCAACGGGATGGATGAGTTGATCGAACTGGCTGAAGCCGAAGCCGATCAGGCGTTGAGTGCGGAGATCGCCACGGAATTGCGTGGGGTCGCCACGGATCTGGAAAAGCGTGAACTGGCGTTGCTACTGAGCGGGCGCTACGACGACGGCGATGCCTTTTTGTCGATCCAGGCCGGCATGGGCGGCACCGATGCGCAGGATTGGGCCGAGATGTTGCTGCGCATGTACACCCGCTGGGCCGAAGCGCGGGGCTTTGCCGTCACTATTGTCGATATCAGCGCCGGTGATGAAGCCGGGATTAAAAGCGCCACGATCGAGTTGCGCGGCCCGTATGCGTATGGCAATGCGCGTGCCGAAGCGGGCGTGCACCGGCTGATCCGGCTCTCGCCGTTCAACTCGGCCAACACCCGGCAGACGAGTTTCGCCCGAATCGAGGTGATGCCGGAAGTGGATGATGCGCCGGAGATCGAGATCAAGCCCGACGATATCCGCATGGATGTCTATCGTGCCGGCGGCCACGGCGGCCAGGGTGTGAATACCACCGACTCGGCGGTGCGGATCACGCACCTGCCAACGGGACTTATCGTCACCTGTCAGAATGAACGCTCGCAGATCCAGAACCGCGAGACGGCGCTACGGGTGCTGCGCGGGCGATTGTTGGAACGCGAGTTGCAACGGCAATCTGAGGAACGGGCGAAACTGCGCGGCGAGTATCGCGATGCAGCCTTCGGCAGCCAGATGCGTACCTACTATCTGCATCCTTCGACTCTGGTCAAAGATCATCGCACCAGCCATGAAACCAGTAATGTGCAGGCGGTGCTCGATGGCCAGATCGACCCGTTTGTCGAGGCCTATTTGCGTTGGAACGTGAGCGCGGAGAAGAGTGAAAGCTAGGGTTCACAGGATCGGGGCCGGCGTGTCGCACCGCTGTTTTGTCGGCGGCAGCGCGAAAAAACCAACTCAGTTCGTTTCGGCGTCATAGCCGCCGAAACGAACCAACCCATGGTCTGATTCACCGCGGCGCAGGCGACCAATCGCGGCTGCGTCGGTCGGGTCAATAGTCATAAAGCGACAGAATATCGCCGAAGGCAGTGCTGCAACGTGCAATATCCTCAGGGCTCATCTCCGTTTTATAGCGGTAGGTTGTGCCCTTATTAAAATTGTACGAGCCGCCGGGGCGCTTTTTCGGATCATGACGATCGACAAGTTCGGCCAGTTGATCTTCCGGCAACCACCAGTTCATGTAGTCGGCCATGGCCTTAAGATGGCCGAGCTTGTCGGCCATAAGGGTTTCGTAGCGAATGAAATGCGCCTGTCCGAAGCGATGCCAGCTTTTCCAACGATCGACAAATCCCTGGACAAGGGGGAGCGAATTTTCGACCGTCTCGAATTCGCGGAATGCGCCACTTGGATCGTCGCCGCGGCGGGTTCGAACCCCGTGATCGATCGACGACAGAATGACATCGCGCGGATCGCGGTAGCAGTAGGTGGCGACGGCGACGCGGGCGCGAATCAGGCCGGCGATCAACGGATTGACGCTGGCGTGAGTCTTGATCACAATCGAGCCGTAGCGGGCATGGAGCGCAAGCAGGCGGGCGATGGTAGGAGCGGAGAACGATCCGATAAACCGGCCGCCGAAGGCTTTGCGCAACTGCTGCTGACCATTCCGCGGCTCCACGATCTGCAGCAGGTCCTCTTGATAGTTGGCGATCAGGGTGCTGCCGGATTTCGGCAAACTGGAACTGATAACAATCATGCGTACCTATCCGAACTGAACGGGAGATAGTCGATGGAAACCAAATTTACCCCCTGGCGAATGCATTATATAAAACGCGACAGTGAGCATTCTACGCAGAGTTGTGTCTTTTGCGCAATGGCTGCGACCGATGAGGCCGACGATCCGCGCAACCTGATTCTGGCGCGGGGTACGGCATGTTTTGTGGTGATGAATCTGTATCCATACAATACCGCCCACCTGATGGTGGTTCCATATACCCACACCGCCGATCTTCCCGGCCTGGCTTCAGATGGCGCACAGGAATTGTTTGATCTTACGCGGCGTTGTGTGACGCTGCTGGGGAAAGAATATGCGCCGCACGGCTTCAACCTGGGGATGAATCTGGGCCAGATCGCCGGAGCCGGGATCGCCGAGCATCTGCATATGCATATTGTGCCGCGTTGGAGCGGGGATACCAACTTTATGCCCTTGATCGGCGGCACGAAGCTTATTCCCGAAGAGTTGCCGGTGACATATGAGCGGTTGCGTCGGCAATTTCAGGCGGACGAAATGCAGGCAGCGCAGCCGAAACCATGATCGACAGGTTAGCTGAGTGTCACATTGATCATGTCGATCAGCCGCTCAACCTCGAAGGGCTTCTGCAGGATCACTGCGCCCTCGGCCTCGAGATCGGCAAACCAGGGCTTGCGGTTCAAGGCCGTCATGATGATAATTGGAATGCCGTCATCCTGCAGGCGCTCTTTGATGCGTTGGAAGACCTCGACACCATCCATGTTCGGCATCATAATATCGCTGATCACCAGATTGGGCGCCAGAGTTTCCAGGCGATTCAGCCCCTCTTGTCCATCGGGTGCCAGCACCACCTCGTACCCGGCGGCGCGCAGTGCATACTCCAGCACCGTCTGCAATGCCAGATCGTCGTCGATAATAAAAATAGTGCCTTTCGAGTCGCTCATAGCCAGCCTTTCTGCACGGTGCCGGACGGGATTTCGATGCGCTGAATCACGATTTTTCGCCATTCGCGAATCGGGGCAATTATACCAGAGGATCTAAAACCGTTGTACAAAGTGGAGTAACACTGTGAGCACAACCATGCCCGGCCGACTATCCGGCTTTCCGTTCGTTTTCTTGCAGGAAGTGCGGTTTCGCGATCTGGATATGCTGGGCCACGTCAACAATGCCGTCTACGCCACGTATTTCGAGTCGGCGCGGATTGCCTACTATTGCGATCTTACCGGGCAGCGCCTGGAGGAATTGAATATCATTCTGGCCGAGATGACGATCAGTTTCCGTGCGCCGGCGCAGTTCGGCGACGAGTTGGGGATTGGTGTGCGGATCGGCCGGATCGGCACGAAGAGCTTTACGATGGAGTATGTGGCGGTGCGCCTGAATGACGACGTCTTGATCGCCGATGGCAGCAGTGTGCAGGTGGCCTTTGATTACCGCAGCAACGCAAGCATTCCGCTGACTGAGGAGTTCCGCCGGCTTGTGCAGGATCGCCAGGAGATCAAGAAGGCGTAACGGGGGCGGCGGTAGCGACGCATCATCGGCGCTACCGCCGTCGCATCATCCCAATGGAATCAACAACCCCAGCGTTAACAGGGCGCCGAAGATCATGTGCAAACGGGCGGTGCCGGCCAGGGCCTTATTCAAGGGGCGGCCGCGTTGTTTGCCGACCACGTCGAGCAGATTGAGCGCCAGTGGTGCCGTGAGCCATGGCAGCAGGATCAGTGGCGAGGCGCCGCCCCACATCCAGATCACCGGCAGCAGCAAAAAGGCCAGCAGCACCAGCACCGCATACTCGATCCGTGCGAAGTGCTCGCCGAAGATGACGGCCAGGGTGCGCTTGTTCGCGACCCGGTCGGTGGGTGCGTCGCGCAGATTGTTGACCACCAGGATCGCGGTGACCAGCAACGCAACCGGGATGCTGGCCAGAAATGCGACGCTGCGGAATGCGTCGGTATGCAGATAGTCGGTGCCGACCACCGCCACCACCCCGAAAAAGACAAAGGTGAAGATGTCGCCGAGGCCGTTGTAGCCGAGTGGAAACGGCCCGCCGGTGTACAAAATCCCGGCCGCGATCGCGAGCAAGCCGATCACCAGAATCGGCCAGCCGCCTACAAAGATCAGATACACGCCGAGCAAAGCTGCCATGCCGAAGCTGAGCAACATCGCGTTACGAACCACCTGCGGCGCGATCAAGCCACTCTGCGTGACGCGGGTGGGGCCAAGGCGCTCGACCGTATCGGCGCCTTTCTGGTAATCGAAGTAATCGTTGGCCAGGTTGGTGCCGATCTGGATGAGTACGGTCGCCAGGAGCGCGGCGAAGAATGCCAGCGGCTTAAACATCCCGTCGGCCAGGGCAGTTGCCGAGCCAACCAGCACCGGCACCACGGCGGCGGGCAAGGTTGGGATGCGAATCGCCATCAGCCAGGCCCGCAGCGGCGAAGGGGTTGAAGATGTCGTTGGTGTGGTCATAGTTTACATTATGGGAAGCGGCGGAAGCGGCGGAAATTCGGCTTGCGCTTCTCGAGAAATGCCTTTTTACCCTCCTGGGCTTCTTCGCTAAGATAGTAGAGCAGCGTGGCGTCGCCGGCGAATTGTTGCAGGCCGGCATAGCCGTCGGCGGCGGCGTTGATCGCGGCCTTGAGAAAGCGGATCGCCATCGGACTCTTCTCCAGGATCTCGCGCGCCCACTGCACGCCCTCGTCTTCCAGGCGCTCCAGCGGCACCACCGTATTGACGAGGCCCATATCCAGAGCCTGCTGGGCGTTGTACTGGCGGCAGAGGTACCAGATCTCGCGGGCCTTCTTGTCGCCGACCATGCGCGCCAGCAAGTTCGAACCGTAGCCGCCGTCGAAACTCCCGACCTTCGGGCCGGTCTGGCCGAAGATCGCATTTTCGGCGGCGATCGTCAGATCACAGACGACGTGCAGCACATGGCCGCCGCCGATCGCATAGCCGGCAACCAGGGCGATCACCGGCTTGGGGATCACGCGGATGAGCCGTTGCAGATCGAGCACATTCAGGCGTGGCACCTGATCCTTGCCGACATAACCGCCCTCGCCGCGCACACTCTGGTCGCCGCCGGAACAAAAGGCCTGCTCACCGGCACCGGTGAACAGAATCACGCCGATGCTCTCGTCGTCGCGGGCGCGTGAGAAGGCATCGATCAACTCCATGGTTGTTTCGGGGCGAAAGGCATTGCGCTTCGCGGGGCGATTGATCGTAATCTTGGCGATCCCCTCTCCGGCGGCGTCGTGCTCATAGATAATGTCGGTATAATCAGCGACGTTTTTCCACTCGATCGGCATACATCTCTCCATTGGATCGCGATAGTGCTTATTCGTGCCGTAGGTGCGGAGGGGGCGAATATGCGCTGCCCCTACGGTTTCTCCAAATATCGTACCACAATCTGTGCAAAGGCCTGAGGCGCTTCCAGATGCACTGTATGGCCGGCGTCGGGCACGATGACATGTTCGGCGCGGGGCATGATGCGGGCGATCTGTTCGCCGATTGCGGCGTATTTCTGATCCAACTCGCCGCTGATCACCAGCGTTGGCAGCGGCAGATACGGCAAGCGATCCCAGAGCGGCGTCATGCGCCCGGCGCCCATGCCGCGCAGTGAGTTGGCGTATCCTCGTGCGCTGCCGCACAAGCGGCGCTTGCGTAATGCAGTGCGAGCCGTTTCCGGCAGCCGTGATTGGCTGGCGAAAAGCGGAATACCGGCCCAGTGATCGACAAACCATTCCAGTCCCTCGCCCTCGATCCGGTCGGCAAGATGATCATCGGCGGCGGCGCGGGCGGCCCGCTCCTGCGGATCGGCGATCCCCGGCGATGCACTTTCAAGGATCATGTGTCGGACCCGTTGCGGCGCAGTTGCCGCCAATGCCATGGCAACCCGGCCCCCCATCGAATAGCCAAGTAGGTCAAACTCGACATAATCAAGCCGGTCGAGTAGTGCGAGCAGATCGGCCACCGCCTGTTCGATCTGGTAGGCACTCGGTTCCGACGGCGCGGGCGAGTGTCCGTGGCCGATGATATCGGGTGCGATCACGGTATGGTGCGCCGTCAATTCCGGCAGCATCTGGGCCCAATCGGCGCTGCTGCCGGTAAAGCCATGCAATACCAACAGTGGTGAACCGCTGCCGTCCAATTCGTAGGCAAGGCCGGATACATTGCCGGGATTCCGGTCGGGTGGTCGCGAATCATCGCTCACATGCGTATCTCCTGTAGCGGCGGTGCTGCGGGCATTATAAGCGGTTGTAATGGTTTTCTCGCACGGCAGGATACCACCACTCATCCCTGATCATGCGACAATCTGGCAGCGAGTATGGTATGATACCGATATCCATGACGCAGCGCGTTGTGTTACGCGCCATCAGCAATCGGTCAAGGAGGACCTGATGCCCTATCAGATCAAGCGCGTCGCCGTGATTGGCGCCGGTACGATGGGCGCCGCCATCGCCGGCCTGGTTGCCGGCGCCGGGTTGCCCGTTCTGCTGCTCGATGTTCCACCCTCGAAGCTCACTCCTGAAGAGGAGGCGAAAGGCCTGACGCTCGATCATCCGGCGGTGCGCAATCGAATTGTGCGCCAGGGTTTCGATCGCATGCGCAAGGCGCGTCCGAGTAATCTGTTGTCGGCGGCCAGCGCCGATCGGATCACGCTCGGCAATACCGAGGATAATTTCGATATGTTGGCCGACGCCGACTGGATCGTCGAGGCGATTATCGAGAAACTGGAGCCGAAGCAGGCTTTGATGGAGCGCCTGGAGGCGATTCGTAAGCCGCAAACACTGATTACGACCAATACCTCCGGTATTCCGATCACATTGATCGCCGAGGGTCGCAGCCCCGAGTTTAAGGCCCATTTCTTCGGCACCCATTTCTTCAATCCGCCGCGCTATCTCAAGCTGCTCGAACTCATCCCCGGCGAAGACGCCGCGCCCGAGGCCGTTGCCGCGATGCGCCGCTTTGCTGAGGATACACTCGGCAAGGGTGTGGTGATCTGCAAGGATCGGCCGAATTTTATCGGCAATCGTATCTTCAGCTATGCCGGCCAGGTAGTGCTGAATTATGCCGTCGCCAATGGCTACACGGTTGAAGAGGTTGATGCGCTCACCGGCCCGCTGATCGGCCGGCCGAATACGGCCAGCTTCCGGTTGCTCGATCAGGTCGGCGTCGATGTGATGGCCTATGTCGCAGGTAATCTTTACGACGCTATTCCCGACGACGAGAGCCGCGAGGTTTATCGCGATAACGATTTTCTGGCCCGCATGGTTTCGGCCGGCAAGCTCGGCAAGAAGGTCGGCCAGGGCTTTTACAAAGAGTTCCGCGAGGGCGGCAAGCGCGAGTTCCGGCCGCTCAATCTGCAAAGCCTGGAGTATGAGCCGTCGCAGCCCAGCCCGCAGATCGACGCACTGGTTGCCGAAGTCAAGCCGGTGCGCGATCTTGATGAGCGGCTGCGCATGTTGATCACGCGCAATGCCGAAAATCCCGCCGATCGCGGCGCAGCGCTGGTGGCCGAAGCACTTCTGCCGATGATGGCCTACGCCGCCCGGCGCCTGCCCGAGATCGCCGATAGTGTTGTTGATGTGGATAATGCGATGCGCTGGGGTTTTGCCAACCAGCTCGGGCCGTTCCAGATCTGGGATGCGCTGGGCGTCGCGGCAACTGCCGACCTGATGCGCAGCCGCGGCGAGACGCTGCCGCAATGGGTTGATGATCTGGTTGCGCAGGGCGACGACGCGCGTTTCTACCGCGACGGCGCGGCATTCAATGTCGCCTCCGGTAGGTATGAGCCGATTGTGCGCGATGAGCGGGCGATCGATCTGGCCGCACTCAAGGCTGACGGCAAGGAAGTGTTGGGCAACGAAGGCGCCAGTCTGATCGATCTCGGCGATGGCGTGCTCTGCTTTGAAGTGCATTCGAAGGCCAACACTCTCGGCGGGCAGGTGCTCGAACTGCTGCACGCCGCACTCGACGAACTCGCCAATGATCGCTGGCTCGGCATGGTTGTCGGCAATCAGGGATCGCGCTTCTCGGCCGGTGCCGATGTGACCGACCTTGGCGCGGCGGCGCAGGTGGGCGAGTATGGCCTGGTCGATGAGGTGCTGGCCTTTGGCCAACAGTTGATGCAGCGGATGCGCTACAGCCCCAAGCCGGTTGTCACCGCACCGTTCGGGCAGACGCTCGGCGGCGGCGCGGAGTTGACCATGCACGGCGCAAAGGCGGTTGCCGCAGCCGAAACCTATATCGGTCTGGTAGAATTTGGTGTGGGTATCACTCCCCGTCCTGGGGCGGTTGCAAGGAGCTGAACCGGCGGATTATTGCGGCGGCGGCCCATAGCGGCGGCGACACCCAGAAGGCGCTCCAGCAGGTCTTCGAGACGATTGCGCTGGCCAGGGTGGCAACCAGTGCCCTTGAGGCCCAGGAATCCGGTTTTCTGCGCGACAGCGATCGGGTGGTCTTCAACCAGGATTACTTGATCGGCGAGGCCAAAGCCGAGGTATTGCGGCTGGCCGGCGCGGGCTACGAGCCGCCGCCGAGTGGTACGCAGTGCTACGCCTCGGTCGTGATGGCCTGGCGGCGGCGCGGATCGCGATCTACCAACTGGTGCAGGGCGGCTA
>JAAUQO010000140.1 GCA_012032775.1 Oscillochloris sp. | reverse complement strand
GGTTCTCGGTTCTCGGCTCTCGGTTCTCGGTTCTCGGTTCTCGGTTCTCGGTTCTCGGTTCTCGGTTCTGGTAGGATTGCGATAAATTTCTCTAAACCTGAAATTTCAGGCATCAGGAGACTCAGATTATGCCACTGATCGAAGTCGAACATCTGCGCAAGACCTTCATCCGGGCCGAGCGCCGCCCTGGCATGCTTGGCGCCTTCCAAAGCCTGTTCGCCCGCAGCGGCCATGAGATTATCGCCGTGGATGATGTGTCGTTTCAGATCGCCGCAGGCGAGATGGTGGGGTACCTGGGGCCGAACGGCGCCGGCAAATCAACCACGCTCAAAATGCTGACCGGCATTCTGACGCCGACCGCAGGCCGGATCGCGGTGGGCGGGATTATGCCGCATCGCCGGCGCGTCGATCATGTAAAGCGGATCGGCGTGGTTTTCGGCCAGCGCACCCAACTCTGGTGGGATCTGCCGACGATCGACTCATTCGAGTTGCTACGCCACGTCTACCGGATCCCGCTCGACCGCTACCGCGAAAATGTACGCATCTTCGGTAAGTTGCTCGATCTGGAGCCGTTTCTCAACACGCCGGTGCGCCAACTCTCACTCGGCCAACGCATGCGCGCCGACCTCACCGCTGCCCTGCTGCACGATCCGACGATCCTGTTTCTCGACGAGCCGACGATCGGGTTGGATGTGGTGGCCCGCGAACGCATCCGCGAGTTTCTGTTGGAGGTGAATCGCAAACGCGGCATGACGATCGTGCTCACCAGCCACGATCTGGCCGACATCACCCGGCTCTGCCCGCGCGTCGTGCTGATCGACTGCGGCCGTGTGATCTACGACGGCGCATTGGAAGAGTTGCGCCGCCGTCACGGACGCCGACGCACCCTGGTGGTCGATCTGGCCGATTCGGCCCAACTCCCGACTGTGCCGGGAGTTGCGTTGCTGCGCCGGGAAGGGCTGCGGATCTGGCTTGGCTTCGACCGCGATACAATCAGCGCCGCCGACCTGATCGCGACGGTGGCCGCTCAATGCCCGCTGCGCGACCTGAGTGTCGAAGAACCGGAGGTCGAAGCGGTGCTGCGGGCGATTTACCAGGGTGCGGCGGTTGATCTGGTGCCGGCATGAATGACATCGGCGTGCGGAACTGCGCCGGGCGATTGAATGCGGGCGAATGCTTCGCCCTTACGTACCTCGCGCCACGCACGCCTTCCCATCACGCCTTATCCAACAACTGCCGCAACTTTGGGCAAGCAACGTGATCGCGAACGGCTTATGCATCCGCGCCGTACGGGGACTGTGCAGCAAATCCTCCAACTCATTCGAAACGCGCCCGTCGGAATAACCCGACATAAACAACACCGGCAGATCCGGCCATTGCGCACGCAAACGCATCACCAGTCCGGCGCCGTCGAGGTTCGGCATAAGCACGTCGGTCAGGATAATGTCGGGCCGTAGATCTGCGCCATCGAGTAATCCCAGCGCCTCAATCCCGTCGGCGGCTTTCACCGCCCGGTAGCCCAGATCGCGTAACATCCGCGTCACCAACTCGCGCACCGCCGGCTGATCTTCCACCAGCAACACCAGTTCGCCCCGGCCCAACGGGCGCTGCTCGCCGATCGGGGTTTCGTCGATCGTGAAACTGGACACCGGCAACAGTACCTGCGCCGTTGTGCCGTGATCCACACGGCTTTCCAGCCTGATCGCGCCACTGTGCTGGCTGATAATGCTGTAGCAGATCGCCAACCCCAAACCACTGCCACGCGATCCTTTGGTGCTGAAGAACGGCTCGAATACCTTCGCGAGTACGTCCGGCGCGATCCCACTCCCCGCATCACGCACTTCCAGGCAGGCATAATAGCCGATCGGCAATGATCCACTCTCAGCAACTTCGATCAGTTGCGTACCGGTCAAAACTGTCACGGTTCCGGAATCATTCACGGCGTCGCGGGCATTCTGCACCAGATTGATCAGCACTTGCTCGATCTGCTGCGGATCGGCATAGATCGGCAGCGGCGCCGCGTCGAGTTTGAGTTCCAAGGTCAATGGCGCCACTATTCGGCTCAACACCGCTTCGATGCCTTGCACAATCGCGTTCAAGCTCGTTACCTGCGGCGAATGCGGTTGGCGACGCGCCACTGTCAACAATTGGCCGGTCAGTTGCGCAGCCTGCTCGGCGGCTCGGCTGATCTCCTGCAACTCAACCTGGCTTGTATGGTTCAAGGGCAGATCATCCTTCACCAACTCCAGATTGCCCAGAATCACCATCAGCAAATTGTTGAAGTCGTGGGCGATTCCGCCCGCCAGCCGGCCGACGCTCTCCATGCGCTGGGATTGGCTCAGCCGTTCCTCCAACAGCTTGCGTGCCGTGATGTCGGCGACGATCCCGACCACCCCGATCTGCCCCGGCAGCCCGGTCTTCGCCGGCTGCGCCCGTACCTCAAACACCCGTTCGCCGTCGGATCCTTGCGTGATCACATCGACGCGCTGCTCGGACTCCTCGCTCAGTGCTCGCCGCTTGAGATCGCGCAACTGCGCCGCCATCGCCGGCTCGAACAACTCGCCGTCGCTCCGGCCGATCATTGTATCGGACTGTAGCGGCGCCGGCGGGTTGTAAACCCAGCGGTAGCACAATGTCTCATCGGCGAAATAGACCGAGGTGCCGCTACCCCTCAGCGCCATGCGAAACAGGCTCTCGCTCTCCCGCAACCGCTCCAGCAGGGTCAGCAGATCGCGCTCCCGCGACTCAAGCGCCCCTTGCAAGCGCACCACCGCTTCCTCTTGCTGTTTGTACAGCAAATCACGCTCACGCCGGCTCTGCTCGGTGGCCCGTGCACGCTCGATCAGATCGTTGATCGGTCGCACCTGGAACGGGATCACCAGGGCCGTCAACACCGAGGCAAATGCCGTCAACACGCGCATCGCGCCGTCGAACCAGTAGTACGGATACCAGAGCGTCAGTACATCGGTGAAATGCGTGATCCCGCAAAAAAGGATAAATCCGCCGAAAGCGAGAAACGTCCAGTGGAAGGGTAGTTTGTTGCGCAACATCGCAACCAGTGCGATCAGGCTGATCGAGATCGCCATGTATGCAAACCCGATCGCGCTATTCATCAACATACGCAGCATGATCAGACCCGGCTCCCAGAGCAAACAGATGCCATGGGGCGCATAGGGCGTACTTACAAAAAGCCGGGTTACCAGGCTGGGCCAGGTTACAACCGCCAGAGTGATGGTCACGATCAGGGATAAGCCGGCAAGCATTGAGGCGTGCCATGGTTGAAGTGTTCGCATATTCTTGCCGCGCCGTTATTCAATCACAAAATCAAAATTCCAGAAGGCGAACCTGGCGGGGTTTTCGGCCACAATCGCAATCTCGACGTGGTAATCACCGGGCGTGATCGCCGCGCCGCCCGGCCATGTCGCGGCAGGCCCCAACTCGATCGCCGGGCAGTTCTCGTCGTCACCGCCGAATAAACAGTAGGCCCGGTTCAGTTCGACTTTCTCGTACACCGGGGTCGTGCTGCCGTCGGCTTCATAGCGCGTGATAAAAAATGTCACCGACTCGATGCCGTCGTCGCCGCTTACATCGGGATCGCGCACATCAACCCGCAAGGTGAGCATATCGCGGAAGATAAGCTCGCTTGTGCCATTGCCCGGCGCAAAGATCCCGCCGGCCTCCAGGCCCTCGGTTGAGCCGCCAAGGGCACGATCGCCGCAACCGGGGGCGGGGTCGGCGTCGGCTCGTTCGTCGGCTCGGGGGTATTGGTAACCGGCTGAAGCTCGGCCGGGGTGTTGGTTGGCGTCACGGTGTTGTTGGGTTGCGTCGCAGCCACCGTTACTGTCGGCGGGGGCGGCGCCGACGGCGCCGGCACACTGGTCGAAGGCGGCGCCGGCGTAACTGTGGCCGGCTGGATGGGCGAATCTGTGGTTGGAACAATGGTTGGCGACGCGGTTGCACCTGCCGCTTCGGTCGGCGCACTCTCGGTCGGCATATTCAGCGCGGTGGCGGTAAACGCCTGGGCCACGCCGGTATCCACCACGCCCTGTGCGGCATTGGTTGCCGACAACGCCGCAACCACCGCCGTCGCCAGGCGTTCCTCTTCGCTTATACCCCCGCCGCAACTGCTCATACCCAGGGCGAGCAGCAGCAATCCCATTGTCGCAACCTGTTTCATGGCGCTACCTCCTCCAGCAGTATTGCGGCCTGGGAATCGAAACTCCGGCAATCCGCACCAATCCGATCACGCAACAATTGGTCGTTACTGGCATCGGCAATTGTGTTGCACGCGGCGAATGCTGCACGGGCTTCGTTCAGCAACTCGGCCGCCCGCCCAGGCTGATCGGCGCTGGCCAACCAGGCCCGGCGCCATAACGCCGTCCCGATCACCAACTGCGCCTGCCCCAACACGCGTTGATCGCCGGCCGATTCGGCTGCGGCCAATCCGCTGCGCACCCACTCAACCGCCTCGGCATAGGCCGTGTCGGCGCCGGCCCGATCGCTCTGCTGCAAGCTCACTTCGCCGCGCAGCAACCAGGCCGATCCCACCGCCATGGGCGCAACACTCGTTGCCCAGAATGTGTCGTGCGAGGTTGCGGCAGCGACCACGGCGGCTTCGTAATCGGCCAGGGCCTGGTCGGCGGCCGCCGCAGCCGCAGTGCGCGTCGTTTCGTCCGGCGGCGGGCATGGCGGCGCACCCAGCAAGCACTGCGCCCGCTGATGTGCGACCGCGCCCCGTACCACAAGCGCTCGCACAAAATCAGGCCGCCGATCCAGCGCCAGTTGCGCCTGTTGCTGGGCCAGGTTTAGTCGTGCATCAAAATCGTCGGTCGTGGTTGCATCAGTCGCCGCAAACGCCGCCGCCTGGGCTGTGAAGAAGTACAGGAGTTCTTTGCCCTCGCCGCGCTCACTCCAATTTAGCAGGCGCTCGGCCCCGAATTGCAGCACCGCCAGTGCCTGCTCGGAACGGCCCAGACTGTCGTACTGCAAACTCTTCAGCAGCCAGAACAGCGCCCCCGCCCGCGTCGCCAGCGTGAACTCCGGGTCGCTCGGCGCGATCGGGTTGCCGAGCGTAAAATCGCCCGCAATCGTCGTCGGCGGCCCTTCGGTCTTCAGATCGGGCGCCACAAAGAAATGCAGACTCACCCGCTCTGCGGCGTCGATATAACCATAGATCAGCACATCGGCATTCAGCCGCTCCAGCAGCGCCCGCGCCGTGTCCTCACGCTCCTGCTGCGTCGCACCGCCAACAAAGCCGATCGGCGCACTCTTCTCCCACCAGGGCATGCTGTCGTGCCAGACCGTGATCGACTCGGCCCATTGGGCGCTGTAGGCTTGTTCTTCGTTTTTGAGGGTGAGGAAAATTTGTTCACTCAAGGCCCGCCCGGCAGCCACGCCCTGAGGATCGCCGCCGGCGTCGAGCGCCAGGTTGGCCACCGCAACACTGAAGGTGTTCGGCATTGTGCTGGGGCCGTGCAACACCACGAAAGCCGCCGCAGCCGCCAGCAGCGGCACAATCAGCGCCGCAACTACAAGATAGCGCGGAAGAGTGCGCGGCGCCGGCTGATTGATGGTGAGCGACACTCGCACAATATCGCCGCCGGCCACATCCCCGATCTGCACATCCCCGATCTGATTGCCGTCGCCGAAGCGGATCAGCCCATGGGCCGTATGCACTTCGCGGCCGGCCAGCGCTTCCAATGCCGGTTTGAACGCATCGGCATCGGGCGACTCGCCGGCAGCGGCCGCGACAATCAGGCGGGCCAATTCACCCGCTCGTGGTTGCAACTGAGCGGGGAGCGCCTCACGCAAACTGCGTTCGATCTCCTCCGGTGCAATCATCGTATGGTAATGCCTTACACAAGTTCAACCGCCAACGCCACCGCTTCGCCGCCGCCCAGACAGAGTGCGGCCATTCCGCGCGTTCCGCCGCGCCGCCGCAACGCATAGATCAAGGTCGTCAGCACCCGCGCCCCGCTTGCGCCGATCGGATGGCCGAGCGCAATCGCGCCGCCATGCACATTCACCCGGTCGGGGTCGATATGCAGCGCCCGAATGTTCGCGATCGTCTGCGAGGCGAAGGCCTCGTTGATCTCGAACAGATCATAATCGTCCACTGTGGTGCCGGAGCGATCCATCAACCGCTCGATCGCGAACTGCGGCGCGGTGAACAATTCCAGCGGCGCCACGGCAGCCTGGGCGGCGTGCAACACCCGCGCGATCGGCCTCAGCCCGAGTTGCGCCGCTTGGCTCGCACTCATCAACACCAGCGCGGCCGCGCCATCGGTGATACCGGGCGCATTGCCGGCCGTCACCGTGCCGCCATCCTGAAAGGCCGGGCGCAACTTACTCAACGCGGCCGCATTCGTATCGCGCCGCGGCCCTTCATCGGCATCAACCTGCGTCGTACTGCCCTTCGGGCCCGGCACACTCACCGGAGCAATCTCATCGGCGAAGGCGCCGGAATCCTGTGCGGCAACGGCAAATTCATGCGAGCGCAGCGCAAAGGCATCCTGCTGCGCACGGGTTACCTTGTGGTTCTCGGCGATCCACTCGGCCGAACAGCCCATATGATGCTGCTCGAAGGCGCACCACAGGCCATCATGCACCATTGCGTCAACCAGTTCGCCGTTGCCCAGCCGGTAGCCGTGGCGAGCATTTTGCAGCAGATACGGCCCGCGGCTCATATTCTCCATCCCGCCGGCCACAATCGTTGTCGCCTCGCCGGATCGGATCAGCGCAGCGCCCAGCATCACCGCCTTCAAACCACTACCGCAGACCTTATTGATCGTCAGCGCACTCACGCTCGCGGGCAATCCAGCCGTGATCGCCGCCTGCCGGGCCGGCGCCTGCCCAAGGCCGGCGGCGATCACATTGCCCATAATGCACTCATCGATCAGCGCCGGATCAACCCCGGCCCGCGCAACTGCGGCCCGAATCGCCGTGCCGCCCAATTCAGGCGCGGAGACTGATGCATACGCACTATTAAAACGACCGATCGGCGTGCGCGCGGCGCCGACAATCACAACATCTTCCATGCAAACCTCCCTACAGACCAGCTCCATTGCGGTCGATGATTGAGCTATTATACCCTTGTAATTCGCTCAAGTTGGCCGACTATGCCGCGCAACTTCAGCAAAACGATCATCGTCGCCGACATTCGTGATTACAATCACCAATAAGGTTATGAAGCCTTTACACCTTCGCCCAGGCCCTATGCTATAGTTGTACTGTTGGATCAGGTTCCGGTGGTTGTGGCGGCTTCGCCGCCCCGCCTGCAAACTCAGCGAGGAGGTTGCTATGTTGGTCGGCGAACGCATGTCGCGGCCGGTGATAAGTCTCAGCACGCAAACAACAATCCACGATGCCCTTCACCTGATGCGCAGTGAGCATATTCGCCGCGCACCCGTGATCAGCCACGGCAAACTGGTCGGAATCGTTTCCATGAAAGATCTGCTCAATGCCTCGCCCTCACAGGCAACCTCATTAAGCGTCTGGGAACTGAATTACCTACTCAGCAAATTGCTGGTCGAAGCCACCATGACCAAACAAGTGCTGACGGTCACCGAAGATACGCCGATCGAAGAAGCCGCCCGCATTATGGCCGATCGCCGGGTCGGCGGCCTGCCGGTGCTGCGTAACAGCGAAGTAGTCGGCATCATCACCGAAACCGACCTGTTCAAAATCTTTCTGGAATTGATGGGCGCCCGCGACGCCGGCGTCCGTGCCGAACTACGTGTCGCCGACGAACCCGGCAAACTCGCCGCGATCACACAAACCGTATCAAGTGCCGGCGGGAATTTCATCGCACTCGGCACATTCGCCGGCAACAGCGCCGGAACCAGTACCCTGACATTCAAAGTCGCCGGCCTCACCCCGGAAGAACTACGCAACCTGGTTGAACCGCTGGCCCGCGAAGTGGTTGACATCCGTATGACTCACCCCTAAAACGCAGGCTTTTCGCTGGTCGGGTTTTGCGATACCATCACAAAGCCCGACCATTGTCGCACGTTTCGGGGTCAATACGGATGCCGGAACGACGTTCGCAGAGCGTTACCGCCGCATCACCTCCTGTAAGCGCTCCAGCGGCAATGCGTGGGCCACATGTCCGTCCCGCCCTTCCAGCGTCTCAGCCATACACAAGGCATTCACGACCGCCTCTTCGGTCGCCTCGACAGTAGCGGTGAAGAGCGGGTCGATCTGAGTGGTCGGCAACATCGCCACCTGGTGCGGTTCGGATTGATTGGCGACAATCTGGGTAGCCGTGCTGAAGGCCAGAAAGATGTCTCCGCTGCTGTTGAAGCCAAAGCCGCCCACGCGCCCCAGGCCGCCGCTGACCCGCCGGGCCAGGCGCCGGCACTGGATCGGCAACAATGGTGCGTCGGTCGCCACAATCACGATGATCGAACTGGAACTTGGCGGCGGCCCCCAGGGTAACGGCACTTCTTCGGGGCTGATCGCCATCCCCACCGGCACACCATCGATCCGCAGATCGCGCCGCGCGCCGTAGTTCGCCTGCACAAGCACGCCCAGCGTCGCCGGGCGCTTCTGCGGGCCAAGCTCCACTACCCGCGACGCAGTCCCGATCCCACCTTTGAAGCCGTGGCAAATCATCCCCGTGCCGCCGCCGACATTTCCTTCGGCCACCGGCCCGGCGCTCGCCGCCGCCAACGCAGCCTCGACGTGTTCACGCCGCACATGAAACGCCCCGATATCGTTCAACCAGCCGTCCCATGTCTCGGCCACTACCGGCATCGCCGCCTCGCCGTAGCCGTGTTCATGGGCGTGAGCGAACAACGCATCGGACACCGTGCCGACCGAGTAGGTGTTGGTAATCGCAATCGGCGACGCCAGCAACCCCGACTCATGAATCCAATGCACTCCGGTCATCTCACCAAAGCCGTTCAACGTATAGGCGCCCGCAAACAGGTGCCGCCGCCAGATCTCGCGCTGCGGCATAATCAGCGTTACGCCCGTACGCGCGATCTGCGGCGTATCGGCCAGAATTGTCGTCTGGCCGACCAACACCCCCGGAACATCGGTAATCGCATTCAACGGCCCGGTCGGCAAATACCCAACGCTGTAGCCAAGTTCGCGCAAACGAGCACGCGCCATCGCAGCATCCTTTCACCGTACGCGTAAAGATAGTAGTATTGTACGCCTTCCACCCGCCTGTTGATCCGCGCATAATAAGACGAGCGCAGCGCTACTGCCGGCCGACATATTCCGATCTGAAGCCGCCTCCAAATCGGATCAAACCGCTTGCACTTCGTCGGCGAACCTCCTACAATATGTCGTATAGATTATTGGAGCAATTTCGAATTTCGCATGTAAGCAGGAACCGCCATGCCGGCCATTCTTGAGTTAGTTGACACAAACACACTCGACCAACAACCGCCGCGGCCCCTGCCGACATTCTTCCTGCTGAATTTGATCGGCGAGTACCTGCTGGAACGCCCATTACGCAGCTACCTCGATCCGGTTGTCCTCGGCGGGCTTATCACTGCCGCCACATTACTGATCTTCCAGGTTGGGCCGCTGCTCTGGTTAACACTACTGGCATTGCTGGTAGTCCGCGTCAGCCGAGGATGCTGGCGAATCTGCCGCGATGTCTACGAAGATTACCGGCTGTTGCGCTACGGCAAAGTCTTGAATGCCCACATCCTCGGCATACGTTCATGCCGCGATACCAACGGCGACTTGTCCGGCGCCTATATCGATTGCGCCATCCCGCTCTCAAAACGGCTCTCGTCGGTCGGTTCGGTCTGGATCCCCGATGCCGCCGAAGCCTCGCGGATCGCCGAACAGGGCCGTATGCCGGTGATCGCCCTGGCCCGCTCGCCCGGCACATGGCGCCTGCGCGACGGCGACGGCCCGCAAGTTCGCTATGCGCCGCTCGGCGAATAACTCGCACGCCCTACGCCACATGTTATAATGGCGCGACGTTTCCTTAGACAGGGTTCGAATACAGAATGAGGGTTCGGGTGTTGATCCTGATGCCAACATCCCCGTTCCCTATATCCCGGATCCTGGATCCTCTATCCTTGGAAGGAGATGCCTATGCAGCGCGTTGTTGTCAGCACTGAAAGCGCTCCGGCCGCCATCGGTCCGTATTCTCAGGCAATCGCGATCGGCGAACTGTTGTTTATCTCGGGCCAACTGCCGATCGATGCCGCCAGCGGTGAGTTCGTCGGCGAAGATATTGCCGCGATGACTCGCCAGATCTTCGCCAATATCGAGACGATCCTGCTCGCCGGCGGGAGTTCGCTCGCTCATATTGTGAAGACAACCGTTTTCCTGGCCGATCTGGCCGATTTCCAGGCCATGAACGCTGCCTACGCCGAGTTCTTCCCCGAGAATCCGCCCGCCCGCTCGACGGTGCAGGTAGCCCGCCTGCCGCGCGACGCCCGGATCGAGATTGAGGTCATCGCCGCAATTAAGTAGGGGTGAAGCACGGCCGGCTATGCCGGCCGTGCTTTACCCCCGGCGCCACCGTATCTTCAGCCCAGCCGGAACGGTCTTCATAGTATGGCCCGGAATGTCCGGCGCCGGCTATGAGACAGCAATGGCCGAACAGCAATCCCCAGAAACCGGCCCGGCTGCCAAAGGGCAATCCGCCCGCATCGCCCTGGCCCTGCTGGCCTGTCTGGCGCTGATCGGCTGGATACAGCGCCCCGACGGCCGGCTGCATGTGCATGTGTTCGCAGTTCCCGGCGACGCCATTTTAGTGCAGATGCCCGACGGCGGCTTTATCCTGATCGACGGCGGCAGCGACCCGGCTGCCCTGGCGGTACAGTTGGGCCGCCATATGCCCTTCTGGCAGCGCAAGCTCACGGCCGTAATCTTAACCGGCACAAACCATCGGCGCTTACCCGGTCAGGTCGGCGCGCTGGCCCGTTACCATGCCGAAATGGCATTGGCCGTGCCGGATCTTGGCACACGCGGCACCGCCGGCGAGTGGCGGCGGCTGCTGTCGGAGGCGCAAACGCCGCTCTACCCGCTGCGCGCGGGCCAGCGCTTGCGTTTCGGTGGTGCCGGCGTGTCCGTACTCGCCGTCAACCCCGGCGATGAAGGCGGCGCCGTTCTTCTGGTACACTATGGCGCAACGCGCATCCTTGTCCATACCGGCGGCAACGCCGGCGATGCGGGCGCACAGCTGAATCGGCCCGACTTATTGATCTATCCCTGGCAACGCTCAACCGATACCGCCTTACTTGCCCAGATGAAACCACGCGCCATCGCATTTACCACCGCCTACGAGGCGCCCGAGCCGGCGCTGCTTACGTATGCCGAACGCCATCGGGCGGCGCCCCAACTATTCCATCCGGCCCTCGACGGCACAATAACCTTGATCAGCGACGGCCGGCGGGCCTGGAGCGAAAGCGAGAAATAGTGCAACTGATCTGGTTATCTGCGGCCCTGATTGCCGTGCTGATTCTTGCCGCCGCCGCCACACTACTCTGGCGCCGCTTCTACCGCGACGATCCAAGCAATACGCGCGCCGAATCTTCAAGAACAGCAGCGTCACCTTCGGGCTGCGCCTGTTTGTGCGCGGCCTGGATATGGTGGTCTACTTTGTTCTACTCGGCACACTCGCAGCAGCCGATCTCGGCGTCTACAACCTTGCTGCGCTCCTCGTCAGCCAATACCTGGTCACATTCACCGATTTCGGCCTGGGCATTCTGCTCACCCGCGAAGTCGCCCGCGATCCGTCGGCAGCGCCGCGCCTGTTCGGGATTACGCTTGCACTGCGCCTGCTGCTGGTGATCGCCGGCGCAATCCCGATCACACTGCTGGTGATCGGCGTCTACGGGCTGATCGGCGCAAGCAACCTTGGCGAATCGCTTAGCCCGGCCGGAATTGCCGCGATCTGGATCTTGCTGCTGACGCTCGTACCGGGCGCGTTTTCCAACGCCGTCACGGCGCTCTATCAGGCCAACGAACACATGGAAGTGCCGGCCCTGATCGAACTTGTGTCGGCCGTTCTGAGTTTTCTCGCGCGCATCGCCGTGATTATCTTCGGCTTCGGGATCCTGGGCCTGGCCTGGGCCGCCGTGCTCGTCAGTTGCTGCACCGCCCTGATCTTCCTGTTTCTCCAGCGCCGCAGCTTCTTCCCGCCGACGATTCACTGGGATTGGTCGGCGCTGCGCAGCCTTGCTCCACTTGCCTTGCCCCTGATGTTGAACAATCTGCTGGCGGTGGTTTTTTTTCGCTTCGACCTGTTTCTGGTGCGCGCCTTCGGCGGCGAAAACGCCGACCTACTGGTGCAGCAGTATAGTATGCCCTACACACTGCTGAGTATGGCGCTGATCCTGCCGCCCGCGATCACCTTCGCCGTCTTCCCGATGCTCTCGCGGCGGGCGACTGAAGATCGTGCCGCACTTGCCGATGCCCAGCGCCGCACCTTGCAACTGCTGATGATCCTGGCCTTCCCAATCGCAATGGGGCTGACAATCCTGGCACCCGATCTGGTGCTGTTTTTCACCCGCAGCGAGTTCGCCTCTTATGGCCCATCAATCGTGGTGCTGGCGATCCTGGCCTGGTTCCTGCCACTGTCGTTCGCCAATGGCTTGCTGCAATATGTGCTGATCGCGATCGACCGCCAGAGCTCGATCACCCGCGCCTTTGTAATCGGCGCGATCTTCAACTTTTGCACCAATCTGGCCTTGATCCCGCTGCTGGCGATCTGGCTGGGCCGGCCCGAATGGGCGCTTTATGCTGCGGCCGGCGTGACGATTCTCTCGGAACTGGTGCTCTACGCCGTCTTTCGCCCGCTTTTGCACAGCGAGGGCTTAGGGCCGAACTTAACCGGCCTGGTCTGGCGTCCGGCCCTCGCCACACTGGCAATGGGCGGGCTTATGTTCGGCTGTACCTTGATCTCGCCCGGCTGGTGGGATAGCATCGTGGCTGCACTTCTCGCGCCGCCGGCCTTTCTGATCGCGCTCTGGGCCACAGGCGGCGTCGGCGCCGACGAACGAGCACTCGTACTTCGCATCATCGGCCGATCATCATGACGCACACGATGCAAGATTTACCTGATCGCATCACCCAGATCCACGATCGCTTAGCCGAGCACTACGGCCCACGCATCTGGCGCGGCCGGCGCGATCCGCTCGACGAGTTGATCATGACGATCCTGTCGCAAAACACCAGCGACCGCAACAGCGGCCGGGCATTTCGCGCCCTGCGCCGCCAATATCCCGACTGGCAGGCGCTGATCGACGCACCAACCGCCGAGGTTTACGAGACGATCAAGTCGGCCGGTCTCGGGAATATCAAAGCGCCGCGCATCCAGCAAACCCTGCGCACCATTCAGGAACGTACCGGCGCCCTTTCCCTCGATCATCTTGATGCAATGACAACCGCAACGGCGCGGGACTGGTTGCTCAGCCTCGACGGCGTCGGCCCGAAAACCGCCGCCTGTGTGCTGATGTTCGCCCTTGGTCGCCCCGCGCTGCCGGTAGATACCCACGTCCATCGGGTTAGCAAGCGGCTTGGCCTGATCGGCCCGAAAGTCGGCGCCGACGCCGCGCATCGCCTGCTTGAAGCAGCCATGCCGCCCGAGATCGTCTACGCCTTTCATCTCAACCTGATCCAGCACGGCCGCCTGATCTGCCACGCCCGCAACCCCGAATGTCGGCGCTGCCCGCTTGCCGATGTTTGCGCGTTTGTGCAATACCATGACTTACGCCAGTAACCGACTTACGGATTGAGCGGGCGAAGACGCTCAATCCGTAACCCAATACGTTCATTGTCGCTCGCACCCCTGATCGTGTACAATGCCGCCGGTATGAATATCGCAGGGTGCCCGGCTCCTGTATCCTGGATCCTGGATCCTGTATTCTTTTCTGAGGGCCGATGTCCACCATTGATCTTTCCCAACCGGGCTTGCGCGGCGACAACGATACGCCCGCGACCGCTGCTTCCCGCCCGTGGTCGATCACGGTCGAGCAACTGGCCTATTTCGGCCTCGGCTTGCTCTCGCTCGTCGCCCACTTCTGGATGCTCGGCGACCGCGCACTACATCACGACGAAACATTGCATGCCGCTTATTCCTGGTTTCTCTACGTGGGGCGCGGCTATATCCACGATCCACTGCTGCATGGCCCGCTGCTTTACTATATCGGCGCGGTGATCTATTTTCTGTTCGGCGACAACGATACAACCGCGCGCCTTGGTGCAGCCCTCGCCGGTACGGCCCTCACGCTCACGCCATATCTCCTGCGGCGCGAACTTGGCCGACCCGCCGCGCTGATCGCCGCCGTCTATCTGCTGATTTCGCCGGTAGCGCTCTATGTCGGGCGTTTCATTCGCCACGATATCTACTCGGTGCTCTGCGAGATTCTGGTGATCGCCGCAGTTGTGCGCTACCATAGCACCCGCGCCCCCCGCTGGTTGGCGATCGGCGCCGCCGCCCTCGGCTTTATGGCAGTTAATCAGGAGACGAGTTATCTCTTTACACTTATCATCGCTGTCCCGCTGATTGCCATCTTCTTCTGGAAGGTTTGGAAGCCCGGCGTTGCACTCTTCTTCGGCCTGGGTTTGGCAGCAGTATTGTTGGCGTTCGTCCTACCCGCCGAAGCCCAGGTTGACGGCGGCCATAATGTGCAGCGCGATCCACAGACCGGTGAGGTGCTGATTGCCAAGCCGGGCTTCTTCGGCTGGCCGCCCCTTGCAACCGAAGACAACGGCTATGCACTACGCATTCGCAATCGCGCCGACAACGACGGCGGTCGTTCGCTGCTGGAGAATCTCGGCCTGTACCTGAGCGAACTCGGCCAGTTCTTCGGCCATCCGGCAGTGCTGACCGGCATGGTTTTGGCGCTGGCAACCATCGGCACAATGGCCTGGGCAGTTGGGATGCGCCGCAACAGCTCGGGCGAAACGGCACTGGAACAGGCAGTTGCCCGTGGCGATCGGGCGGCGATCATTGTGCAGGAGATATTGGCCGAACGCCGTTGGATCGCGCCGCTGTTGGTTTTCCTAACCATCTACGCGCTGTTTTTCACCGCCTTCTTCAGTAATCTGCTCGGCCTGATCACCGGCACCAGCGGCTCGCTACTTTATTGGCTCGCCCAACATAATGTCGAGCGCGGCGGCCAGCCGCCCCACTACTATCTGGTGCAGCTGATCGTTTATGAGCCGCTCTTGCTGATCTTCGGCAGCCTCGCCCTGATCTTCCTCGGCGTCGATTACATGCGGAATGCAAAGTTGGGCATGCAGCATGCAGAATCTCCGGGTTCTGAACTGGAGATCCAAAAACCTCCGCTGAAACAGAGCATTCATCGGCTGCGCCCAGCGCCGGAATAGCCGCAATTCCAGATGCCGCATTCTGCATTGGCCTGATCGCCTGGTGGGCGATCGGCGCATTCGCGATCTATACATGGGCCGGCGAGAAGATGCCCTGGCTGACGATCCATATCAGCCTGCCGCTGACATTCCTGGCCGCCTGGGGCTTCCAACGGTTGGTCTGGGGGCGCACATCGAGCGCTGAACCACTTGCCGTCGATCGTCAGGCAGCGGTGGTGTTTGGCGCGCTCTTTGCTTCGATTGTCGGGCTGGGATTTGTGGTGATGACCGCAGTGGTCGGTTTCGGCGAGCAGT
>JAAUQO010000139.1 GCA_012032775.1 Oscillochloris sp. | reverse complement strand
ATGGTACACCGGGGTTCCACTCGGGCACGATCCGCCCCAACTCAACCACATCCATCGAGCTACGGATCGGACAGCCGAGCGATTCTTCAGTCAGGCCGAGCGAGCGAGCATCCCGACCTGACCGGCAGCCGTGGCGCCGCCGTGACTGCCCATTGCCGGCACCACAAACGGCTCCGCGCCGACGGCCCGCAGCCAATCGATCGCCGCGCGCGTGATCGGCACGATCCCACTGATACCACGGCTCCCGGCGGTAACCGCGATCTGCATACCGGGCCGGATCTGGGCGCGCAATCCCAGCGCATCGAGTTGATCGCGGACGATCGCCGGCAGATCGCTCAGCGGTGAGGTATTCCAGCGTTGGCGCACCAGATACAACGGCGGCAAGGGCGTATCGGCCCGTAAATCGTCGATGTTGAGTGTGATCTGCATATGGGTTATGACACAGGCTACGGCGTTGCCGCCGAAACTAACGGAGCCTAAAAGATCGGCATATAGCGCTCGATCTCCCACTGCGAGACATACGAGCGATAGCTCTCCCACTCCTGCTGCTTCGCATCGAGAAAGCGTTCAAACACATACGGCCCAAGGGCCTGCTGGATGATCTCATCTTCGCGCAGGGCATCGAGCGCTGCGCCAAGCGAGAGCGGCAAAGTTGCCAGGCCGCGGGCGCGTGGATCGACGTGAAACAGATCCTCCTCGGCGGCTTCGCGCAGCGGCAACTGCCGGCGCACCCCATCGAGTCCGGCGGCAAGCATCACCGCATAGGCCAGGTAGGGATTACAGGAAGGATCGGGGCAACGCAATTCCACCCGGGTTGAGCGGGCGCGGCCGGAGGTGATCCGCGGCACCCGCACCAGTGCCGAGCGATTGGTGCGACCCCAGGAGATATGCACCGGAGCCTCGAAACCGGGCACCAGGCGTTTGTACGAATTCACGAGCGGCGCCAGGACGGCACACATTGCCCGGGCATGCAACAACAGGCCGGCGATAAAATGTCGCGCCACCAGCGACAACCCGTAGGGATCGTCCGAATCAGCAAAGGCGTTTTCGCCGGTCACCAGATCGATTAAACTCTGATGCACATGCATGCCGTTGCCGTTCACCCCGGCCAGCGGTTTAGGCATAAACGTCGCATACAGACCACGTAACTGCGCGATCGCCTTAAGGGCAACCCGCGTCGTCACCGTATCATCGGCGGCACGCACCACCTCGGCATAGCGCAGATCGATCTCATGCTGACCGGCAGCCACCTCGTGATGGGCGGCCTCGATCACAATCCCCATCGCCCGCAACGCCCGCACCATCTGGCGGCGGATCAAGGTTGCCTGGTCGGTCGAAACATCGAAGTAACCGGCGTGATCGTGGGGATTGTTGGTTGCCCGGCCCTCTTCATCGGTGCGAAAAAGAAAAAACTCCAACTCCGGCGCAACACTGAAGCCATAACCCAGATCGGCGGCCTGGCGGGCGACGGTAGCGAGCACATGGCGCGGATCGCCGGGAAATGGTTTGCCGTCGGGGGTAAAAATATTACAGATCAAGCGTGCCGTCGCCAGACCTTCCTCCTGATCCCAGGGGATCAGCGCCCAGGAGGCCGGATCGGGCACAAGATACATATCACTTTCAAAACTGCGGGCAAATCCTTCGATCGAAGAGCCATCGAACCAGACTCCGTGACCAAGGGCATCTTCAAGCTCCTCGACCGGGATCGTGACAGTCTTAACCATCCCCAAAATATCGGTGAACTGGAGGTTCACAAAAGCCACATGATGTTCAGCAGATTGGCGGAGCAATGCCTGGCGTGCGTCGTCGGACATCGAGATACTCCTTGTACGGCAGATCTATGGTTATTGTACCACTTCGGAACGCCGACAATGAACACCGGTCGTACGCTGTCGGGGTAGATGCAACCTTCCTGGTCGCATAGCTTGCCGATCTTGTAAGGCAAAAGCGTATAATATTAGTTGAAACTCGCTTCAGCGGCGATCAATGGTTCGTATAGCCGTGATCATATCCGTTGAAGGCAGCACCGACGCCCAAGTGCGGAGTATCTTCAATGGCAACTGTATTCAATCAGTTACTCACGATCCAGAGTCATGACCCTGAGACGGAACGTCGCGGCCGGGTCGTGATCATCATCAGTCTAGGTATGCTCATCCTGGCCCTGGCATTTGTGCCGTTAACCCTTCTTGTCGATAACTTCGTCTCATTTTCCGCGCTGATATTTGGCGGATTATTTTTCTGCGCAGCGATTGTGGCAGCCCGTAGGGGCATTGTCAATCTCGGGGCGTGGATGCTGATCGGCGCCACCTTAGGCGCGATTGGACTGGCGATGCTGCTCGGCAATCCCTCGCCGACAACACCGTTTTACCTGATCCTGCCCTTGCTTATGGCGTCGGTTATGCTGCCGCCGGGACAGATCTGGTCGATCCTGGTGGTCACTTTGCTCTGCGATGCCTTACTGTTCAGCCGCATCTCGGAATCAATGCGCAACGAGATCGTCTGGCGCCAGAGTATGCAAGGTGCGCCGCTGCTACTGATTAGCGTGGCGATGCTGGGCTTTGTCAGCGCGCGAAGCATCAAAATCGCGCTCAACAGCGCCAATAGCGCCCGCGCTGAGGCCGAACAGACCCGCGAACAACTGGCCGCCGCCAATCTCGATCTTGAAGAACGGGTCGTGGCGCGCACGCGCGATCTGGAGCGTACGGTGGCCGAGCAACGGCATACCGCCGCCGAACTTGCGGCCAGCCTGCAAAACCAGCGCAACCTGAACCAGTTGATCAACGAACTCTCGGTGCCGATCATCCCGGTTAGCCACAATGCACTGGTGGTGCCGCTGGTCGGCGGGATCGACAGCGCCCGCGCCGAACAACTTATGAGCGATATTCTGACCCGCGTCGAGAACAAGGACGCCCGCATGGTCATCCTTGATGTAACCGGCGTCGCCGTGGTTGATACACTGGTTGCCAGTGCATTGCTGCGAGTCGCCGACGCCATCAAGTTGATGGGCGCACAAGCGATGATCTGCGGTATCAGGCCCGAAGTTGCGCAGACACTGGTTCAGCTTGGCGCCGATCTGAGCGGCATTCGCACAGGTGCAACTCTGCAAGATAGTCTGGCACAAGTATTGTAGAACGGCTAGCGATGAGTCTGATCTATCACATTGCCGAGCATGCGGTTTGGGCAGCGACAGCCGAATCTTATCGACCGCCTTCGTTGGAGCGCGAAGGGTTTATTCACCTTTCAACCAACAAGCAGGTGTTACGCACGGCAGCCCGTTTCTACTGCGGCCGAACCGATCTGCTGTTGCTGGCGGTCGATCCTGGCGCATTGCAGGCTGAGATGCGCTACGAAGAGGCGGAGCCGGGCGAGTTCTTCCCGCATCTTTACGGACCACTAAACCTAGATGCAATTGTCGCGGTATTGGAATTTCAGCCGGAACCCGACGGCACATTTCGCATGCCGTAAATGCCGGCTAGAACCACAGGCTTGGGCAATGTCAGCGGGCCTTTGTCGCCAATGCTGCGGCCGCTTCCCGACATGACATGCCGATCCGCACTCCCTGCGCCGCCGCCAGCGGGTTAACGGCGCTGATCAAGCCATTCTGCCAGGTATCCTCGCCCTCGCCGATCCGCGCACTTGTGTGGCCACGGCACATGCAGCGATGCCGGCCTCTTCCAGTAAACGCAGGCCGATCACACCGGCCTGCTCCTTGCCACCGCCGGCATCGTTGAAGATCACACCCGCCGGCGGATGGGCAAGGGCATAGCGCGCCGCCGCCAATCCACCGTGTGAACCGGATACTACCACATGGCCGCGCTCGGCCATCCCGATATACGAGATCGAGTCGAGTACGATAATCTGTACCACACCATAAGTTGCGACGATCATCGGCCTGTATCCTGGATCCGACCGCCTACAGTCGCCCTGCCACATGACCGATCGTCAGATCCTCGACCGTCACATAGTCCGGCAGGGCCACAATCGACTGCACCGCTGCCGCGACATCATCCGGTTGCAGCATATTGGCGCGATTCCATTCGCCCGGCACCGCATCCCAAAGCGCTGTATCCACCGCAGCCGGCAGGATCGAGCAGACCCGCACGCCCTCCGAGCGCAACTCCTCGCGCACTGCACCAAGGAAGCCAAGGGCGCCGTGCTTCGCGGCCGCATAAACCGCCCAACCGGGAAAAACCTGTCGCGCCGCCACCGAGGCGATATTGATCAACAAGCCACCCGCCTGCATTCGGGCGGTCGCATAGCGTGTCAGCAGAAACAGACTCGTGAGTTGCTGGCGCATGCTCGCCTCCCAATCGGCGGTGCGGATCTCGTGCAGCGGCGCAACCAATGCCCCACCGACACTATGGATCGCCACATCGATCCGGCCCTCGGCGCCGGCCGCTACCTCAACCAGCCGATGCACATGCGGCTCGGCGGTCAGATCACACGGAACGACCTGCGCTTCAGCGCCACGCATACGCACCTCGGCGGCGATTTCCTCCAAGGCCTCGACGGAACGCGCTGCCAGAGTTAGAGCTACATCGGGAGCGGCCAGTGCCAGAGCAGTTGCCCGGCCAATCCCGCGTGATGCGCCGCTGATCAGAATGTGTTTCGCCATGGTGTCCCCCAAATAAGGTGATGCCTGATACTTGATCCTTGAGCGGATATTCCGGTTCAAGAATCAAGTATCAGGCATCGCACGGTACAGCTCAAGCCCCAAATCTATTCATAGGCGGTGCCGCGCTCGACGTGGGCCAGAAACTCCGACCGGGTCTTCGAGTCTTCACGGAAGACGCCGCGCATCGCCGACGTAACCATGCGGGCATTGGCCTTCTTCACGCCGCGCATCACACCACAAAGATGGACTCCCTCGGCCACAACCGCTACGCCCTGCGGCTCAAGATGCTGGTTGATAAAATCGGCGATCTGCACCGTCATGCGCTCCTGCACCTGCAAGCGCCGGGCGAACATTTCGACAATGCGCGGGATCTTACTCAAGCCAACCACCTTGCCGTTCGGGATGTAGGCCACATGTACATGCCCCATAAACGGCAACATATGGTGCTCGCACATGCTGTAGAAGTCGATATGCTTCACCAGCACCATCTCATCATAATCGACACTGAAGATCGCGTCGTTGATCAGCGCCTCGGGATCGACATGGTAGCCGGCCGTAAGCTCGGCGTACATTTTCGCCACCCGCGACGGCGTTTTCAACAAGCCTTCGCGCTCCGGTTGCTCCCCGATCGACTGCAAAATTTCACGCACCGCCCCCTCGATCTGCGGGTCGGTTTCATATGTGACACCCTCAAGTTTGCCGCGGCCCGGCACAATCAGCGCCGCAAGCTCGTCTTCGTCAATATCGGGAGTAATAGGATCTGATTGGCCGCTGCCGTTACGATAACCGTTTCGATTGGATGTATTCATGATGAATTAATCTTTCTCTCTGGGCGAATGACGCCCGGATGCTAGGTACAGAACAGCCTACGTCCGTCGCGGGTTTGTAACGGCCTTTAGGCCGTCACCGTGCGCTGTGCGCCGTAGACGTACGTACGCTAAAGCGTACTAGGGACAAAACTTCGGCAGTATTAGGCAGGCAACCGGGCCGGCCCTGCATATTCAAAAACGTTCTTTCGCGTCTCCCAGAGCTTAAGATGGGCCAGGCGCCCGCCAAGGCGCGGTTCCAACTGCTCCCAGAGATAGACAACAATGTTTTCCGCTGTTGAAGGCATGGTGGCAAATGCGGCGATTTCGTTGTCCAGATGCCGAAAATCAAGTGCATCAAGTACGGCGCGCACGGTCTGATCCATGGTAACCATGTCGATCGCCATACCGGTCTCAGGATCCAGCGGGCCGCAGACACTCACTTCAAGCGTATAATTATGACCATGGCCGTTCGGGTTATTGCACTTGCCGTAGATCGCGCGGTTTTCCGCATCAGAGAGCGCAGGCGCGTGCAGGCGGTGCGCAGCGGAAAACGTGTAGGCCCGGGCAAAAGTCGTCTCATCCGAGCCATCATACTCAGCCCAGAGATCCTGCATCTCGTAGAGGCGTAGCCGCGCCAGGCGCGCTTCGGCCGGCAAGTGTGCGGCGATCAAACGCCAGAGCACCCGCACAATATTCTCGGTTGTCGGCAGGATATCACGAAAATACGGCGTGTCTTCATTCAGGTGGCGGTGATCGAATGCATCCAGAATGGTGTTCACCAGCGCCTTCAGGTCGGTCATATTCATCACCATACCGGTGCGCGGATCAAGCGTTCCGGTAACGGTTACATCAAGCGTGTAGTTGTGACCATGGCCATAAGGGCGAGCGCCCGGGCCGAATACACGCTCATTCTCTTCGGCGCTCCAATCGTCGCGCCAGTAGCGATGGGCTGCGGAAAATTCAAAACGGCGCGTTGCATAAACCATGACAGAGTCCTCGACCTTCGTTATTTATTGCGACTAATCGCATCTGCAATTAATCTCAGCTATAGTACGGTACCATGATTGTGCATGCTGTCAAGTTTTTGCCCAGGTTTTGACCTAGCCATCCGCCGTTCTGTTATAGCAACCGGCGTACCTTGGAGTCTTACGAAGGCAGAAGTTGTTACGGATGCATGCACAAACAGTGCCGAGCGACAGGGTCACTCGGCACTGTTCAGAGGTGTGAGCAGGGCTATTTCCGCAACAAGGGGAGATAGATGGTGTGGGAGTCGCTGGCTACCTCTACGCGGTATACCAGCGATTCGCGGCCGTCGCCATCGCGGAAACGCACATACAACTCCACACTGCCGGGGCCATGGTATAAATCGTAGGTGCGTTCCGGCGTGAATGGTTCCCAGTTTGCGTTTGCGAAGGTCGGCTCGCTGCTTACCTGAACCGCCTGAGTTTCGGCAGGCGCCGTGAATTGCACATCCAGCAGGCCCGGCGTATCGGCGGAGCCGGCAAGCACCGCATATTCCGGCGCCGGCCCAATTCCCGCCACCGCCACCTGTTGCACGATCGTCTGCGAAAGCATCCCGGCGCTGTTGCGTGCGCGCAGTTCGATGCTGTGCTCGCCGTCGTAAAGCGGAAGTTCGCGATCAAAGCTTTCCGACGCAGAATCGAACATGCCGTCGGCGGCAGGAAGATACTGCCAGGCGCCGCGATTCACCCGATACTCGATCCCGGTAATCCAATTGATGCTGACCGGCGTCTGCGAGGGCGAGGGGAAGGCCAGATCTTCGGTGTTGCCGCTCAGGCGCGGGCGCACGCCAACGGTACTCACCTGGGGGCCACGCAGATTCAGGGCCGGCGTTGTATCGAGCGGGTCGATCGCGCCATCAATATCGCTGTCGCGGTAACCAACCTGAGCCAGCGCCGACGGATCGACGGCCTGCTGAGCGAACGCCGTGATCGGCTCCAACATGATGCTGGGTTCGTTGGTGCCGCACGCATTGAACTGGCTATTGGTAGTTGGCGCATTCAAATAGCCGCTTGTACGCGTACAATCAACCTGGGCCACATGGTACTGATCGAGCGCGCCGAAGATATGGCCGAACTCGTGGGCCGTTACCGCAGCGAAATGGCGGCTGCCGTATCCGCCGGCATCAGAAGTCAGCACCATAAATGGGCCATTGATATAGGCATAGGCGAAATAGCCGTCGGCCAGATAGCCATTGCCATTATCACTATTGACGACAAAAATCGTCGTGGCCCAATCGGCATCCAGTTCATCACGCAGGCTGTAGGCCGCCTCATACGCCTGATCGAAATAACTACCGGAACGGAAGCCGAGTTTGGCCAGCGTATCGCCGATCCAGAGACTTTCGCCGGCGAGTCCATGGCGGGTCGGCTCATATGAACTCGGCACCACCTGATACTGCACCTTGAACTCCAGACGGGCCAGGGGCAGTTGCTGGCGCCACCACTCCAGGGCCGCATCGACCCCGGATCGAACCAACTCAATCTGTTCGGGGTTCCAATCCTCGCTTGAGGGATCGACCAGGCCGTTGCTTTCCGGCAACACCACCCGGACTGCGATGGTGCCGGCGAGATACTGGCTTGGCCCACGCAGATCGACATCGCCGGCCAGTAGTGCCGACGGCGCAGGCGCGTACAATGCGTGGTGCGGAGGGTCGATCGACGCCGACGGTTCGGCGCCGACAAGGGCAGGCAAGGTGAATAGCAGGCCAATAAAGGCAAGCAGCGTCAGTGTGCGCATGGTTGTTCCTGGTGAAAAGGAGTGTGTGAAGGGAACAAACCACCGTCAGCCGGAGGTGCCGGTTTGTTTGGTTTGAGACTATTTTACGTTAGAGCATGGTTAAAACATAGCCGCTCCATAGTCCTGTACTAGCCCGCAGTGCGCGGGGGACTCGGGGCTAGGTGCAGGGTACTAAGGAAGATGTCCCGGCGCGATGGCCGGGACAGGAGGATTAAGACGGAAGTACAATAATAAGGGGATAGAGGCGGTTATCGCGCCAGATGCCGGTGATCTCGACCGTACCATAGCGCACATCTTCACCGGAGCCTGAGCGCAGTTGCTCGGCAAGAACCGGGTTGGCGGCGAACGCGGCCAGCTTGATCTGGCGGGTATCTTCGGCCGGAACACCGCCCGGCCCACTGCGTTCCGACAGGATCGCGCTGCTCGCACTGAGCAAGAGTTCGCCGCGCAGTTGAATCGCTTGTTCATGGTAGAGCGCACTATTTTGTACCAAAAGCGCCATGTCGATCGTCCGCAGCGGCAAGGGCCGCAGGGTGGGATCGCGCATCTGGTAGCGATATGCGCCGTCAGGGCCGAAACTACCGGGACCCTCGACGATCCCGGCGGCTTGCACAACCTGCGCCGCCAGTGGGTTATCGGTCAGGTTGGGCGGCAAATCAACTGGGCCCAACCAGATCACCTGTTGCGGCTCAAGCGGCACAATCCCGGCGTCGCTGCGCACCACCGTGGCGGCAAGTGCGGCTCCCGCAGACATCGTAATCAGCGTGGCGGTAACCGTTTGCGGTCCGGTCGGCAGTGGCGCAAGATCGGCCAATAATACCGTCGTCGGCTGCGAAACGGCCGTTGGCGCCGGAGCGACAGGCGCCCGCCCACAGCCGGTGATCATGATCACAATCAAGAGACAAATCCAGCGTTGCATAGGCCTTATTGTACCACTTTGAGAGCCTGCGACAGCCACATGATAGGTTTTGGCAGTTCTTTTGCGGCTTCTGGAAGCGTCCTAATGGTACACTGTTGCCAGTGCAACGAAATTGTGCATCTTCTCACGATGCGAAGAGGTAAATGGAAAATATGGGGACTCAGAACTCGCGAATCCAGGGTTTTTATAAACTCAATCCGTTCGAGCGCCTGCAAGAGGTCAAGGCATTCGACGGACTATGCGACGATGATCTGCGTGCGTTGCATGGCGGCCACGGCATTCTGTCGATCGAGCGAGCCGACAAGATGATCGAGAATGTGGTTGGCACATATAACCTACCCCTGGGGGTTGCGACCAATTTTCAAATCAACGGGCGCGACATACTGATCCCGATGGTGGTCGAAGAACCTTCGATCGTCGCGGGGGCCAGTTATGCCGCCCGGATGGTGCGCGCCGGCGGCGGCTTTCAGGCCGACAGCACCGCACCGCTGATGATCGGCCAGATTCAACTGGTGGGAATCACGGCGATGAACAGCGCTCGCCACGATATTCTGGCCCACAGCGAAGAGATTCTGGCGCTTGCCAATGCGCAAAGCCGCTCGCTGACCGCCCTTGGCGGCGGCGCACGCGAGATCGAAGTACATATCTTCGAGCAGAGTCCGATGGGGCCGATGATGGTGGTGCATGTGGTGATCGACTGCCGCGATGCCATGGGCGCCAATGCGATCAACTCGATGTGCGAGGCCGTTGCGCCGCGCCTGGAGCAGATCAGTGGTGGGCGGGCCTATTTGCGCATTCTCTCGAATCTGAGTGATCGCCGCCTGGCTCGCGCCCGCTGTGTGGTGCCGCCAAAGGCCCTTGAGCGCGACGACATCTCCGGCGAAGAGGTGGTTGACGGCATTCTGTGGGCCTATGCCTTCGCGGCCGTCGATCCCTATCGGGCCACTACCCATAACAAAGGGATTTTGAACGGCATCGACCCGGTGATCGTCGCGACCGGCAACGACTGGCGGGCGATCGAGGCCGGCGCCCATGCCTACGCCGCCCGCAACGGGCGCTATACGTCGCTGAGTGTTTGGGAGAAAGACGAGGCCGGTAATCTGGTTGGAACGCTGGAGATGCCGCTGGCGGTTGGGATTGTCGGCGGCGCCACTAAGGTGCATCCGGCGGCCCAGGCAGCCTTGAAACTGCTGAATGTGCAGAGCGCCACCGAACTGGCCGAGATCTGTGTTTGCGCCGGATTGGCCTCGAATCTGGCCGCAATGCGCGCCCTGGCCACCGAAGGCATTCAGCGCGGCCATATGGGCCTGCACGCCCGCCAGATCGCAATGGCGGCCGGCGCGAGCGGCCCGCTGATTGATGAAGTCGCCCGCCGTATGGTCGAGGAGCGCAACATCAAGCCGGCCCGCGCCGAAGAGATTGTGGCGGAGTTGCGCGCCTAGTACGCGGCGAAGTATTCGTTGACAACTCAACCCATGCTTCGCCCATACCGCATTTCCCCTTCAAATCATGTAAGGAGCACATTCATGATGAAGCCCGATCGCCCCGTCGGCCTGCTCGGCTATGGGGTGTATATCCCGCGCTATCGGATCGCTGCCGGCGAGATCGCCCGGATCTGGACCGACGGCACGGGCGGGTTGCCGGTTGATGCCAAGAGCGTTCCCGGCCCCGACGAAGATACGATCACAATGTCGATTGAAGCGGCGCGCAATGCCCTGGCCCGCGCCCAACTCGACGCCGCCCAACTCGGCGCCGTCTGGGTCGGTAGTGAGAGCCACCCCTATAGTGTGAAGCCTTCCGGCACAATTGTGGCCGAAGCCCTTGGTGCAACACCCTGGGTAAGTGCGGCCGACTGGGAGTTCGCCTGCAAGGCCGGCAGCGAGGCATTGACCGCTGCGATGGCCCTGGTTGGCAGCGGCATGCAGCAGTATGCGCTGGCGATCGGCGCCGACACGGCCCAGAGCCGGCCCGGCGATGCGCTGGAATATACCGCTTCGGCAGGCGCGGCAGCGCTCTTGATCGGCCCGGCTGAAACGGCCGTCGCCACGATCGACGGTTCGCTGAGTTATGTCAGCGATACGCCGGATTTCTTCCGGCGGGCTGAACGGCCGTATCCGGTCCATGGCAATCGCTTCACCGGCGAACCGGCCTACTTCCACCAGATTCAGAGCGCCACCAAGAAATTGCTCGCTGAGTTGGATCGCACGCCGCAAGATTTCAGCTACGCCGTGTTCCACCAGCCGAACGCCAAATTCCCCCAGGCCGTCGCCAAGCGCCTCGGTTTCAGTGATGCGCAGATCGCGCCGGGATTGCTCAGCCCGCAGATCGGGAATACCTATTCCGGCGCAGCACTGGCCGGTTTGTGCGCGATTCTCGATGTCGCCCAGCCCGGCGAGACAATCCTGATGACCTCGTACGGCAGCGGCGCAGGCTCCGATGCATTTGCACTCACCGTCACCGAGCGCATTCTGGAGGCGCGTGAACGTGCTCCGCTCACCGCAGCGTACCTGGCCCGCAAAGAGTTTATCGACTACGCACGGTACGCCAAGTGGCGCGGCAAACTGGTGATGGGGTGATGTAGATCAAGTCGTAAGGGCGAAGCATGTGCTCGCCATGCGCTTCGCTCGATCTTACTATCGATGCTGTGGTACATGCCTCGCCCTTACCAATACGGAGATACTCTTCTATGACATATACAACTATCATCGGTAGCGCGGCGACAGCGGTCGGCGAGCAGTATGGCCGCTCGCTGGCGGATCTGGCCGCCGAAGCGTTACGTGGCGCATTTGCCCATCCCGGCGCGATCGATCCGCGCCGGATCGGCGCAGTCTATGTGGCCAACGCATTCGGCGAGACACTTGCGGGCCAGGGGCAATTGGGCGCATTCCTGGCCGACGCCGTCGGTCTGCGTGGTGTGCCGGCGTTTCGGGTCGAGGCGGCAGGCGCCTCCGGTGGGGTTGCACTGCACCAGGCGGCTCAGGCGATCGCCGCCGGTCAGTGTGAGATCGCAGTTGTGCTGGGCGCCGAAAAAGTTACCGACCGGCTCGACGGCACGGTTGAAGCGGCCTTGGCACTTGCCGGCGACGCCGAGGGCGAGGCGATTCATGGCGTCACCCGTACGGCGCAGTGGGCCATGCTGATGCGGCGCTATATGCACGAATACGGCTATCAGGCCGAGGCTTTTGCGCCCTTCCCGGTGAACGCTCACGCCAACGCGGCAAAAAATCCACAGGCGCTGTACCGCTTCCCGATCAACGCCGACAAGTATCGCAAGGCCGGTCAGGTCGCCTCGCCGTTGAATATGCTCGATTGCAGCAGCCCGGCCGACGGCGCCGCAGCCGTTATCCTGGCCGCCGAGTCGATCGCCCGTGAGTTACCGGGACCACAGATCAAATTGGCGGGAACCGCCATTGCCACGGATGCTCCGGCCCTCGCCGCCCGCCGTGATCCACTCGATCTGTCCGCATCACGCGCGAGCGCTCAGATCGCCCTTGGCCGGGCGCACCTCGGCATCGGCGATGTACAGGTATGGGAATTGAGCGACCCGCACGGGATCGCGGCGGCGCTGGCACTTGAAGCAATTGGCTGTTATGAGCGCGGCACGGCGCCGCGATTTGCCGCCGACGGTGCGATCGCGCCGAGCGGGCGTACTCCGATCGCCACTGGCGGCGGGTATAAGGCCCGCGGCGATGTGGGCGGGGCCGGCGGCGTGTATCAGGTGGTCGAGTTGGTACGCCAACTACGGGGCGAAGCCGGCCCAACACAGGTTGCCGGGGCGCGGATTGGATTGGCCCAGTGTTTAGGCGGCATCGGCGCTACAGCCGCAAGCGTGGTGCTGATCGCCGAATAACCGCCGGCCGCCTTGATCGGAATCGACAGAAGCATGAAACGATTCCGCCGACGTATGCGTATCGACAAGCGTAAAGCATAAAGTAGCCACGCAACTGATTGTTAAGCGCCGGCTAAACGGCTTCATGTTTTACGGTTTGTCGCGTACAATGGCGAAGCGTATCTTCTCATTGCATAGGAGAAAAGCATGTTTCAGGAGATGATCAACGGCAGTATCGCGGTTATTACCCGGCCATCGGTGGCAACCTTCGAAGAGCACGAGCGGGACAATCTCGGTTGGGCGCTGATCTATTCGCTCATCGCCGGCTTGATCAACGGTTTGCTGAGCGCACTGGGCAGCCTGATCTTCCCAGCAGCGGCGATGATACCGGGTGGCATGGATCCCGAAACGGCCGGAGCAGTAGCGGCAACAACGGGCGGCACCGTTATCGGCACACTGATTGGTGTCTTTATTTTCACGCCGATCTTCCTGCTGATCGCCTGGGGCATCACCTACGGATTGGGGCGGGCCTTCGGCGGCACCGGCAGTTTCGGCGAGTTGGCCTGGGGGCTTTCGCTCTTTGGCGCGCCATTGGCGATTGTCAGCGGTATCTTCAGCCTGATCCCATTCGTCGGCTTTATTCTCGTGCTCGCGCTGCTTGGTTATAACTTTTACCTGACCTATCTCGCCATCCAGTCGGGGATGAACCTGGAGCCGCGCAAGGCGCTCTATGTCATCCTTATTCAGTTGGCGATCGGTTTGGCGATTTTTGCCTGTATCTGTGTATTATTCGGTGCGATCCTGGCCGCAATGCTTGGCGCGTCGGGAAGCTTCGCACCGTAAGCATAAGGAGTTCGTCCTATGGAAATCGCTCGTCACTGGCGCCAACGCGGCCCGCGCTATCGGCTTGAAGGTCAGCGCCATCGCGAAAGCGGCGAAATACGCTTCCCGCCGCGCCCGCCGGCACTCGGCGAAACCAACGATACCTGGGAAACGGTCACGCTTCGTGGACGCGGCGAGATCTATAGTTTCAGTGTGCTTCGGCAGGTGCCCGACGGCTACGAAGATCAGGCGCCCTACCCGGTGGCGCTGGTGCGGCTCGACGAAGGCCCACTGGTGACGGCTCAACTCACCGATTGCGTCGAATCCGATCTGGAGATCGGCATGCCGGTCGAGATGGTGACGCGCCGGTTGGTCGATACCGGCGAGGACGGTGTGCTGGTGTACGGGTATAAGTTCCGGCCGATTCTCTAAATACCCTGTTATGGTGTAGCCGTGGTTGCCGGCGAAACCGGTAACCACGGCTACATCGATTCTCGGCGCGGCTACACTGCGCCGAAGCCCGCCGCAGGTGGTATAATGCCCGCAGCATGCAGAAGCCAAATCTTTACAACTATTCGCCGGAAGAACTGGCCGAATTGATGCGCATGTGGGGCCAACCCGCCTTTCGCGCCCGCCAGATCTACCGCCAACTTTATGTCAATCTCGCCGCCGACACTGCGGCGATGACCGATCTTCCCCTGGCCTTACGTGAACAACTGGCCGCCGAAACCGAACTCGGCGCACTTCAGCTTGTGCGCTTACAACAGGATGACGACGGCTTAACCCGCAAAGCGCTCTTCCAAATCCCCGGCGGCCATGTGGTCGAGACGGTGCTGATGATCTACCCCGACCGGGCGACGGTTTGTGTCAGTACACAGGCCGGCTGCGCAATGGGCTGTGTGTTCTGCGCCACCGGCAAACTCGGCCTGTTGCGCAACCTCACAGCGGGCGAGATTATCGAACAGGCGATCTGGGCCTCACGGGAGTTGCGGGCATGGCAGGCCGATCCGCCGCAGACTATTGCGGCTTCTGCCGTACGCAGCGAGTTCCCGTCCGACGAGGATCAGTGGTGGGGCGGCGAGGGCGACAGCTTCAGCGAGCGGGTGACCAAACAGGTGGGCCGGGTGACGAACCTGGTGTTTATGGGCATGGGCGAGCCGTTCGCCAACTATGATCGCTGGTGGCAGGCGGTGGAACGGCTGCACGATGCGCAGGGTTTCAACCTCGGCGCCCGCAGTATGACGGTTTCGACGGTTGGATTACCGCAGGGCATTCGACGCCTAGCCGGCGAGGAACTGCCGATCAACCTGGCGATCTCACTTCATGCCCCCGACGACGATCTGCGTACATCGATGATGCCGATCAACCAGCGCTTCCCAATCAGCGAACTGATCGCGGCCAGCCACGAGTATGTCGAGCGCACCGGCCGGCGGGTTTCGTTCGAGTATGTGCTGTTGCAGGGTCAGAACGATCACCCGCATCAGGCGATCGCGTTGGCGAAGTTGCTGCGCAGTCGCGGCCCGAGCGGCCCGCTGCTCTGCCACGTCAACCTGATCCCCTGGAACCCGGTGCCGGGCATGCCATTGGGACGCTCAGAGCGCCAACGGGTACTCGACTTCCAACAAATCCTGCGCGATTACGGCGTAGCCTGCACAGTGCGTGTCGAACGCGGCATCGCAATCGCCGCCGCCTGCGGGCAATTAGCCGGAAGCGCGACATGAATGCAGAATGCGGCATTGCCGGACGAAACAGAAGGCAACCTGCGAAAGGCATTATGCACCATACAGACATTGAATGGCGTAACACGGAATGCATTCAAGCGCGTCAGCGCACCCCGGGCATGAACCGCCGGCATGAACCGCCAGCATGAGCATGCACCATACAGACATTGAAT
>JAAUQO010000138.1 GCA_012032775.1 Oscillochloris sp. | reverse complement strand
TCGCGGCGGCGTTATTGTTCACGGCCAGGGCGGATTCGGCGCCGCTAAGCCTGCGGAGCAGCGCCTCCAGATGGGTATTGCGGCTGCCGCGCGTTCCAGCGAGGAGATCATACTCCAGGTTCGAATAACCGGCGCCTATGGTTGCCATTGCCTGGAGCGCCTGAGCGCTTAACGGCGCCCGCCCGAGGTTGGTCTGGATAATCACGCCGCCGGCATTGATCACCGGCCGCAGATTCGGCGTAAGAACACGCTGGAGCCGGTGCAGCACCTGCGCCGCCAACTCGCCCGCGTCGGGCGCCGGTACGGCGGAAGATTGCAGCGTTGCCCGCACCTCGTCCAACACCGCCCGTACCTCATCGCGCAGCAGCGCGTGCGGCAATTCAGCATCAAGTTCGGCCCGAACGGCGCGGAGCAGCGCATCAACACTTGGGAGTTGGCGAAAATTGGACATGGGAGAACTTTATTCAGATCACGCTCGCATCGCCTCGGCTTCGGCGCGGGCAAGGGCCCGTTCGTCGGCTATTACCACCGGCGACGGCGGAGCTTCGATCAACTCGCCGCGACTATTGCGGCTGATCTCGAAGGCCGCCCGCAATAATGCCTCGTATTGCGAAGTAAGCGTGCGCTTACGCCGGCCCATGACAGTACGGGCAACGCCGATCATACTGTCGATCCGGTACTCACGGAAAACTTCGCCGCCCCATGTGAAATGGGGAATGGTTTTCGGTGCCGTATGCACGCCGAACACATTGCTGCCGGTACCAATGATCGTACCACCATTCATATGCAAGCCGATCCCCAGTTTCACATGGTCGGCCAGAAAACAACCGAGCTTGATCAATCCGCTGTCGTGCTGACCCATTCCCTCAAGCACAACCCGGATACTGCCGTAATTGTTCTTCAAATCGGAATTGGTGGTCATTGCGCCGATATTCACCCACTCACCCAACCAGCTATGGCCCAGGAAGCCGTCGTGGTGTTTATTGGAGTAGCCCTGCATAATACTGGCCTCAATCTCGCCGCCCACCCGACAAACCGGGCCGAGGCTGGTTTCAGCGCGAATACGGGCGCTCGCCACCAGTGTTCCGGCGCCGATATATGCCGGCCCCTGAATAAAGCTGAACGGCTCGATATGCGCGTTCGCCTCGATATAGATCGGGCCGTCGCGGGCATCGAGCACAATCGGCCCATCAAGACGAGCATCGGGCGAAACATAGATCCGCTCGCCGCGGGTGGTGACGCCGGGCGGCTCATCCGACAGGGGCGGCAAGCGCTGTTGCAGCAGCGGCAGATCGCGCACCAACTGCTCACCGGCTTGCGCGATCATATCCCAGGGAAAACCCAGCAACAGCGGCGGTGCATCGTCGCCATACTCCACCACCCGCGCAAACCGGCGCAACTCATCACGGGCGGCCTCGGATTGTTGCCGCTGAAGGTAATACAGAACCGCACTGGCAAGCGCCGGCGAAAGCTGGGCGCCAAGTAAGCTGTCGCCGGCCAGATAAACCGTATTCAAGGGCGCAGCCTGCAACTGCGCCAGCCAGGTTACGTCAAGCAAACGTCCATTCACCAGGGTCACAGGTTCACTGGCCGCCAGCAACCCGGCATAACCCTGCTCGGGGCCGAACACCCCCATCAAATGCGGGCGAGCCAGGCCCAGCGGTGTATGCGCAGTAAAGGCGGCCACGCGTTCGCGAGCCGTGAACGCGCCGCAACGCAACTCGAAGACCGGTCGGGCCTGCACGATCGCAGAAAACCGGCGCCAGTATTCATCTTCAAAAAGAATCAGCGGCATGGTTCGTTCGCCTCAGCGTTGCAGGAATGGCGGGGCAGATTCGGAATGCAGAATGCAGCGTTGCTTGAATGCGTCCCAATGCGACAAACGGCACCTGCCATCCGGTACTTCAGATCAAAACGAACTGCGCGTCACCTTTCAGGCATTTGCGGCCAGGCATACCCGGCAATCTTGCATTGCGCATTGATCTACGTTCGGCGCAACAACTCCAGAATTGCGGCGGTCAGCTTCTGACCATCGTGGCGCAACACACGCACCGCCCGGCTCTCGATCGGTTTATCGAGCGAAGCCGTATACTGGATCACCGACGAAGCCAGATCAGCCTCGATCACCATAGCACCCTCGATCAGCACCCGCCGTTGCGCCACCTGATCGCCCGGCAATACTGCCGTTTCTTCATATTCATCGGGATCAAGATAAACCGGCGACTGGTGGGCGGCGGCGTAAAGCCGGTACACCTCGGGATCGATCCGCTGGGCATTCACGAGCACATAATCGGGCGTGATCCCGGCGTACTGCTTGATGGCGCGAATATGCTCGGCGACGCCGAAACCGGTTGTCCGGCCCGGCTCGGTCATCAGATTACAGATATAGATTTTGCGCGCCGAGCTAGAGGCCACGGCCGCTCGAAACTCATCGATCAAGAAATTCGGCAACACACTCTCGAACAAACTGCCCGGCCCCAGAACGATCGCATCGGCCTCGCGGATGGCATCAAGCGCCAGGCGGGTCATCGCGATGCGTTCGGGGGTAAGGCCATCGGCAGGTTGCAACTGCAACGCATCAACATGCCGCGGCGCCACATCAAGCCGCATGTCGATATGCCGGATATCGAGCCGGGTCTGATCATCGAGCAGCGCCGATACTTGCACCGGAACAGGTGTCGGCACCACGTAGTAGATGTTTTGAAAGTGAAACAATCCCGAGGCGCGATAATAGTACTCAACCGGATCTTGTACCGGAACAATACATGTCATGCGCTGCACATGTTCGCTCATGCTGCCGAGGATCAGCATACCGGCGCCGCCGGAAAGCACAACCACACGCGGAGGAGTTTGTGTGCGCTGGTAGCCGAGCACCAACTCGCCGTCGGGGCTCTCACCAGCGATCGGAATCACGACCATCCCGCTCAGTTGCCAGATCCCGGCGAAAATCACCCCAAATCCTAGCCCGAACAACAAGATACCGCGCCAGATGCGCGGCATAAACTGTAACGTCAACAGCGACACAAGCGGCGGCAAACCATCAACCGTGCGATAAAAATGAATAAACAGGTAGGCAACCCCCAGCGACAGCAACACAATCCCGATAAACGTCAGTGCAAGCGGACGCGCCAGATGCGTCAGTGATGAAAGACGGCGAGCTATCGAGCGCATACAAGATCCCCTACCGCAGTATCAGTCAGCGTAAGGGCGCAGCATACTGCGCCCCCATCAGCGTGCTGGCGCTTTTCGGCACGACACTAAACCTTTATCTGTTCGCGTTGAGCATCAAGCAGCGAGCGCAGGCTCCCACCGCTGCGCGCCAACAACTCGACGATCAGCATGCCGGCCAGCAGGGCATCGGGACAAGCACTAAGGCGCCCCAACAGCAACTCGCCGGCGGAACCGACCCCGATCAAAAGATTCGGTTTAGGCTGAGCGAGGAACTCAGCGAGGCGCTGGTCGGGTTCACGCGATACCTCAACCTTTACGCCGGCGGCATCTTCCCAGGCGGCAAGCTGATAACCGGCGGCCAGCGGCGATTCGGCGTTCGGCGGCGGCAGCAACACCGTACCACGTTGGCGATACTGACGCGCGAGGTAACTGGCGAGGAGCAATGTTATCTCGAAGGGGTCGATCACTTCGCCGCTCTTATCGACAATGCCCAGAGCGGTTCCGTCGGCCGAGAGCGCCATCCCAAGGTGCGAGTCGCTTTCACGCACCAACTTCTTCAGACGAGCCAGGCCGGAAAGCGCCGGCAGCGGCGTCACTCGCCCGAAGAGCGGATCGGCGTCGCGGTTGATCTCAATCGCCCTGGTCTGACCGCCTTCGCCGAGCAATGTCGGCACCATGCCGGCGGTCGTCCCGCTCATAGCATCAACAAAGATCGTCAGGCTCACGCGCCGGATCAGTTCCAACTCGATCGCACTGCGCAGCGCATCCAGATACGGCGCACGCAGATCGGTTGTCGGCTCGATCGGTTGATCACCCGGCGGGAATACAGCCGGCGGCGGCAGATCATCGCTCGCAGATAGACTCAGGGCGTGCTGCGGCGCCGCAATCAAGGCGAGGCCGTTCTGATGGTAGGGCTGGTTCCGGGCGGTAACAACCAGGGCAATATCGGCGACACGCCGTTCAATCGCGTGATGGACAGCGGGCAGCGGCGCCGGGCCGGCGGCGAGAGTCACCCGTATGCCGGCGGCATGCAGATCCAGGGCCAGCATCCGGGCGAAGCTCTGCCCCAGAAAGCGCGTATCGTAGGCGATCAGACAACTGAGATTCTTTGCGAGCAGCGCCGAGGCAAGAGCAATGCCACGCCGACGCAACGCATCAAGGGTGAAATCGGCGGCAAAGACCGCCTCCCATGCCTGGGCGTAGGGGCGGTAGCGAAGGCTCATACGTGCGTCCGGAATTCCTCCAACACCCCCAGCATCTCGGCACGGATGGCCTGGGCCCGTTCGAGTGTCTTCGCCTCGAAGCGGGTCGTGATCGCCGGTTCAGTGTTGGAAGCACGGATCAAACCCCAACCATCGCCATAATCCACCCGCACGCCGTCAACATCGATCAGCGGGTAGCGCCCGGCGAAATGGGCCTGAATATAGTCGATCGCAGCGAACTTACGGTCTTCGGCGAAGTGAATGCGGCCCTCATCGATCGAGGGCGGCGTCGGGTACGGCGCCAGGCACTCGCGCAGCGTCTGGCCAAGGGTACGCAGGGCGTGGATCAGCGCCAGGCCGGCGAATGCGCCGTCATCATAATAATGGCCGGGCAGGGGCAGGATCGTATGCCCGCTCAACTCGCCGCCGAGCACGGCATCCAGCTCACGCATTTTGGCCGAAAGATTGGTATACCCGGTCTTCCACATAATCGGCTCGCCACCAAGCTCGCGGATCACCTGCGGCAGCACCGCACTACACTTCACATCGAACACCACCGGCCCGGTACGCTGGGCCAGGCGTTCACGGGCCATCGCGATCAAGTAGCGGTCGGCGAACACCATGTCACCGCAGTCATCGACAACCCCAAGCCGATCACCATCGCCGTCGAGTCCGATACCAAGCAACGCATTGTGCTCGCGTACCGCACGCCCAAGATCGAGCATATTCTCAGCTTTAAGCGGATCGGGGTGGTGATTGGGGAAACGCCCGTCGGGCTCGATGAACAACGGCACCACATCGAGGCCAAGTGCCTCGAATGTGCGCAGGGCCAGCGGGCCGGCCACGCCGTTGCCGCCGTCGAGCACTACCTTCAACCGTTGGGCGCCGCGAAAGGCCGGGATCAAGCCCACCACATTTTCAACATAGGCCGCCGACACATCAACCTGGGTATAACTCCCGGCGCCGGAGACAAAATCGCCGCTCAGCGCGATCCGCCCCACCTCTTGCACATCGGCGCCGCTGGTCGGCTCGCTGCCGAACGTCGCGTGGCTACGCCGCAGCTTCAAACCGTTGAAGTTCGGCGGATTATGGCTGGCGGAGACGATCGCACCGGCATCGGCGCCAAGATGCTCGACAGCGAAATACATCACCGGGGTCGCAGCCTGACCGATATCGATCACATCGCAGCCGACGGCGCGCAAACCGCTGATCAGAGCAGCCTGATAGGCCGGCGAGGTAAGCCGCGCGTCGCGGGCAACCACAACCGAGCGCAGATCCTGACGGCGAAAAAGCGTACCGGCAGCCTGGCCTAAAAGCTGATAGATCGATTCATCCAGATCAATATCGACAATGCCACGAATATCGTAGGCGCGGAAAATGGTGGCGTTAAGCGTGAGAGCCATCGGCTTCTCCTCCGCGGATGCAGCATGGGCTGATCGTAACGTAAAGGACAGGATCCGTCAAGGTTCTTTACAAACCACCGCCAATTGCGTATAATCCGGTTAGTGCAACGGTTTTAATTGCGGGCGACGGTGTCCGCACGGTTGCCTGACTGAGAGTATTGCTCTCAGTTATTCTTTTATTATCGCCGAGGAGCAGAGCCTGCCCCTGGCTCTCCCACGCTGTAGCTCCACTTGAGCGATACCACAGCACAAAGACAAGGTCGAGTATCATGACAGACAAGCCAGCCTATCTGACCCGTGAAGGTCGGGCCAAGCTCGAGGCCGAGCTCGAAGAGCTCGTGACCACCGAGCGCAAACAAGTTGCCGAGCGGATCGCCGCCGCGAAGGAACTTGGCGATATTTCTGAAAGCGGCGAATATGAGGATGCGAAGAAGTCGCAGTCGCTGCTTGAGGGGCGCATCCGCGAAATCAAACACATCCTTTCTCGGGCCGAGATGATCGACGAAGACTCGGCCAGCAACGGCGAAGTTCGGGTCGGCTCCTCAGTAACGGTGCGCTTCGAGGATGACGACGAAGAGGAGACCTGGACGATTGTCGGCAGTGCCGAGGCGAACCCTCGCACCGGTAAAATCTCGAATGAATCGCCGATCGGCTCTTCGCTGCTCGGAAAACGCCCGCGCCAAAAAGTCACTGTACAGACGCCGTCGGGCGTGATGAAGCTGACGATTGTCAAAGTGCGCTAACCGGCGCCAATATCGCCAATCGCCCCTCCTCGCCCTGTGGCGGAGGGGCTTTTATGTGTTTGGGCGTGGTGATCTGCCCACTGCACAGCCACGCCCCAACCCGTTGTTGTGCATGCTGACCGTGAAGCGGGCAACACCCGCAACCAATACCACCCGGCTTTTTTCCGGGTGGTATAATGCAAAGAACATACCACAAAGAAATATACTGAGCGTCTCATGGAACTGAATGACTTGCAAGCCCAGCGGGCCGCCAAGCTCGAACGGTTGCGCGCCGCCGGAATCAATCCATACCCTACCCGTAGTGAACGTAGCCATACGATCGCCGAAGTTCTGGCCGACTTTGATCAACTGGCCGCCGCGCAAAGCGAATTGACCCTCGCCGGGCGGATTATCGGCGCCCGCCGGGTTATGGGAAAGATCGCTTTCGCCCATATCGACGACGGCAGCGCCACGATCCAGCTCTGGATCAGCCGCGGCGATCTTGGCGACGAGTGGTTTGAACGCTTCCGCGACGATATCGACAGCTTCGATATTATTCAGGCTCGCGGCACCTTGCGCCGCACCAAGGCCGGTGAGCCGTCGCTGTTTGTGCAGCGCCTCGATCTGCTGGCCAAAACGATCAATCCGCCGCCCGAGAAGTGGGCCGGTTTGCAAGATGTTGAGGAGCGCAACGCGCCAGCGTTATCTCGATCTGATCGTCAATCCCGAGGTGCGGGCCGTGTTTCGCGCCCGCGCCCTGACGATCAGCACGATGCGCCGGGTGCTTGATGGGCGCGGTTATCTGGAGGTTGAAACGCCGGTGTTGCAACCGATCTACGGCGGTGCTGCGGCCCGGCCCTTTACAACCTTTCACAATGCTCTCGACCAGAATCTCTATCTGCGGATCGCAACGGAACTCTATCTGAAGCGTCTGATCGTCGGTGGTTTCCCAGGGGTGTACGAGATCGGCAAGGATTTCCGCAACGAGGGGGTGGATCGCAGCCACAACCCGGAATTCACCATGATGGAGTGTTACCTGGCCTATGCCGATTATCGCGCCATGATGGATCTGGTTGAGCAGATGCTGGGCGAGATCGCGGTTGCGGTGACCGGCAGCGCCCAGATTCGCTATCAGGAGCATACGATCGACTTCGGCCAACCCTGGCAGCGCCTGCCGATGGATGAGGCGATCGCCGAGCGCACTGGGATCGATATTGGTGTTGCCGCCGATCTGCCCACCCTCCAGGCAGCGATCGCCGATGCCGGCCTGAACGTCGAGCGTAAGTTGACCTGGGGCAAGCAGGTTGATGAACTGTTCAGCGAGTTCGTGCAGCCCTTGCTGATCCAGCCGACCTTTATTACCGATTATCCGCTGGAGTTGTCGCCGCTGGCCAAACGCATCCCCGAGCGGCGGAATTTTACCGAACGCTTCGAAGCCTTTGTGGCCGGTATGGAGATCGGCAATGCCTTTAGCGAGTTGAATGATCCCTTCGACCAGGAACAGCGTTTCCGCGACCAGCGCACCGCCGCTGCCGCCGGCGATGATGAAGCGCACCAGATGGACGAGGATTATATCAATGCACTGATGTATGGAATGCCGCCCACCGGCGGCCTCGGGATCGGGATCGACCGCCTGATAATGCTGCTGACCGATCAGACCAGCATCCGCGAGGTGATCCTCTTTCCGCATAAGCGACAACGTGAGTGAGATTCAGAATGCGGCATTCTGAATTCGGGAGGTGGATGTATGCCTCGTTCGTTTACGGTCGAACCGGAAAATTTGCCCGATGTGGTTCAGGGTTGGTTGCGGGCCGTCGGCCTGGCCGATGAAGAGACGGTGGAAATTGTGTTTACCGAGCGCGAGGTGTTGTTGCGCCGGCCAATGAGCCCGCACCTGCGTGAATGGGCCAAAACTGTCAGTGACACCTACGATCAGGCGTTTCGTCAGATCGCCGGGATATAGATGTAGAGGTGAACGATTGCGCAATGCGCGATCCTTCACCTCTGGCAGCGACTTATGAATTACCTGACCCGCGACGATATTCTGGATTTGCATACCTATGCGATCGAGCGTTACGGCGGTTTGCTTGGCATCAAGAGCCAGGATCGCCTGCAAAGTGTTGTGAATGCTCCGCGCCAGGTGATGTTCGGCGATGAGCTCTACCCCGATCTGTGTAGTAAAAGCGCGGTGATGGTCTATCTGCTGCTGAAGAGCCATCCGTTTGTGACGATGAATGAACTGACTGCGGTACTGGTGTTGTTACGCTTTCTGGCGATCAACAGAGCGGCGCTGCGGCCGGAGATCGGCCCCAGCGAGTTGGCCTGGTTGTTTCGCGCGCTTAATCACTCCGATCTGGATAAGGACGGGCTGGAAGAATGGTTGCGCAACAGCGTAGTCGCTGCTTCCAACGCCGACAATACATAAGGCGGAACCATGATCAAGTTGCTGATCAACGGGATCGATACGGCCCTGGGGGCACAGATCGCCGATCGCCTGGGAGCGCAGTATCCTGATCTGGCGGTTATTGGCCTGGGACGCGCAAAACCGCCGGGGCCGATCGGGCGGGCCGAATGGCTTTCCGCCGCCCTGAATGGTCAGCAGATTTTGCATTTACTGCGTAGTGAGCAGATCACGACGGTGATCCATGTCGGGTTCCTTGGTATCGATGGGCCTGATGCCAGCCGTGAGGCGGCGGTTCAACAGAATGTCCTCGGCAGTATGGAGTTGTTCGGCGCCTGTGCCGCCGCCGGTGTGCAGCGGGTGGTGCTGCGGAGCCATAGCTGGATCTATGGCGCACTGCCGACCAACCCGATGGGGATCGAGGAACATCGCGAGATTACCCGCAGCGGGTTGCAGGGCGTGGTGCGTGATTTCGCCGAGGTTGAACAGTTTGTGGCCGATTTTGCACCCCGCCACCCGTATCTGCCGATCTGTAGCTTGCGCTGTGGGCCGCTCCTTGGCGCCGATACGCCTCTGGCGATGTATCTTGGCCAACCCGACCCACAGATGATCTTCGGCTTCGACCCGATCCTTCAGACGTTGCATATCGACGATGCGGCCGCGCATTTGTGGCTGCGGCCTTCAGCGATTGTTGCGGGTCGTTTAACCTCGCCGCCGAAGATACGATCTGTCTGAGTCAGGCGATCCGGCTGGCCGGTCGGCAGCCAAACAGTGTGCTTGAACCATTGGTTGGATTGGCGATCAGCTTCAACCGGCGTAACCCGCTGGCCGATTGGCCTTACCCGGTTGATTTTTTGCGCCATAGCTGTGTGGTCGCTACGGCACGAGCACAACGTGAGTTGGGCTGGATGCCCGCGCACCGCAGTGCTGAGATGATCACCGCACTGCGCAACAGAACCTCCCGACCCGACTTTGACGCCGCCGAGGCGGCACTACAAACATTTTTGGGTCGTAAAGGGAAGGAGCTAAGCCATGAGCGATAAATTGCGTCCACAAGACTCGGATGGGCCGGATGGTAATGGCACAGCGGACTCCGATCATACAAAGCCGCGTCGGATCCGTCGCAGCCGCGCTGCGCAACCGTCGGAAGCGCCCGAGCAGCACAGCAACGGCGATCAAAGTGTTGAGCAAAGAACCTCTCGCCGCAAGAGTAGCCGATCCGAGGCTGGGGCTAACGGCACGGCCCCAACCGATCCCGCTCCGGCCGATGATATTCCGATCCGCCGGGCTGAACCTGCACCGGTTGAGGAGGTGTTTGTCCGGCAGCCGGAACGCAGCCCCGACGCAAGCAATTTGTGGGGCAAACCAAGCGGCGAGCCGTTTGAAGAGATCGAAATTACAGTGCGCAATCAGTCGGCACAGGCCGGCGAACAGGCCGCCGCAATGGGCAATCTGGCCGCCGGGCTGATCCGCCTGATGGGTGATAATCTGCGCCGCATGACCGAAAGCCAGGTGGCGCAGGTGCAGACGATGCTGAAGGATGTTGATCTGAAAGATTATCTCGATCCGGCGTTCTGGCAGGGGATCGGGATGGTGCTTCAATATCAGATCGACGAGCAGGTAGCCTTTTTCAAGCGGCGCATGGCCGGCGAGTACACCACCGACACCTACGGCATGGATCGCGAGATCATCGAGATAGTCAAGCCGTTCCTGAGTTTTATGTACTATACCTGGTGGCGGGTGTCGCCCCATGGCCTGGAAAACGTACCGGCCGACGGCCGCACATTGCTCGTCAGTAACCATAGCGGTGTCTTGCCCTGGGACGGCGCGATGATCGCGGCGGCGGTGGCGAACGATCATCCGACCAACACCGAGCGGATTGTGCGCAGCTTGCACCTGCACTGGTTCAGTACGCTGCCGCTGGTTGCACCGGCGTTGGCGGCGATGGGTCAGGTGCCGGGGATACCGGAAAATGCGGTGCGTCTGCTGGAGAACGACGAACTGGTTTGTGTGTTCCCCGAGGGTTTGAAGGGCGTCGGGAAACTGTACAAGGATCGCTACCAACTGGCTCGCTTCGGGCGGGGTGGATTTGTGCAGGCAGCCTTGCGTGCTCAGGCGCCGATTGTGCCGGTGGCAGTGGTTGGCGCCGAAGAGATCTACCCGATGTTCGCCAATGTCGAGCCGATCGCGAAGCTGCTTGGCTTTCCGTATTTTCCGCTGACGCCGTTCTTCCCCTGGCTCGGCTTGCTTGGCGTGATCCCGCTGCCGACCCAATGGAGCATCACATTCTGCCCGCCGCTCGACACCGAGGGCTACGGCCCCGAAGCCGCCGATGATCCGCTGATTGTGCTGGCGCTGACCGAGCAGGTACGCAGTAGGATCCAGGATACGATCAACGAGCGGTTGGCCGAACGTACGTCGGTGTTTTAGGGTACAGGATACAGATGGATAAACATTGCGGGTCGCAGTTGCGGCCCGCTTTTGATTTGCTGTAGACAGCTCAATACCTACCTGTGGTACGCTAAATACGGCGAGTTCTACACCGCTGCCCACTATTACTACAGTTGTAATTACGATTCTGCCTGTGGCTCAGCTTCCGGGAAGCTGTTCACACGCTGCCGGTTCCCTGTTTAGCGCCAGATTCCAGCACCAACGCAGTGGCTTCCTACGGCCAAGCTTCCCGGAAGCTTGTTGGCGGAGCGAGTTACAACTGTAGTACTATGCGCTTATCCTGTATCCTAGAAAGATTATTTGATGCGAGCCGTTCTTCCACTCATTTTTGTGCTGCTGCTGGCCGGTTGCGGCGCAGCCGAGACAGCAGGCAGCGCTGCGCCGCTGGCGACCGTTGCGCCACGAGCCGCCGCCACTATTTCACCGACCACCGCCCTACCGACCGCTGAATCGGCTGCGCCAACCAGTGCGCCGAGTGCCGAAGCGCCAACCAGTGCGCCGGATACTGCGCCTGCGCCCGCCGCGCCGCTGGAAGAGTTGCGCCCGCGCCTGGAGCCGGTGCTCGACGGTTTCGCGTCCAACCCACGTAACTGCGGCCGGCGAATGGTAGTAATCGGCTGTTTGTGACCGAGCAAGCCGGCGCGATCTGGATCGTGCGTGACGGCGCCCGCGGCGAACAACCGTTTCTCGATCTGACCGACCGGGTGGGCGCGGGCGGGAATGAGCAGGGGCTGTTGAGCGTGGCCTTCCACCCGAATTATGCCGCGAATGGCCGATTGTTCGTGAACTACACCGATCGCGGCGGCGATACGGTGATCGCCGAGTATCAGGTATCCGCCGATCCCGACCGAGTCGATCCCGAGAGCGCCAAAACCCTGCTGACCATCGCGCAGCCGGCCGGCAATCACAACGGCGGTCTGTTGGTGTTCGGCCCCGACGGGAATATGTACATCGGCACCGGCGACGGCGGGCGAGCCGGCGATCCCTGGGGCAACGGCCAGAGCCTCGATACATTGCTCGGCAAAATCTTACGGATCGACGTGGATAACGGCGATCCCTACGCCATCCCGGAGGATAACCCATTTGTCGATCGCGGCGATGCCCGGCCCGAGATCTGGGCCTATGGCTTGCGCAATCCCTGGCGCTTCGCCTTCGACCGCGTAACCGGCGATCTGTTTATTGCCGATGTGGGCCAGAATGCGTTCGAAGAGGTGCATTTCGAACCGGTCGGTGCTGAGGGCGGGCGTAACTACGGCTGGGACACGATGGAGGCGAATGTCTGCTTCGAGGCGGCCAACTGCGATCAAAGCGGCCTGGAGTTGCCGGTGGCGGTGTATGGCCATGGCTCGCAAGAAGGGGGATGCTCGATCACCGGCGGCGAAGTCTATCGCGGCGCGGCGTTCCCGGCCCTGGCCGGAACCTACCTTTACGCCGATTATTGCAGCGGCAATCTGTGGGGTTTGCGGGCGGTAGAAAATCAGTGGCGCAGCGTCCTACTCACGACGATCGAGGTGAATGCGAGTTCATTCGGCCTGGATGAAGCGGGCGAGATGTATGTCACCGATCGCGACGGCGGCGGCTTATATCGGGTGGTTTTATAGATCCGGTCATGAGGTTTTCCGGAGTCACCGAAAAACCTCATGACCATAATCAGCAGATGCGGGGGAGTTGTTCGCCGATCTGCATATCGACGACGCGGGTGCCGCCGATGCCGGTGCGCGCCACAACCATGCCGGGGTGTGTATCGACGACTTTGCCGATGATGACCGCTTCGGCGCCAAGGGGATGATTGCGCATAGTCGCGAGCATCTGATCGGCTGCCTCGGCGGGCACAATCGCCAGCAGTTTGCCTTCATTCGCCACATACAACGGGTCCATGCCCAGCATCTCGCAGGCGCCGCGTACCAACGGCGGCACCGGCAGGGATCGCTCGGCCAACACAATCCCCACCTGCGACGAGCCGGCGATCTCATTCAACGAAGATGCAACACCGCCGCGCGTCGGGTCGCGCAGGGCATGGATCGCAGCGCCACTTGCCAGCATCGCACGCACGAGATCATTCAGCGGCGCGGTGTCGGACTCAAGCGGCGCGCCGAACTCCAACCCTTCGCGCACACTCATGATCGCAACGCCGTGAACGCCAATCGCACCACTGACGATCACCACATCGCCGGGGCGAGCGTTCTGCGGCCCGATCTGCACGCCCTCAGGCACAACCCCGATCCCGCTGGTGTTGATGAACACGCCATCGCCATGGCCGCGATCGACGACTTTGGTGTCGCCGGTGACAAGTTGCACACCGGCACGCCGGGCGGCGGCGGCCATCGACTCGACGATCGCGCCGAGTTGGTCGAGCGGCATGCCTTCCTCAAGGATAAAGCCGCAACTCAGGAATAACGGCGTGGCGCCGCTCATGGCCAGATCGTTGACCGTGCCGTTGACGGCTAATTCGCCGATGTTGCCGCCGGGGAAAAAGAGCGGCCGCACCACATAGGAATCGGTCGAGAAGGCCAGGCGTGTCGCGCCCACCTGTAACACCGACGAGTCGGCCAACTGGGCGAGCGCGCTATTCTGGAAGAGCGGCAGGAACAGGTGCTCGACCAGTTCGGCCGAGAGTTTGCCGCCGCCGCCATGGCCCATCACCACGGTCGGATGGCTACGCAAGGGCGCCGGGCAGACCCAGTTGGAGAAATCGATCTGGTTGCTCATCGAGTCAACTCCGGTTCGACAAATTGGACAAAGCGCCCATACTGGTAGTAGGCCGCGCAGGCGCCTTCGCTCGAAACCATGGTTGCGCCGAGCGGATTGCGCGGCGTGCATTCTTTGCCGAAAGCCGGGCACTGGTTGGGCTTGATCAAGCCTTGCAGCACCTCGCCGCTGCGACACAGCGCCGACTCTGCGGTCTGAATATCCTCAACTGCGAAACGCTTCTCGGCGTCGTAGTCGGCGTATGCATCGCTTAAGCGCCAACCGCTCTGCGGGATCACACCAATGCCGCGCCAGGCCCGGTCGCCCACCGTGAAGACATCGCCGAGCATCTGCTGGGCGGCGGGATTACCTTCCGGGCGCACAGCGCGTGTGTAGCCGTTCTCCAGTTCGGCCCGGCCCGCCTCAAGTTGCTGCACAGCGCGGCGAATACCTTCCAGCACGTCGAGCGGCTCGAAGCCGGTGACAATAATCGGCACCTTGTAGCGCTCGACGAGCGGAGTGTACTGCCAGGTGCCCATCACACTACAGACATGGCCGGCGGCCAGAAAGGCTTGCACGCGTTTCGTGGGCGCTTCCATCAACGCCGAGATCGCCGGCGGCACCAGCACATGCGAGACAAGCATCGAGAAGTTCTTCAGTCCGAGCCGTTTAGCCTGGAAAACCGCCATCGCATTTGCCGGCGCAGTCGTCTCAAACCCGATCCCAAAAAAGACAACTTCGCGCGCGGGGTTTTGCTGCGCGATCTTGACGGCATCGAGCGGCGAGTAAACAATCCGCACATCGCCGCCGGCACTCTTGACCCGGAAGAGATCCTGGGAACTGCCGGGCACACGCAACATATCGCCGAACGAACAGAAGATCACACCTGGGCGCGACGCGATCTCCAGCGCCTTATCGATCATCTCCAATGGCGTCACACAGACGGGGCAACCGGGGCCGTGGATCAATTCGATCTCGGGCGGCAGCAGTTGATCGATGCCATTCCTGATGATCGAATGGGTCTGGCCGCCGCAGACCTCCATGATCGCCCAGGAGCGCGTGGTAATGCGCGCGATCTCGTCGAAGAGCCGGCGGGCCAGTTCGGGATCGCGATATTCGTCGAGGTATTTCATAGGTTCACTCCGTGGGATGCGGGGCTACGCCCCGGATCTTTGTTTGTGCGGGGCTGCGCCCCACAATCCCCGTTTGCGCGGGGCTACGCCCCACAATCCCCGTTTGCGCGGGGCTACGCCCCGCAATCCCCGTTTGCGCGGGGCTAACGCCCCACATCCCGCTCAGGGACGGTTATTTCCGCTTTTCGCCGGGGCTAGCCCCGGCACCCCACAAGGGGGCATCGCCCCCTTTGAACCCCCAAATAGCGTGCCTTCCCGGCGATCGATGCCGGCGGTGTATGCTCCTAGGGCGCTGATGCGCTCGTATCCGCTCCCAGTTCGTTAACCAACCACTCCATTGAGCCGTTGAGCCTTTGCGCGGGGCATCGCCCCGCATCCCCCTCAGGTACGGTTATGTCCGCTTTTTCGCCGGGGCTAGCCCCGGCACCCCACAAGGGGGCATCGCCCCCTTTGAACCCCCAAATAGCGTGCCTTCCCGGCGATCGCTCCTGGCGGTGTATGCGCCTA
>JAAUQO010000137.1 GCA_012032775.1 Oscillochloris sp. | reverse complement strand
ACCTCCTGTCTACTGCTCATGGATGGATCGTCCGTCGTAGGAAGACCGAAAATCTTATGATGCCATGACTTGCGACGACCTAATCGTTAAGAAACCCTTTAACCAACAGAGTCCTAAAGCTCCTGGGCTTTACGGGCTATCAATCCGTAAAACGCCCGCACAATGCGCAAGACGCCGCTGGTGCTCACGATCCTGTCGGCGGCTCGCTATGCTATGCTATGATCATCGGGCAGTGAAGCTGAAGATCCGCTGGCCCGACTTCACTACGCCAACGCGCCAACTCACCACGCCTCAGTCAAGCGACGCCGCCGAGGCCATCGCCGAGGCCGCGCTCCGCTTATTCCAGCAGATCTGGCCGCCGCGCCAGGCAGTACGATTGATCGGCGTCGGCGTGAGTGGGCTTGGCACGCCCATGCGCCAACTGAGGCTCTGGAATGCCCTAACGCCGGAGGTGCAGGCGCAGCAGGCAAAGATGCGCGCTGTCCTTGTTGCGCTCCAGGAGCGCTTTGGGGCCGGGGTGGTGCGGCGGGCCAGCGAACTTGGCGCCGCAGAGACGGAACACTATCGTGGCAGCGCGTTCAGGTATCACGCATCAGGAATCCTGCTATAGGGCAAATGCTGAACGCTGAATGCCGTGTCGTTCGGGAGATTACGAATGCGTGAACCGCCGTTGCACCTCGATCCGGCGTACCTACGAACCACACTCCAGGCTGAGTATCAGCTTGTCGTCCAGGAACTCACCTTTCTGCCGCTTGGTCACGATTCGGCCGCCTGGGTGTACGAAGCCCGCGACGCAACCGGCACACGCTGGTTTGTCAAAGTGCGTACCGCCGTGAGCAATCCGGTCAGTCTGCTGATCCCGCGCTTCCTGCGCGATCACGGCCTGCCGGTGGTAGCCCCGATTCCAACCGGCGCCGCTCGGCTGTGGGCCGATTGTGCAGGGTATGTCGTGATTGTCTACCCGTTTATTGAAGGCGCGAGCGCCTTGCATCAGGGGCTTTCGGCGGCGCAGTGGCGGCACTACGGCGAAATCCTGCGCCGCATCCACGATCTCGCGCCGCCCGCCGCGTTGCAGCAGCAATTGCGCCGTGAAACATTTCAGCCGGCCGGGGTTGCAACCCTGCGCGACCTTGATGCATACCTGGCGGCGCCACCATTCGCCGACCCGCTTGTGCAGCAGTTGGCGGCTTTCTGGCACAGCCGGCAAGGGCTGATCCATACGCTGCTTGAACGCGCCGAGGCCCTGGGACGGCAACTTGCCGCAACTGCGCCGACGCTGGTGCTTTGTCACGCCGATATCCATACCAATAATGTATTGGCCGCACCCGATGGATCGCTCTGGGTGGTGGATTGGGACGAGGTAATGCTCGCACCCCGCGAGCGCGATTTGATGTTTCTGATCGGCGGGATCAGCGCCCACTTCATCAATCCGCAGCAAGAGTCCTGGTGCCGGGCGGGCTATGGCGATGTGCCGGTTGATCCACGTGCGCTGGCCTACTATCGCTATGCATGGGCCGTAAGCGATATCGGCGCATTTGCAGATCAGGTCGTCCGGCATGTCGATCTGGGGCAAGTGTCGCGCGTCGCAGCCCTGAACGCCTGCGTCGGCCTGTTTGCGCCGGGCGAGATCGTGGCGATCGCTCAGAGTTCGTCCGGCTGAACGTCCAGGCCGAAAAGTGCGGTGATATCGATCGCCTGGAGCGGCGCAACGATCGCGCCCTGAAGGTCGCGCAGTTCAGCCTGGAGCCCCGATATGGTCGAGCCGCGCAGATCGGCGCCACGCATCGAACATCCAAAAACTCAGCCCCGCTCAGATCACAGTCGCGAAACACCACCCCATCCATGGTAGAACCGCGGAAGGATGCAGCACGCAGATTGCAGCGCTCGAAGCGCGTATTCCGCAACCGGCTGTTCCATAGCCGCAGCGACTCGGCGGTGCCGCCCTGCACCAGCACATCATCGAGTCGTGCCTCCAGCAACACGGCTCCCAGCAGGCGCGAACTCAACAGCGCAACCCGCCGCCATACCGTATCGGCCAGGGTTGCGCCGGCCAGATCACAACGATCAAATTGCGCGTCGGTGGCATGGAAGCGCGGCAGGGTCGCCTGGGTCAGGCGGATGCGCCGGCTGATCATCTGCTCAAAGACAATATCTTCCGCCTCGGCGCCGCTCAGGTCGGCATCGGCCAGCACAACCCCCTCGAAGATCAAGTCACTGGTCAGCAGATCCGGCGCGGGTAGCGTGATCAACGAATCGGGGATGTTGGGCGGCGTAAGCTCGTGTGCGGCGGGTGTCCGTTTCCGGCTCATGGTAAATCTCCCCGTATCAGTCAATCGCTTCGCCGACCACTATAGCCAAGATGCCTGATGCGTGATGGCTGATACCGCTGTCGCGTCGGCGCAACGTGCCAGCGCGCTGCTGCGCGGCTCGCCAGTCCGATATGCGCTCCTCGATCAGGCTCACGTGTTATGCTCACCGCGATAGTGTACCAGGAGGCTGCTGGTACAGGTCAGGATCAAGTTCAGCGAGACCCACTCACGGTAGGCCGGAAATGCTTGCCACAGCGACCGCCGCATACAGCACCTGGCCCGACGACGGCGAACGGCGCGTGCCGACCTGGATTGGCGCTGCGAAGCCGGATTCGGCGGCGACGGATGTGAAGCGCGAGAACGGCAACGGGTGTGGGATCCAGGGGAGCGGCAAGAATTGTTCATACTCGACCACCAGCACTCGCCCGCCGGGGCGGAGATGCTTGCGCAGGCGCAACAGCAAGCCGGCCTGATCGCCGATAAAATGCAGCAGATTGGCCATCAGAATGCCGTCGAGCGCCGGGAGATCGAGCGGGCGCAGGACATTGCCCTGCTGCGGAAGGATATGCGCTGCCGGCGGGGATTCGCGCAAACGGGCCTGCTGGCTCGCCACCGCCCGCGCATCGCGATCAAGGGCAGAGATCGTTCCGCCCGCGCCGATCAATTCCGCCAGCGCCCAGGTAAAATTTCCGCTACCGGCGCCAAGATCGGCCCACACCCCGCCGGCTCCGGCACGCCGTCCCGGATCAATTCCACCATCTCACCCTGATTCACGCTCGACTCCACTTGTCGAATGCGCCGCCGCCACGTACGATAGTATCGCATATTCGGTTCAACAGCGGAGGTGTACAATGGCTATGGTTATCGATTACCGCGCTCATGTCGGCGCGCATCCGGACAAATTCTTCAAATCCACCCTGTTCCAAAGCGATCACATCCTGCTCGGCCTGAATTGCCTTGAGCCGGGCCAGGAGCAGCACGTTCATACTCACGCCGGGCAGGATAAATTTTATTTCGTGATCGAGGGCGAGGGCATGTTCAGCGTCGGCGTGGAGGAATGTGCGGCCGGTGCCGGGATGGTGATCTGGGCGCCGGCCGATGTACCGCATGGCGTGCGCAACAGCGGCGAGCAGCGGTTGGTGATTTTGGTCGGTATTGCGCCGGCGCCGGGAATGTGAGCCGTGATGCTGATTGGAGAGTGGATACAAAGACCCAGCCCTGCGGTACGATCGCCCCACATGCGGGTGCCGACGCTGCCAACAGTTTGATCACCACCACTCCGATCTTCGGTATACTGGATCGATGGATGAGCCTGGGACAGCAAAGGGATATGGGAGATGATAGTACCGAAAGAGCGCCTGCGTGAACGGGTGCTGGATCTTGTTCGCGCCACCGACGGCGGCATCAGCATCGGCGCACTTGTCAACGCCCTCCCGCAGCACGAGGGTGGGGTAATACGGGAGATCTGGAGCGTGCTGGATCAACTCACGGCCGAAGGCAGCATCAGGCTTGAAGGCTCCCTGACGCAGCGGCGCGCGGTCGCCGTGAATTCGGCGCCGGCAACAATGCACACGCCAGCAACGGTTGTAGCAGAGCCGAGGCAAAATCAAGGCCGCAGCCCGTCACTGCAACCCGCCGTGCCGGAGCCACAGGCAGCGCCGCCGCCGTCACGCACCCGCGGCAAGCGCACGACGCGCTACCGAAACCTCACCCGCGTGGATGATCCCGATCACCACATGGTCGGGTACATGGGCCGCATTCAATGGCGCAGCCAACGCTACCAGGCCTTTTTCTCCGATCATATCTACGGCGACGGGCTTGGCGCGTTGACGGCGGCATTGGAATGGCGTAGCGCCACCGAGCGGGCGATCGGCAAACCGGCGACTCCCGATCCGCCGGCGAATCTTGCCGGGAAGTCCAAGTATACCGGGATGTATGGCGTATCGCGGATTAACCGCAGGCATAGCCCGTATTTCATTGCAACCTGGTATGAACGCGGCAAGCGCAAAACCGCCTGTTTTGCGCTCGCGAAATACGGCGAGCGTGAGGCGCTTCGGTTGGCCCGCGAGGCATACGAGCGCGGCAGCAGCGCCGCAACGCCGCCCGCCGACAATTCGCTCGCCGCACTTCAGGAATATGACGGGACGTGATGGCGGAGCGGGGAGCGTATCAACCATGGGGGTGCGACACACAAACAATGATCCGCTTTGGGTCGCACTCCTGTTGATCAGCCGGCATTTTTACGATAATGCACAAAGCCCGATTTGACGGCCACTTTGTCATACAGGGTCATTGCGCCGGCATTGCTTTCGTGAGTGAGCCAGTAGACACGGCTGCTGCCGGCGCGCTTCGCAACCGCCGCCACCGCCTCGATCAGCGCCCGTCCCACCCCATTGCCACGGGCTTCGGGGATGGTGAAAAGATCTTGCAAGTAACACGACGGCTCGATCGTCCAGCCCGAGCGATGAAAGAGATAGTGGCTTATCCCGAGTAACTTCCCGGCTTCAAATGCGCCCAGCCCGAATATCGGCTCGCTCGGATCATGAAAGCGCGCCCAGGTTGTACGGGTAACTTCAGGCCCAAGATCAACCTGATAAAACGCCTGATAGCCCTGCCAGAGCGGCAGCCATGCCGCGTAATCATGTGGTTCCAACGGGCGAATTTCCAGCCTGGACATGGGGTTGCTCCTGTTTCAAAATGGGGCTATGCACTGCCGGCTTATGCAATGCTTACAATTGGGCGGAAATCGCACTGCCGCTCTCGTAGCGCCGTAATCCGCGTTGAAATACAATGATCGCCAGGGCCAGAAAACCGATCGCGGCGAATGCCAGCAGCGCCATGGTACTCCAATCGAAGCTGCGCACGAACGACGAAGGTACGGTGCCGATCAGCGCCGCCGGCATCACCGTAAAGAGCACCAGACGCGCCGCATCGTCGAACAGGTTCACCGGGTAGGTTGCAAACGTCACCAATGCGGTAAGTGCCTGTTGGCCAAGCTGACCGGCACTGCCGGCCCAGAAGGCCAGGCTATTGACCAGCACCAGAAAGCCGATGAACACGGCCGCCCCGCAGATCACGCCGAGGACGAAGCGCAGGGCACTGTCGAGGGAATGCGGCCCCACCACCAGAAAGCTGATCACGCCATAGGTGAGATCGCCGAACCCGCTGGCGTGGCTACGGCTGGCGAGCGCGTGCAGCAAAACCGGTCGCGGCAACGACAGGTAGTAATCGAGTTTACCCTCGCTGATCACCTCCGACAAATTGGTAACATTGCCGAAGAAGAAGACACCAAGCCCGAAGCTGCACGCAACCATGCCAAAAAGCAGGGCCATATCGCTCAGGCCGTAGCCGCGCACCTGTTCGAAGCGTTGGAAGAACACAATCCAGAACAAAAAGTAAAGGCCGTTGTTCAGGATCATGCCGAACACCTGGGTGAAAAAGGCGGCCCGGTACTCCATCGCCGACTGCAGATTCGCCTGCCAGAGCGCCAGCAGGAAGCGCAATTCACGTTGCATGGCTCATCCTCCATTGATCGAGAGATAGGCCGCTCCACGGCGGTAGGCCAGGGTGGCCACGGTGCCGAGTCCGATCAGCCAGGCGCACTGAACCAGCAGGAGCATGACAAACTGGGCCGGGTCGGGGCCGACGAACAGCCGGGCCGGGCCGTAGATTGTCGCGGCGAAGGGCAGCGCGCGCGCAATCTGTTGCAACCAATCGGGAAAAAAGTCGATCGGGATGAAAAGACCGCCGAGCAGAAACAGGATCTTGTTATAGACCCACTCGAAGGCGGCGACCTCTTCGGCGAAAAAGGCGCTCAGGCCGATCAGCGCCGCCACACAAAAATCGATCATCCAGCTCAACGCAATCACCGCCGGCATATACGCCAGGCCCCAGAAGGTCGGCGGCGGGCCAACCAGCAGCCAGACCACCACAGCGCCGGCCAGGGCATTAGAAAGCATCCGCAGCATACTGTCGCCCAGGCTGGCCGCCGCCTGATAAAGCAGGAAGCTGTAGGGCCGGTTCAGCAAATAGGCGATCGAGCCGTCCTTCACCTGCGTGGCGATCTGCTGGGCCATGCGCGGCCGGCTCAACACAATCGTCTCGGCGATCATCAGGTACCAGAGTGTGTCGCGCAGGGTTAAGCCGGCGATCGCCGTGACGCCCTGAGCCTCGAATGCAGCTCGCCAGAGGCCGAAAAAGACGATCATAAAGAACACGATCGTCACACTGCGGGCAGCCAGATCGAGCGGATAAGCCGCACTGCTGATCAGTTGGGTTCGGAAGATCGCCCAATATTTGGCCGGTTTTGCCCAGTTCATCATTGCATCCTTTTGTCTGGATCTGGTGGATTCGTCGCCAAATCCAGACAAAAAACAGGGTCGTTACACCATCGCCGCCTGGGCCTCGTAGATCGTGCGGATCACCTCTTCAAGCGACGGATCGGAGATCGTCACATCAACCAGGCTTCCGACGGCGGCAAGGCGGGCGAACAGGGCATCGGCGGGCGTTTCGCGGCTGTCGAAGCTGAGTTTGGCGCCATAACGCCCCAGCTTGATCATGGTTGCGCCGGGGATCGCCAGATCGGGCGGGATCGCCTCGGCGTAGCGCACCTCTACCAGTTTGGATGTCAGGTAGGTGCGTTTGAGCGCCGAGACTTTGTCCTGGTACACGATCTGGCCGTGGTTAACGATGATCACCCGCCGGCAAAGCGCCTCGATATCGCCGGCATCGTGTGAGGTCAGCAAAACGCCGACGCCCTCTAATTCGCTCATCCGGCGCACAGTATCGCGGATGCGTTGTTTCGCCACCACATCCAACCCGATCGATGGCTCGTCCAGCAGCAGCAGACGTGGACGATGCAGCAGCGAGGCTGCCACCTCGCAACGCATACGCTGGCCCAGGCTCAATTTGCGCACCGGCGTATTGAGCAGATCCTCGATCTCGAAGGCCTCGGCGAGCAGTTTGATCCGCTCACGCACGACGCGATCCTCAAGCTCGTAGATCTTGCCGAACAGGTAGAAACTATCGATCGCCGGCAGATGGTACCAGAGCTGGGGGCGCTGGCCGAAAACCGTGCCGATCCGATAGGCCAGGGCGCGGCGATCCTGCCAGGGCACATAGCCGAGCACGCGCGCCTCGCCGCTGCTGGGGTGCAAAATACCGGTGAGGATCTTGATCGTCGTGGATTTGCCGGCGCCGTTCGGGCCAATAAAGCCGAGCAATTCGCCCGCTTCGAGATCGAAGGAAATACCGCGTACTGCGGTTATTTCGCCGGTAACCGGGCGCAGCAACGCCCGCATACTCCCGCGTAATCCGGCTTCTTTCCGTCGTATGATGAACTGTTTCCGCAGATCGCGAACCTCGATTGCCGACATAAGCCACCTCGTACAACAATGAGCGGGGCACTGATGTCGCCTGATTGTAGGGGCTACGGCAAAGCCGCGCCTCATCCGTGCGGCGCGGCCGCTATCGGTCCTTGGGACGACCGTACCCACACTTCGGCAACTTAGTGTGAAAACCCGGCCGAGATGGAATCAATAAAGAGCGCATTTGTGCCTGGAATTGTCACTACACTGGGTGCAGGGCGATCCTGTTGCACCTCCGGCCCAGCCACAAACCGGCGGCGCTGCACGAAACTGTTCGACATCATGGTGAAGTAGGAGTAGGTTATGGAGCGGGAGATAGCTGATTCGGTCGCAACCATGCGCATACTGGAAAGTTGGCTGCCGCTGGCGCAGGCCGAGAACGAGCGCTATGCATGGGGCTACAACGGTGCCGAATTGGAGCAGTTAATTATGCGGGCTGCACCGGCATTGCGCCTGACCTCAAGTGTGCTGGCGGCCCAGGCCGTGTTATGGTACTACCATGGGGAGCAACAACGAGTTGCGGAGTGAGTTGTCGTTGCTGATCACATGCCGAGTAACCTAGTGGTCTGACACAATGATTATGATGGATACAGGCGTTCCAACTTGGTACGCGCTGCATCGGCCGTAAACCGCCAATCGATCGTAGCCTGGGCGTCATTCCGCCGCGTCGTCCAAGCACCACATTCCCGACGCAGGATCGTCTGATCCGGGATGCGCTGGTCAAGACATTGGCTGGCCAGGACGGCGAATTCAATTTCGGCCATGTTCAACCAACTGCCATGCTTGGGGGTGTAATGAATCTCGAACTTACGCGCAATCCGTCGGGCTTCCGGCGCATCGAATACCTCATACAAGACGGCCAGGGTGTGGACGTTCAGGTTATCCATGACCAACCGGATCCGTTCTGCGTCCGGGAAATGGACATCGACCAAATCCTTCAGTACGTGGGCGAAATCCAAGGTGCCACGGCGGTCGGTGACTTTGACCGTCCGCCACGCGCGATCCGGGCAGGCGATCATGTACAGGTTTGCCGTGCCTTCGCGCTTGTACTCATAGTCATGGCGTTCCGGGCGCCCCGGAGCTACCGGGAGCACCGTCCGCACCTCGCTGATCAATTGCACCGGCCGCTCATCCACACAGACACGCGGACGCTGCGGGTCAACCGGCTCGGCGTACAACTCCAGAATATCCTCCATGTGGTACGCAAACTCGGCGGTAATCTCGCTCAGCACCCATTCCTCGACTTGCCAGGGCTTCAAAATGTTTTTTTCAGGGTGCGCCGGATGGTTTCACGCGAGACCGCATCGACCATGCCAAGCTGGACGACCGTATCGGTGAGGAGGCGAATGCTCCAGCGGGCCTGGCCTTCCGGGGGCGCTGAACAGGCGGTGGCGATGACGTATGCCTCGTGTTTCGCATCCAACACGGGGGCTTTGCCCGGACGCGGGCGTTCGCTGAGGGCCGCCTCCACCCCTTCCTCGACAAAACGCTTCCGAATGCGGGCGATGGTTGCGGTACCCACATGCAGTGCCGCCGCAATCGTCGCGTCGGTGCGGCCTTCATCGGCGAGGAGCAGAATATGCGCCCGCGTGAGTTTCCGTGCCGCGAGCGTGCCTTTGGTGATCAACGCCCGTAGGTCATGTCGCTCCTCGTCGGTCAAGGTCACAAGGTACGTTTTCGTTGGCATGGCTGGCTCCTTTCCGGTGGATACACCGCAGAGCATACCCGATCGGCCAGCGTCTATCAAATTCAATGTGTCAGACCACTAGATGCGATCACTTGAAGAACAATCGTATCAGATCTATGTGACATGTCCACAGTGTGGGATTCGCACATGCCAACTGCCTGCACCACTCTGCCGGGTGTGTCACGCTGGTGTGCGCAGATCGGTATTTCGGCGCCGGCTCGAGGTATTTGCGCGCTGGTTCGGCGCAAGCATGATCGAAGGCGTTCTGGGGCTTGGTGTCGGTGTGCTCGCACTCGTGCCGCTTCTGGCAGCCCCAAACGCACTATTTTCGCTGCGTGGAACCGGTCTGATCCTGATCGTCATCAGCCTGATGGCGTTGACGGTTACGGTGACCCACGCCTTCATCCTGCGACCGGTCATCCGGTATTATTGGCCCTGGGCGGCAACCGATGGCCTTGAACTGGTGGTGCATTGGTTGACATTTGTGGGGCTGATTGGCGTTTTTGGCTACTTTCACGGAGCACTCGCCGTCGCCAGTTGCATCTCGGGTTGCTTCAGTGCGATGCTACAGCGCCGGCTGCTGCGGCCTCAGATCCCACATACATTGCCGTGGCTGATTGGCTCGGTGCTGGCGTGGATCATCGGCGGGTGCTTTGCCACGCTGGCGGAAGCCTTTGCAGCGACGATCATCCAACGCGTCGTGATCGGCGTAGTTGTTGCCCGCGTCGGCTACAGCATGCTTGCCGGGCCAATTCTCAGCTTCCTGCTGACCCAAAAAACATAACCGGACGCATTTCGCACGTGAGCGGGCGAAAACCTGTTTTTTGGGATGTGTTGGTAGCATTGCCGCTCATGATCCTTTTTCGCTTATATCCATAGATCCTAAAAAGCAAGCTTGGAACAAGACGATTCCTGTGTCGTACATGGTTGCATTTTCAAGTGGCTGCCTTGCAAAGAAATTCCTGACCTTTTACAAAGGCAAGAATCGTGCCAAAAAGATCGGGAACCGCACATGTGATGCTGAAAAAGGGCCTTATTGGATCACCGAAAGCAGATCGCGCCGGCAGGCCACGCGCCCGCAGCCGCTACCTTAGATCGACTTGTGTAGAATGGCCTCAGACCAGAAAAACATCTGTGCTTGCATTCGAGCGCAACTCGGCCAGATGCAGGCTGCTCTGCCGGGAACTACCAATATTGGCGTAGGTATCCTTACGGACACCCAATCCGGTTCCAAACGTTTCTGCCAGAAATTTCGGTTTGGCATTTTTGTCTGGACGATTAATCCCCTCGTCTAATTTTGCCCGAACTGCTTGCAGGCAGGCAATAGCTTCGGCCTCTGCCGCCTTTTTCAATTTGGTCGACTGGCTCACGCTGGCATCGAGTGCTAACAGTAAGGCTTGTACTTCCTCGGTATTCGCTGCCCCCTGAGGTATATAATTCGGCACGCTCGTCAATACATCCCTGGGTATCATATCTTGTCCGCTGCGGACGTTATCAATAATGGCAATAAGATCTTCCCGAGCCTGGTGATCCTCTCCTACAGCCGCCCGGGTGATGTTCGGAACATTATCCTTGATCCATACAGCGTGCAGATCTTTGACATAGGAATGCAGATCGCCGCGCGCCCAGGGCTTGTGGGTTTGCGCAACAAGAGTCAGAGTTGGAACCGCGATTGTGTTTGATAGGCCTTTGGCAAGAACCAGAATTGCCGGGCGAACGGCATTCTTCCGGCCTGGATTAAGGCCAGTATACGCGGGCGATCTCGTAAAGCGATCGCGGATCTTTCGATAAAGCGTACCATGCTCATTCTCCAACGCCTGATCCTGCACTCTGTCGATTTCGGCAGCTATTTCCTGCGGCGTAAGGGCCACGTTGAGTTGGTAGCCAATCTGGTTTGGTTTGTTGGCCCACTTGTTTCGTTGCTCGGCAATTCGAATCTGTTGCGCCGGCGCTTCCCAGTGCCAGTTCGCTCCTAATCCCTCGCCTTCAAAATCAAGCGCATTTACCTGAACCTGCGCGTTATCCGTTCGGAACTGAACCAGAGAGGTAACAAAGAGATTGTGCGCGGCGCGTATAAAGACTTTATTGACGCCTCCACCAATATGACCCGCAAGAATCGGCGGAGCGACAAGTTCAAGCTCCTGCTGAGCATCAGTTTCAAGAATGAAAGGAACGTCGAAGAGCTTACTAAAATCTTCCGATTTTCCTACTTCAGTATGAGACTCAACCGGGGCACCCTGCGGGTTAACGAGTTCCCAGGTTGCAAATTCATACTCCAGCCCAAAACTTCGCTGGACGGAAAGAATTGCTTCTTTGGGGATTTTCTGCTCAACCAAGAAATCCTGCCATTCTTTCTGCCCTTGCAAGAGCGCAACAAGGGTTCCGCCGACATTCTGCGATGCGCGATACAGGCGCGTGGCCCGTACTTTCTCGCCACTATCGACTAAGCCTGAAGCAACAAAAGAGGCCACAACCGGATCGATATTCTGCGCAGCAGTTCGCCATCCTGCCCGGACAGACTGTAACGTTGGCTGGTCATTCGCGAGATCACGTGCGGCCTGTGTCCGTTGATCTCTTGTCAGTTCGTCGCTCTCCACGAGTTGCCCGTTGGGATGCGTAGATGGATAGTAGGTGCCATTATCCTCTTTAATTGGGATGCGTTGAACGACTGCCGAGCCGGGCCTTTGTGGAGTGTGTCCGGTGGCTGTTTGGGTGGCACGGTTGATCTGTAGCGTCCTTATGCCCATCGCCGTCGCCTCGCGCTCCAGTACACTATTGTCGTTGAGCGCCGTACCTTTGAGTTGCCGCGTCGGCTGCACGCGGCCTTGCTTTTGTTGTACTACATGCCAGGCTTCGTGGGGCAGGTGGCGTTCCTGGCCGGGAGCGAGATAAATCTGGGCGCCCTGGGTGTAGGCCAGGGCCGCGATCTGGGCGGCCGGGATGAGTTGTAGTGAACGCGCACATCGTCCAGGGACAGGCCGGAAAGGCGCTCGACCTCGGCTTTGAGGGTGTCGGGTAGGCCGGTGCGGTTGGGCGCCGGCAGTGCGGCGCTCCGCTCGCCGCTTGCCGCAGCCTGGTGCTGTACCGGGATATCGACTGCTACCCCGTAGGCCGGCGGGGTGCGGGCAACGCCGGTGGTTCCAACTATCTCCGCGCTGCCGGTGCGGGCGGCCGACCCGGTTTTCTCGCTGGTGGCGGTAGTTTTCACCGTGTTACCCTTTCGGTTGGGGCGAAGTATTTCGCGCGGCGAAATGCTTCGCCCTTATGTCCTGTGTCCCGATGCTGCTGGAGCACCACATGCGCCGCTACCCGCCCTTGCCTTCTTTGGCGTATTCCAGCCTGATGCCCTGCTGGATATCTTCGGCGGTGATTTCGTTGCGGCCGGCTTTAAGCGCCTGAAGCGATGCGTAGCGGATCACATTCATGATCGCGCCGCCGGCCAGGGCATGCTCCTGGGCGATCCGCTCCAGATCCAGGTTGCCGGCCAGTTGGGCCTGAGGCGAGAAACCCTGCCGCCATAGCCGTAAACGCTCCTCGGGCCGCGGCAGCGGGAAATAGATGATCGATTCGAAGCGCCGGGCAAAGGCTTCGTCCAGGTTTTCACGCCGGTTCGAGGCCAGGATCGCGATGCCGTCGAAGCTTTCGATCCGCTGTAAAAGAAAGGCAACTTCCTGGTTCGCGTAGCGATCGTGGGCGTCGCGGGTTTCGCTGCGCTTGCCGAATAGGGCGTCGGCCTCGTCGAAAAAGAGGATCCAGCCCTTGTGCTGGGCCTGGTCGAATACTTTGGCCAGGTTTTTCTCGGTTTCGCCGATATATTTTGAGGCCACCAGGGCCAGGTCGATTTTGTAGACATCGCGGCCGGTATATTTCCCCAGCAGGCAGGCGGTCATGGTTTTGCCGGTGCCGGGCGGGCCATAGAACAGGCTGCGGTAGCCGGGCCGCAACTTGGGCGCCATAGCCCAGTCGTGCATCAAGGTGGCGCCGTGATGCAGCCATGTCTCGATCTCTTCGATCTGGCGGCGGGTGCCGGGATGCAGTACCAGATCCTCCCAGGTGAGTTCGGTTTCGATCCGGCGGCCGGAAAGCCGGGGCCGAAGTCGGGGCGACGCGGCTGGCCGTTGGTAAAATAGCCCAGGCTCTCGGCCGATAATCGAAGCGGCGCCTTCATAAGCGGCTCGTCGCCCAGAGGTGTAAGTCGCAAAATATTATGTCGAGCAAAGAAATGATCGCCCTCAAAGAGCGCCTGTGTGGCAAAGCGCAGGATCAGATCTTCGCCGGCCAGAATGAACACCAGGGTCTCGCCGGTGGGGGTAAAATCGCCGTCGGGGCCACCGTGTACGCCGCCGAACTCGGTGAAGCGGCGGTCGAAGGTTTTGTTCCGTGTGAAGAAGATGTCGAGCAGCCGTGGCCTGATATGGGGCGTCAGGGCGAGCACCACGGCCAACCGTTCGGCAAAGACGAGCCGATAGTTGGCCACAAAGCGGGCGTAGGACGACGAGGAGCCGCTCAGGTCGGGCGGGTTCACGCTGAAAACATCGAGCGCCGCAGCGTCCTGAGCGAAGTAGCTATTGAAGCGCGCATCGAGTACCTGGCCCAGCCAGGCCAGTTCTTGCTCCAGATCGTGCGCGTTGAGCTCCAGTGGGCGCTCCATGGTACTACTCTCCATCACCATTCCACCCGCAGCGGCGCCTGCATCCATGGCAACTTCAGCCAACTCCAGCCCCAGGGAAAGCGATCGAGAACCAGGTCGTAGGTTTGGCGCTCAACACGCAAAAGCCAGGCGCCGTCGCGGCTGCTGAGCATGGCCCGGCGCAGCAGAAAGGTACCGCGCAAGCCGTCGGGCGCCATTGAGCGCAAAATAGGCGCCTGGGCGATCACCGCCGTAAGCAAGTCGGTACACTCGGTTGCCTCGGCTTCGCTCAGTGGTGCGCCAAAATCGAATACTTCGTCCAATTCCAGCCCGCAGAGTAGCTTGTTGAGCGGCAGCAGGTATTCGGGCCAGGTTGTACTACCTGTAGCGCTATATTGTAACAGCCCGACGGCCCGCTGCCGGGCGGCATTGTCTTTGAAGCGCCGACCGGCCAGCAGATCGAGCCGGGCGAAGAAGTTACTCAGAAACGGCCACAGAATCACCAGGCCGGCATTATCGATCGCGATCTCGTCGGCTTCGCTGAAACGAAGATCGCGGGGGCCGGGCCTAGCCGGGTGTTGGTTCGCCCCCGCCGGCCCACGCGCTGATATACCGGGCCGGGAAATTGAGCCGCGCTGCGATGGAGCGGTTCGTTCCCCGGCAGCGCTGTTCTGCGCGCTCGCCAAGTCGGATCGATCGGATCTGCCGGTCGATCGCGGTGTTGGCTGCTGAGATTCGGGTGCGCTTTCTTGGGCAGTGGCCGGTTTTTCAGCCGGCCGATCTTTCTGTGGCGGCGCAAGTAAAACCAGAAGTGCCGGAGCATTGGGCAATGGAGTAGCCTGGGCGATCGGGCCCAGCGCCGCCAGCAGGTCGGCATAGGGCGTACCTGATTCAATGGCGATCTGCCGCAGCACCGCCTGGAGCAGCACTTCAGGGGCGATCTCCCCTTGCCCTGATGGCGCAAGCACCTGTAGGGCCGTGGCCCAGACGATCCGCTCGATGGTTGCCGGCCCGCGCCGATTAAAGGAGGTTTGTTGGAGTAAGGCAATCAGGGCCGTCAGTTCAGGGGCCAGAGCCGGCATGCCAAGGCTGGCGGCCAACAAGGCGAGTGATGTGGCGGAGAGGTGGCCGGCAAGGCGTTGCAGCGGACGCTGCGCAGAGGCCAGTTCGCGCAGCAGCAGGCGCAGTTGCTCCGGCTTCTGGCTGAACACGGCATGTACGGCATTGTCGAGCAACGCCGGTGTTGCAGCGTCGGCCCACCAGGGCAGGCTGCCGCTGCGGGCGAACAGGGCCAGCAACTCCAATTGCGCGGTGATTCCATCCGGTTCGTCAGGCTGGTTCTGGGCAGCGAGCTGTGCCCGGAGAGCCGGCCCAAGGGCAGCGCTCACTCTGGTTACGAGATCGGCCTCCAGATGATCCGGATCAAGGGCGCCGACATCCAGTTCCAGCCGCTCGATCCGGTACAGCCGGCCCGACGCACTCAACTCGCTACACTGGCGATCGAGCAGAGGCACAATCCGCTGACGCCAAATACGGCCTACCTCGTCGTACAGCCGCTGGGCCTGGGCAGGGTTCTGCACCGTTAGTTCGATTAACTGGCGCTTGATAATGTGGCGTTGCTCACGCATCAACTTGTCCTTGCCGAGGGATCATCGCCGCCACTCTCGCCGCCGCCACTCTCACCGCCGCCACTCTCACCGCCGCCGCCCTCACCGCC
>JAAUQO010000136.1 GCA_012032775.1 Oscillochloris sp. | reverse complement strand
CAATCGCGGCGGCGCCGGTTGCACTGGCGATCATGCTGGCGATGCTGGTGGTGATTACGATCGAAGGGTTGCCGACGGTTACGGCGGTGCTGCTGGCGGCGGCGGCATGGTACTTACAGGTTGTGTGACGATGAAAGACGCCTACCGCGCGATCAACTGGGAGAGCCTGGTGCTGATTGCGGGCATGCTGCCGATGGCCACGGCGCTTGAGAAGACCGGCGGGATGACCCTGATCGCGAACAGTCTGACTGTCAATCTCGGCGGGTTCGGACCATTGGCGGTGATCGCGGGGCTGTTCGTGCTGACATCGCTCTTCAGCCAGTTTATCTCGAACACCGCCACCACAGTGCTAATGGCGCCGATCGCGTTTCAGGCCGCCGCGACACTCGCTGTCTCGCCCTACCCGTTTTTAATGGCGGTTGCGATCGCCGCCTCAACCGCCTTTGCCACCCCGATCGCCTCGCCGGTCAACACGCTGGTGCTGGGGCCGAGCGGCTACCGCTTCAGTGATTTTGTCAAAGTCGGCGTACCATTGCAAATCCTGCTGATGCTGGCCTCGCTGCTGATATTGCCGATTCTGTTTCCGCTATAACGCGGCATTTTCGGCTTTTGCCTTGAGATTAGGGAGCGCGTTGATAGGTGCCGCAGGCGACCGGCAATGTCATCTGCGCAGACATATCCGCCGAGGATTGAACCGTGTCGGGGAGCGGTGTTTCAGGGCTAACGCCGTGGATCATAACCAACCCTGTGGCATAATCCGGGTTCTCAATGTCGTAGTTGCGTTCCAGCGCCGCTTCCAACTCGTCACGATCCACCGTCACCTGATAATCCAGAAAGCCGTTGCTGTTGGCCGCCGGATAGCTCGCGCGCTCGTGCTCCAGGGTAAGCGGATCGGCGTGCAGCGGCACCAATACCTGCCCGGCCACGGCAAGCGCCTCGCTGAAATCAATAATATTGTCGCCGTTCAGGTCGTCGTCGAGCGTTGGGCAACGGGCTGCATGCTCATCCGTAAAGCCGTGATAATGCTGCACATGCATCATCTCCGGCGCAACCCCGGTTGCAAAAGTCGTGAATGTGACCGCATCCGCGCTCTCGGTCACGGTCGCATAACCGGTTGCCGGTTGTATATTGACCGACTGATTGAGCGGCGCAAGCGATGCAGCATAAATCCTGCCGCCCTGCGGCGCCGGCAGGGTCGTCATAACGTAACCGGACTCGGGGACATAATCGACCCGCGACTGCACATGGATGCTCTGGGCCTGTCCGGGATAATCGGTAACAACCAGGGTATAGCCCCAACCACCTTCAAGCCGCACCGCTTCGGCGGTATAGAACGGCGTATCTGCGCCCGGCGGCACCAACTCGAAGCGATACACACCCGGCGGCACCAGCAACTCCACCGAGTCGCCGAAAGCGAGATCTTCGGCGAACGGCTGATCATAGCCGGGCGCGGTAATATCGAAGGTTGGCGCCTCGGTGGCGGCGTGAACCAATAATACATGGGCGTTGTCCGACAAAAACTGCCGGATCGGACGCTTGATCGCCAGCGCCTCGGCATTCGCCCGATTCCCGATCGCGCCGATCGTGTGGCTGCTGCCGGCGAAAAGTTCCGGCGTCAGGTCGATCACGGCGGCCGCAACACCAAGACCGGCCGGGACAACCTGAATCCGCTGTTCGCCCGCCGGCACCACGAGGTAGCGGCTGATCGAAAAGTAGGCCAGATCTTGCAGAATAAGCCGTCCATCAAGGTAAATATCAACCTCAGGCGCATCGGGGATGGCGTGCATCACCCGCAGCAGCGCCAATTCCGCATCGTCGCCCGCATCAGCCTGGGCCGCAAGCGGCGCAGCCGGCAACGCCGTGAAACACAGCGTCAGGATGCTGAAAATCCCAACTATACCCAGTAATCGTCGAAGCATGTGTTCTTCCTTGCTAAATATTCGGCGATCCGGCGGTTAATGGCGCCGGCAGAAACCCTGATTGTCATTCCAAGTGAGCCGCAGGCGAACGAGGAATCTTTACATTCCATCCAACATCGTGCCGTTGACTCCCTGGTCTTTATAGACCAGGAGAACAAAGGCAAACTGATATCAATCCAATGCAATCCTGGCAACATCGGTGCCAGAGCCGGTTTCCCTGTGCTATCATGACGTTATTCAGCAACAGGGAGAGTGTGATGATCAGTTTTGATCTGGCCTGGCAACTCCGCGATGCCGGCCTACAATGGAATCCCGCCGAGCATGACATTTTTGTGCTGCCCGGCCGCGAACTCGACGATCAGAAATTCGTCGTGAGCGGGTTGCCGTCGATCGTTCAACTCTACAACGGCCACCCGGTGGTAACCTTTCATGCCAGTGTCGAATGGGCGCTTGATTATGTCATGCTGGGCGAGGTGCTCTGGTTGCCGCAGGAGCATCAACTGCGCGATCTGTTGGCGGCGCAGATCGACCTTGGGGCCACATTGTGCCTGGAACGCAATGCCCTCGGCTATCGCTGTACGGTTACACTTGGCGGCGCCCAACGCAGTTTCGACGGCTCCGATGCCGAGACGGCCTACGGCGAGGCATTGCTGGCGGCGCTGGTTGAGACATAGTATCTGCTGTAGCGGCGGTAGCGGTGCGCCGCCGGCACAGCACAGTGCAGCCCTCCAAACACGTTTACGCTAGGAATCCATATGGACAACGATCGTCTGTTGCAGGCCATGCTCACCATCCCCAGCGTCGAGGAAGCGAAGATTTCGCCGGATCGGCGTTGGGTCGCGTTTGCCTGGTATCGGGTCAGTGCGCAGATTGATATCTTCGTGGCGCCTACCGACGGCGCGGCGGCGCCGATCCAGCTTACCGCCACACCCGATGAGACCCAGTTGATCGCCTGGGCGCCGACTCGCAAAGTGTGATCGTCGCCGAGGACCACGAGGGCGATGAGCATGTGCGGCTTTTTCGGGTTGAACTGGCCCACCCCGGCATCATGATCCCGCTCAGCGAGGATCGTCCGCCCTATTTTCTGCGCGGCGGCCAACTCAGCCCCGACCAGCACACGCTCTTCTACAGCATGAATTACGATCTGGAGCATGGCGCAACGACCGAGGAGAGCCTGCTCTACCGGCATGATCTGGCGAGCGGCGAGCGCACAGCGATCGCCCGTTCGCGGCGGGCCAGTTGGTCGCCGCCGGAGTTGAACAGCGCTGGAACCCATCTGCTCCAGATGCGAGTTGATCGACATCCCGGCGGCGAACAGGTGCATCTGATCGATGTTGAGGGCGGCAGCGATGTCGAGATCTTGAACGCCGGCGACGATCGCAAGGTGCGCGCCGCCTGGATGCCCGACGGGCGCAATCTGTTGTTCGTGGCCGAACATGCCGACGGCACCTACCAGCGCGTCGGGCGCTACGATATCGTCAGCGGCGCAACCGACTGGTTACTCGACGACCCGCAGATCCAGGTCGAAGCGGCCTGGCCCACGCGCGATGGACTGGTGGTTGTGGATGAGGTACGTGCTGCCCGCCACTGTGCCCATATCATCGACCCGCAAACCGGTGCGCGCCGGCTGTTTTCAGCCCTGCCCGGCAATCTTCAGCCGCTCGGCCAGGCCCCCGACGGCGCCTGGATCGCCTTGCACTACAGCTCAACTGCGCCGGCGGATCTGCTGCGGATCAGCGACGATACCACCATTGTGTCGCTCACCCGCGTGCAGGAACGCATGCAGATCGATCCCGCCGACCTCACGCCGGCCGAGGAGTTTCGCTGGCACTCAAGTGATGGCCTGGAGATTCAGGGCTGGTTGTATCGGGCCGCAGCGCCCTGTGATCGGGCCGTGCTCTACATCCACGGCGGGCCGACCTGGCACTCCGAGGAGTGGATCAATCCGCAAATTCAATATCTGGTGCGGCGCGGCTTCCATGTGCTCGATGTGAACTATCGCGGCAGCACCGGCTTCGGACTGGCGTATCGCGAGTCGATCAAGATCGACGGCTGGGGCGGGCGCGAGCAGGCCGATATTCGCTGCGGCGCCGAGGCCCTGATCGCTGCCGGGATTGCGGCGCCGGGCAAGATCGGCATCACCGGCACCTCGTACGGCGGCTATAGCTCCTGGTGCCAGATCGTGCATACGCCGCCCGAGGTGATCGCCGCCGCCGCGCCGATCTGCGGCATGACCGACCTGGTGATCGATTATGAGACCACCCGGCCCGATCTGCGGCCCTACAGCGAGGAGATGATCGGCGGCACGCCGCAGCAGGCGCCGGAACGCTATTTCGAGCGCTCGCCGATCCACTTCGTGCAGCAGATCCGCGGCAAACTGTTGATCGTCCAGGGCGCTCAGGATCCGAATGTAACGCCGGAGAACGTCCATCAGGTACGGGTACGGCTCGACGCCGCCGGCATTCCCTACGAACTGCTGGAGTTCGCCGACGAGGGCCACGGCATCCATCGCCCGACCAATCAGGCGATTCTTTATCGCCGTCTGGCCGAGTTCTTCGAGCAATCGCTACAAAAACAATAATTCTTTGGTGTCTGGCCCAAAGCGTCAAACACCAAAGAATAGAGTTTGTATGATACGTATTTTGCACTGGTTTCGGCGCGATCTGCGCCTGAACGATAACGCCGCTTTCAGCGCCGCCGCCCATGACAGCGCCGGCATGGTACTCCCGCTCTTTATCCTCGACGACGCGCTTTTGCAGGGCCGCTTCGCATCGGCGGCCCGCAGCACATGGCTCCTGGCGGGCCTGCGCGCCCTTGATGCCGAATTACGGGCGCGCGGCTCGCGCTTGATTGTCCGCCGCGGCGACCCACAACAGATTCTGCCGGCGCTCGCCGCCGAGCTCGATGCCGCCGGGGTGTATTGGAACCGCGACTACACGCCCTATGCGATCAAGCGCGACAGCACGATCAAGGCCCAACTCAAGGCCGACGGCCGCAGCGCCCGCAGTTTCAAAGACGGCGTGATCTTCGAGATGGACGACGTGCTGAGCGGCGGCGGCACAGCATACACCGTTTATACACCCTATGCCCGCACCTGGCGCAAGCAACTCACCCCGGCCGATTACGCACTCCAGACCGTGCCGGAACTCGGCGCGCCCGCACAATGGCCGGCGAGCGACCCGATCCCTGAGCCGTCGGAGCTTGGGTTGGATGTAACACATCCGTTGCCGGCGGCGGGCGAACAGGCTGCCCTGGCGAGCCTGGCCCAATTCCTCGATCTGCGCCGCAACCAGGGGATCGCCGATTATGCCGAACAGCGCAATCTGCCCGGCAGCCCCGGAACCTCGCGGCTCTCGCCGTATCTGCGGCTCGGTATGCTCGGCATTCGCACATGCCTGCGCGCGGCCCTTGAGCGCGCCGACGCCAACCCACAGACACCGCAAAACACCCGCGATTCGATCGATACCTGGGTGAGCGAATTGATCTGGCGCGATTTCTACGTCCAGGTGCTCTACCATCACCCGCACGTACTCAGCGGTGCCTTCCGACAGGAGTACGACAGGCTGGATTGGCCGAATGACGAAGGCCTGTTTGCGGCGTGGCAAGCAGGACGCACCGGCTACCCGATTGTGGATGCAGCAATGCGCCAACTGCGCCGCGAGGGCTGGATGCACAACCGCGCCCGCATGATCGTGGCCTCGTTTCTCACAAAAGACTTGTTGGTAGACTGGCGTTGGGGCGAGCGCCATTTTATGCAACTGCTGATCGACGGCGACCCGGCCGCGAATAACGGCGGCTGGCAGTGGGCCGCCGGCACCGGCACCGACGCCCAACCCTATTTCCGCATCTTCAATCCAGTCAGCCAGGGCAAAAAATTCGACCCCGAGGGCGCGTATGTGCGGCGTTACGTGCCCGAGTTAGCCAATGTGCCGAACAAATTCATCCACGAGCCGCACACCATGGCGCCGGCCGAACAGATCCGCGCCGACGTTCAGGTCGGCCGTGATTATCCGGCCCCGATCGTCGATCACAAACAGCAGCGCGAGCGGGCGCTCGCCCTCTACGCCAGAGTTAAAAAATAACGGCGGGTAGAGACGCGAAATGTTGCGTCTCTACCCACCGGGGTAGAACAATCTGTTATTTGTCGCGCTGTGCAGCTTCGCCGCCACAGCGCGACAAAAGATGGTCTCCTACCGCGCTGCCGCAGGCAAAAAAACGCTGACTGCCTAAGTCGTATCGTTCACAACTCCCGCAGGAACGGCGCCCGCAGCGCCAATACCGCCAGGATCAACCAGGCGATCGCGCCGACGCCGCTACCACCAGCGGCACATTCCCCACGCCTTCTGCCAGCAGCCCGGCGAGCATGCCGCCCATGGGGCTCAGGCCCATCAGAAACAGCGTAAAGACACTCATCACCCGGCCACGCAACGAGTCCGGCACGATCGTCTGGATCAGAGTGTTACTCAGGGCCATCGTCGTCACCCCCGACCAACCCACCAGTGCCAGCAACAGCATCGAGAGCGGTAACGAGCGCGAGAAGGTGAAAGCGATCATGGCCGGCGAAAAGAGCAACGAGGCGATCTGCATCAAGCGCCCGCGCCCCACCTCCGGACCAAGTTGCGCCAGAATCAACGAGGCCGTCAGCGCGCCGAGGCCATTCGCCGCCGACATCCAACCAAGGCCGCTCGCCCCGGCGTTCAACACATCACGGGCGAAATACGGCAGCAGCGGAATATGCACAAAGGCAAACAGGCCCATCGCGGCCACCTGTGTGAGCAACAGGCGCACCCGCGGCTCTTCGGCAATATAGCGCAAACCCTCGCGCAACTCGCCGCCGCCCCGCGTACGTGCCGGCTTCGGCGGCATCACGATTCGCATCTGCAACAGCCCGAAGATCACCGCCATAAAGCTGAGTCCATTCAGCAAAAACGCCGGGCCTTCACCGATCAGCGCCACCACCACGCCCGCAACCGCCGGGCCGAGTGTCCGGGCGCCGTTGAAGATCGAGGAGTTCAACGCAATCGCGTTCAACAGATCCTCGCGCCCAACCATCTCCACGGTAAATGCCTGTCGCGCCGGCGCATCAAAGGCATTCACCACACCCAGCAGCATCGCCAGCACCAACACATGCCAGACCTGCACCAGGCCGCTGAGGGTCAGAAAGGCCAGCGTCAGTGCGAGCAGCAAGGCCACCGACTGCGTGATCAGCATAATCCGGCGCTTGGGCACGCGATCGGCAATTGTGCCGGCCGACAGCGACAGCAACAACACCGGCAACGAACTTGCCGCCGCCGTCAGGCCGAGCAGGGCCGGCGAGTCGGTCAGGCGCAGCACCAACCAGCCCTGAGCGACATTCTGCATCCAGGTGCCGGTAAGCGAGATCAATTGCCCGGCGAAGAACAGCCGATAATTCCGATGGCGCAGCGCCCGTAACATCGGCGGCAAACGAAAGCCCGTAGCGTCGGCAGACGGCTCGGGCGAGGATTCAACCGGCGTTGATGAAGCCGCTTGATCGGCAGTCGTTGATTGTGTGGCCATAGGGAAAATGCAGCATGCAGCATGCAATACTGCTTCAACGCATTCCTATGCGGCAGACCTGTACTGCCGCTTAGACAAGATTGACGAACATCGCTCCGGCGCAGCCGTCGCACCTTACGCCTCGTTTGTCGCCGGGTCGCCGTCCTGCAAACTGGCGTAGATCGTCTCCATCGCATCATAAAAAGCGGCAACCTGCCCAGGTGCGAGTGCGGCAAGGCGTTGCTCAACATGGTGCCGATGCCGCGGCCGCAACTCATCGATCAGAGCCTTGCCGGCAGCGGTAAGCTGCACCAGCGTCACGCGCCGGTCGTTCGGATCAGACGCCCGCTGCACCAACCCGCGCGCCTCCAACCGATCGACCAACCGGGTCAAGTTCGAATTATCCGAAAGCATCTCCTGGCAGATCTGGCTCAGCGGCACGCCCTCAACACTGGCGTAAAACAGGATCGCATATTGCGGCGTCGAAAGATCGTATGCGCGAAATTCGTCGCGGTTTAATTCTTGAAAGCGCCGGTGAAGCTTGAGGAACAGCCGGTATGCCTCGATCCGGGGCGAGTCGGCACTGCTGATTTCAGGCATAATGATTTTCCATGGATTTGTATCGCTGTTATTCGCAGTGTACGTTGAGCAGGGTACCGGAATATATTGGACTTGTCAACCATTTTACGACCAAATGAACGCCCCGACCGGCGGCCGGGGCAACCCGTGATCGTGAACCTACATATACCAGGCAAAAACCCAGACCAGGAAGAAAAATGCGATTGCGCCGCCAATCAGGATCACCATGAACACGCGCCCCATGTCGGGATTACCACTCCATTCAGGCTCCATCATCGCCCCCTAGCTAGCGGCGACAGATTTTCGGCGTTCCAGCATGCGCCGTACACCTGTCGCGAAGTCTATCCATATTGTACTCCTTTTCTGAAACCTGCTGCGTCGAAGATGATTCACCTGAAGTATAATAAAGGTTAAGGCGCACATATCCATCGGCGTCATACCCAGCTGAGGGTAGCAGTTATCGCAGCAACGTACCGCAACAGGTAAGTACATTTGTTCTTTTGCCTGTTGCCTTTTGCAGTCATTAGAGGAGCCGCCATGACTACGACTCGGCAGCGTCGCCAGCCGGATTTTGCTCCAGCTCCGTCCAGCCGAATTAGCTCCGCCGATCGGGAGATATTGGACAACATCCAGCGCCGTGTGCTCTGGCTTGCCGCCCGCATGGTACATCACGCCAATAATGTACGCCCGAACCCCGACGGCACAAAAGTCGGCGGGCACCAGGCCTCGTCGGCCTCGATGGTCACGGTTATGACGGCGCTGTATTTTCATTTTCTGCGCCCCGGCGACCGCGTCTCAGTCAAACCCCACGCCTCGCCGGTCTATCACGCCATCCAGTATTTGCTTGGCCGGCTCCCCCGCCGCTATCTAACCGAACTGCGGGCCTTCGGCGGACTGCAAGCCTACCCGTCGCGCACCAAAGATCCGGATACGCCCGATTTCTCAACCGGCTCAGTCGGCCTCGGCGCCGTCGCCCCGGCCTTTGCCGCCCTGGCCGCCCGCTACAGCGCCGATCACTTCGGCGTGCCGAACAGCCGCCGCTTTGTCGCCCTGGTCGGCGATGCCGAACTTGATGAAGGCAATGTCTGGGAGGCGGTGCTCGATCCGGCGCTCGACGGCCTGGAGCAGTTGCTCTGGATCGTCGATCTGAACCGCCAGAGCCTCGACCGGGTGGTGCCGGGGATTCGCGCCGCCCACCTGAAGCGGCTCTTCGCCGAGAGCGGCTGGCAAGTGTTGGAGGCGAAATACGGCCGGCAGTTGCAAGCCCACTTCGATCGCCCCGGCGGTGAGGCGTTGCGCCGGCGGATCGACGAGATGAGCAACGAGGAGTATCAGGCGCTGATTCGGCTTCCCGGCGCCGAGATGCGCCCGCGCCTGATCGCCGATGATCCCGCAATCGCCCGCGCCATCGACGATCTGAGCGATACAGAGTTGCCCGCCATGATCGCGAATCTCGGCGGCCATGATCTGGAAGAGTTGCTGAGCGTACTGGCCCAGGCCGATCGTGAACCGCGCCGGCCGACGATCATCTTCGCCTACACCATCAAGGGCTGGGGCTTGCCGATCGCCGGCCATCCGCTCAATCACTCGATGTTGCTCAGCGACGAACAGATCGCCGAATTGCATGGGCAATTCGGCTTGCCCGCCGATGATCCCTGGGCCGCCTTCGATCCCGACTCGCCGCCCGGAAAAGCCTGCGCCGCCGCCGCCGCCCGGCTTTATCCGCCGGATGAACATCACTCCGATCAACCGCCGCTGGCGATCCCCGCGACGATCAGCGTGCCCACCGGCGGCACCAGCAGCACCCAGGAGAGCTTCGGGCGCTTCCTCAGCCGCCTCGCCGATCTTGAGGGCCTGCGCGAACGGGTGGTTACCACTCGCCCGATGTGTCGGTCTCGACGAATTTGGGGGGCTGGATCAATAAATCCGGCGTCTACTCGCCCGCCGAAGAACCCGACTTCGAGAGCGCCGAAGTGTATCGGCTCTTACGCTGGAAACGCGGCCCGACCGGACGCCACATCGAACTCGGCATCTCCGAGATGAATCTGTTTATGCTGCTCGGCGCGTTCGGCCTTTCCAGGGAGTTGATCGGCGAGACACTGATCCCGATCGGTACAGTCTATGATCCCTTTATTTGTCGCGGCCTCGACGCCCTGATCTATGGCCTTTACTCAGGCGCCAAATTCATCTTCGCCGGAACACCCTCAGGCGTCACCCTGTCGCCCGAAGGCGGCGCCCACCAGTCGTCGGTCACGCCGTCGCTCGGGATCGAACTACCGAATCTGGAGAGCTTCGAGCCGGCGTTTGCGCGTGAGTTGGCCTGGCAGATGGTCGAGGCGCTGCGCTTATGCGCCGATCGCAAGCACGGCCGCGCCAGCTATGTGCGGCTCACCACCAGGCCGATCGATCAAAGCCTGCTCGATCCGGCCCTGCAACGCCTTGGTGAAGAAGCCCTGCGCGATCAAGTGTTGCGCGGCGGCTATCGCCTGATCGACCGCCGCGATCACGCCGATCATCCCGCTGCACCGATCATGCAGATCGCCGCTGCCGGCGCCCTCATCCCCGAAGCAGTGGCCGCCGCCGCATATCTGCGCCGCGAAGGCGTGGCGGTGAATGTCTTGAACCTGACCAGCCCGCGCCGGCTGTATGAACACTGGCAGCAGGCCCGCCGCAACGGCACGGCGGCCCTGGAGTGGCTGATCATGCCGGAAGAACGCCACGCACCGCTTGTGACCGTCCACGATGCATCGTCGCACAGCCTGGCCTGGCTCGGCGCAGTCTACGGCGCGCCGGTTGCCGCATTGGGCGTCGATCACTTCGGCCAGTCGGGCGAACGCAACGATCTGTATCGTAACTTCTCGCTTGATGTGGAAGGGATTATTGAAACAGCATTCGATCTGCTTGACGCCGGCGAAGCGCTACCCTGAACCTGCGCTCTGAAATCGTCCATCCAGGGTTCTCAGTTTGCGGTTATCACAGGCCACCAGACATCATCGCGACGGTTGTTTCCCAGCCTTGGCGCTAAAGGCATATTCCATGTCGCTACGACGCTGGCATTTCTTTCAACGCACGTATGAGCCGTTAGCGGTACTCGATGCCGATTACCGTCTGATCGAAGCTAATCCGGCCTTCTACCGGGCTATGGGCTACCAGACGGATCAGAGCGTTCAGGCGCCGCTGATCGAACTTCTGCTCCCCGCCGATCGTGCGCCGGCGTTGCAGGCGCTGGCCCAACTGAAGCATCATGGACATATCTGCTTCCAGGCTCGTGCAATCACGATGCCGCAACACTGGATGCAGTGGCTGATCAGCGCCGATACCGAAGATGGAATCGCCTATGTTGTGGCCCACGATATCACGCGCCAGCAACAGGCCGATGTGCGGCTCTCGATGTTGCAGGTGGCGCTCGAATATGCCGCCGACGCCGTGCTGATCGTTGAACTGCTGACCCAGCCCGACGATCCGAAAATTCTGTATAGCAATGCCGCAATGAGCGCCGTCAGCGGTTATCCGACCAGCGCGCTGCATGGGGCGCCGATCAGCATGCTAACCGGGTTACAGGCCGATTATAAGACCGTGTGTGGGCACGTCGGCGCCACCAGAAACGGCGAGATCATCTCCCACGCAATAACGTTCTACCGCCCCGACAAGAGCACGTATCAGGCCGAATGCCGGCTGACGCCGCTGTACGACAATGAAGGCCGGCTCACGCATCTGGTGATGTTGCAGCAAGCCAGCAGCCGGCCCCTGTACCATCCTGCCGAACTGCGCTATCAGATCCAATACGATCAGGTAACCGGCCTGTTGAACCGTTCCGGGCTGATCAATCGGCTCGACGGCTGGATCAATGAGCACAACGGCAAGTGCTCATTCGCGATCTGCCTGTTTGATCTTGATCGCTTTAATCGGATCAACGATGCCCTTGGTCATAACCTCGGCGATGAATTGCTGGCCGCCGTCGGCGATCGCCTGCGCGCCGGCCTGCCGCACGAGGCCCTGCTGGCAAGAATGGGCGGCGACGAATTCGCGGTGATCACCTCAGCCGCCGATGATCTTTACGCATACCAGATTGCCCGCCAGATGTTACAGGCGCTTGAACAGCCCTTTGTCGCCGGGGAACACCGATTGTATCTTAGTGCCGGCGCCGGGATCAGTCTCTACCCTCGCGACGGCGACGATGCGGGAACGCTGTTGAAGCACGCCGATAGTGCCATGCATCTGGCGAAATCTCAGGGCCGCAATACGGTTCGTATCTTCACGCCCGAACTGGCCGGCGCCTCACAGGCCCGCCTCGAACTGGACATGCAACTGCGCCACGCGATCGAGGTCGAGGAGTTTGTCCTGTATTATCAGCCGCAGATCGATCTGCGCACCGGCAAAGTCGTCGGCGTCGAATCACTGATCCGCTGGCAGCACCCCAGCCGCGGTCTGCTTACGCCGGGGGCCTTTATCGCCGCCGCCGAGGAGAGCCACCTGATGCCGCGGCTCGCCCGCTGGGTGATTCAGGAGAGTTGCCGTCAGGCGGTACGCTGGCAAAAGGCCGGGCATCCGCCGATCCGCATGGCCGTGAACGTCTCTGCGCCGCAGTTCGAGGTCGATGATATTGTCACGCAAGTCGCCGAAGCATTATCCGTCAGCGGCCTCGCACCATGCTGGTTCGATCTGGAGATTACCGAAAGCATGCTGATGCGCAATCCCGAGGACAGCGCCGCCAAGATCGCCCGACTGCGCGCCCTCGGCGCCCGCGTCACGATCGATGATTTCGGCACCGGCTATTCGTCGCTGGCCTATTTGCAGCAGTTTCCCGTCGATACACTCAAGATCGATCGCTCATTCGTTCGCGAGATCAACGGCGACGAGAACGATACTGCCCTTATTCAGGCCATCGTCGGCCTCGCCCACAGTCTGGGCCTGAGTGTCGTGGCTGAAGGCGTCGAGACGCCGCTGCAACATGCTTATCTGCGCGAGATCGGCTGCGACGAAGCTCAGGGCTATCTGTTCGCCTATCCACTGCCCGCCGACCATGTCTGGCCCGCGATCCGCCACCTCGACCAGATCCCGTTGCGCGTGTAAGAGCGCGACGGCGAGCCGGTGGTGGATTTCGCCCATGGCGCGCCCAACGCAGTGTATAATGCCCACGGCAAAGATGCCTTGGCCTCAACGACGAATTCGTCAATCACCCCCACGGATTTATGCACCTCATACTTGTTCGCCACGGCGAAACACCGTGGAATGTCACCCTGCAATACCAGGGTCAGGCGAATATTCCGCTCAATGAGCGTGGTATCGCCCAGGCTCGTCACGCCGCCGATCGTCTGCGCTCACGCCAGGCAAGCGCACTTTACGCCAGCGATTTGGCCCGCGCCCGGCAAACCGCCGAGATTATCGGCGAAGCACTTCACCTTACCCCGCACAGCGCAAGCGAATTGCGTGAGATCGATGTCGGTCAGTGGGAAGGGCTGACGCCCGAAGAACTGTATCGCCGCTTTCCCGATCACATGGCCGAGTACGAACGCGACCCGGCCCGTACGGTGCGGCTCGGCGGCGAGAGCTACGCCCAACTTCAGGCCCGCGCCTTGATCTGGTTGCAACGGATTCAGGAAACCCACAAGCCCGGCGAGACGATCATCGGCGTCAGCCACGGCGGTACGATCCGGGCGCTGCTGTGCCATGTGATCGGTCTCGATCTGATCAACTTCGGCCGCATGTGGCTCGATAACGGCTCATTCACCGAGTTACAACTCGGCCGCAGCGGCTGGCGCCTGCTGCGCCTGAACGATGCCGCTCACCTCGAAGGGATGGTTGCTGAAGGCGGTGAGTGAAGAAGGCGTTGCGCATGTTTTCAAGTGATTTCGATGAATCGGAGATCGATCATCTCTCGGCGAATATTCGTAGTCTCGGCGATGCTCTCGGTCGCGTGATCACCGATCAAAGCGGCGCAGCGGCACTCGCCCGCGAGGAAGAGGTGCGCAGGCTCGCCAAGCAACTCCGCGCCGACCCGCACTCCGCTGCGGCAACCGAACTGCGGACGTTGATCGCCGATCGCTCGGTTGAAGAGTTGCACGATCTGATCAAGGCTTTCACCCTGTACTTCGGCCTGGTCAATCTCGCCGAGAGCGTCGAACGCCTGCGGGTTTTGCGCTCCCGCGATGTGCGAACCGCCCCCAACCCGCGCGCCGAAAGTATCACCGCCGCCGTTGCCCTGCTGCGCGAACACGCCGTACCCGCCGAACAGATCCGGCATTGGCTCGATAATGCCCTGATTTCGCCGGTGCTCACCGCGCACCCAACCGAGTCGCGCCGGCGCACGATTCTGCTCAAGCAGCGCCGAATCTCCGATGCACTGATCGATCTGACCCTCGGCGAACGCTTGCTCTTGCCCGGTGAACACGCCGACCGCCTGCACCTGATCGAGCGCGAGATCGTCGGCCTCTGGCAGAGTGATGATGTCCGCGTCACCAAACCCTCGGTGCTCGACGAGGTTGAGAATGGCCTGTTCTACTTCCAGACGACGCTCTGGGATCTGCTGCCGCGCCTGCTTGATGAACTCGAACACGCCCTCGCCGATCACTATCCCGAACAGCGCTGGCAGGTGCCGCCGTTGCTGCGCTTCGGCAGTTGGATGGGCGGCGACCGCGACGGCAACCCCTTTGTGACGCCGGAGGTGACGGTTGAAACGGTGCGCCTGATGCGGGCCACAATGTTGCGGCATTTGATCACATGTGTCGATCGGCTCCACGGCGATCTTAGCCAGTCGCTCCACCAGGTGCCGATCAGCCCGGCCCTGAGCACGCGCCTTGCGGAATATCGCAGTATCTTCCCCGATCTGCAGATCAGCCCGCACCACGAGCGTGAGCCATATCGCCAGTTGTGTCACTACATCCGCGAACGCCTGGAACGCAGCCTCGCTTATACGCTCACACTTCAGCCGCGCTGGGGCGACGACATGCTGCACCAGTCGGCGCCGACGGTCTATTACCACAGCGACGAACTGCTGGACGATCTGCGGATCTGTAGCGCGAGTTTGCGGGCCAACGGCGGAGCACTTGTCGCCGATGGTGTGCTGTGTGAGGTCGAACGTAAAGTTGCGATCTTTCGCTTGCACACCGCAACCCTGGATATTCGCCAACATAGCGGGCGCCACCTGAGCGCGTTGAGCGAGATCTTCCGCGTCGCCCGTATCTGCGAGGAGTACCCTGCCCTGGATGAACCGGCCAGGATCGCGCTGCTTACCGCCGAGATCGCCAGTCCTCGCCCATTAACCGCCCCGCGCCTGAACGAGTACACCGCCGAAACCGCCGAGACAATCGCCACATTCCGAGTTGTCACCGCCCTGCGCGAACAACTCGATCCGGAGATATTTCAACAGTACATCATCAGTACTACCTCGTCGGTCAGCGATATATTGGCGGTGCTGCTTTTCTGTCGCGAAACCGGCCTGTATAAGCCCGGCGCTCACAGCTATCTGAATGTCGTGCCGCTCTTCGAAACCGGCGAAGACCTGGTGAATGCGCCGCAGTTGATGGACGAATTGCTCCGTCTGCCGGTCTATCGCGATCATCTGCGCTTGCGCGAACAGACCCAGGAGGTGATGCTGGGCTACTCCGACAGCAACAAGGAGGGCGGCTTTGTCTCAGCGAACTGGGCGCTTTATCAGGCCCAACGTGAGCTCAGCACGATTGCCGAGCGCCACAATGTGCGCTTACGGCTTTTTCACGGTCGCGGCGGCGCCGTCGGGCGCGGCGGCGGCC